>JAGWBY010000101.1:2689-27451 GCA_021295675.1 Candidatus Latescibacterota bacterium | reverse complement strand
ACTGGATGGAAGAACCCATGGACGAACACAGCATGTCGTCCTACATCTGGCTGTGCGAACAGACCAGCTTGCCGATCTGCGGCCCTGAGACTTGCGAGGGCAAAATGTACGTGCGCGCCGAGTGGATCAAAGCTGGTGCCTGCGACATCAGCCGCTGCGGCGTGGGCGACGTGGGCGGCCTCACTCCATTGATGAAAACCGTGCATCTGTGCGAATCATTTGGCATGCGCTGCGAAATCCACGGCGGCGGCCCCGGCAACCTGCACGCCCTATGCGCCATGCACAACGGCGAATTCTACGAACGCGGCCTGTTGCACCCCTTCATCGACTTCGACCAGCCCGCCCCTTGGCTCCACGAGCACGGCGAACTGATGGACGAACAGGGCTTTGTCCACGTCCCCCAACGGCCCGGATTGGGCATGAATATCAACTGGGATTACATCGAGAAGAATAAAATCTGAGCTAATGATCCATCCATCGACCAAGGAGCAAGCCATTGGCCTCCATGACATTTCCAAAAGATAACTGGGAGACGGTCCCTGCTGATGAAGTCGGCCTCAATCCCGACCGCCTAGACAAAGCCAAAGTCTGGTTGGACGAACGCGTAGAAGATCGCAAGTACCGCTTCGCGATCGTGCGGGGCGGCAAGCTCGTCGTCGAGTGGAACCATCGGGTCGAGCGCGATGAGAAGCTGGCGATAGCGTCGACGTGGAAGTCGATGCTGTCGAATGTATTGGGCATCGCCGTCGCCGAAGGGAAACTGCCTTCGGTTGACGCGGCGATCTACGATTACTGGCCCGAATATATGGACGTGCCAGAAGGGACAGGCCCCAAGGACGGCCGCTCTGCCTTCCCAAAAGACCGCCAGATTACCTTCCGCCAGCTCATATCGAATACCTCCGGCTATATGAAGCCCGGCGAAGAGCCTGGGACGGTGTTCCACTACCAGAGCTGGGGAATGAATATCCTTTCGCACGCCGTGGCCCACCTATACGGCTATTACGACGCGCAAAATCCAGAGAAATCCGACGGCTGCATGCGGCTGATGCAGGAGAAGTTGGCCGAGCCGCTCGGCGCGACATGGGCGTTCTCATCGGGCACCATGGAACTGCACCCCTTGGCGCGACAGAATATTTTCGGCTATGGCACGAGCATCTCGACCACCGCGCTCGACTTGGCTCGCGCCGGATGGCTATGGTGCAACTACGGCCGCTGGGGGGATGCACAACTCGTGCCGGAAGCGTGGATGCGCGATTCAACTCAGGTCGCGCCGCATATCAAGGCACACTGCCCCGAAAATGACTGGCTCTACGGGAACGGGTTCTGGAGCAACTCCGAGGGCATGATCTGGCCCGAGTTGCCGCGCGACGGCTTTCATTCCTGGGGTGCCGGCGGCCATTACACCGCCGTGTTCCCCGGCGAGGAGCTGGTGATCGTGCAAAACCCAGATCCGCTCGGGGTGCGCGGCGGCGAAGGGGCCAATCCAGAGCTAATCGAACTGATTTTCGCGGCCTGCGGCTAGATACCGACAAAGCAGGGTTTGAGCGCTGTGGATTGCGCCCTTCATTCCGCGCCGCCAGCTCGCTCCCGCTGCCAGTCCTTGCGTCCTCCGTAGTAGTAGCCCTCGTCGAAGAGAGCTGCCGCCGTCTGCGCTAGGAGCCGACCGTACACGACCATATCCACGTACCGCCCATCGACCCGCAGCCGCCGCTTAAAGCGCGCCTCTTCGCCAAATCCCACTTCCGCAAGTAGCTGCTTCTGATCGGCGTCGCAGTCCGCCAAATAGACGTGCAGAACCGCGATCTCCAAGGCCGCGCACCGCTCGACAGCCGCGTTGAGCAACTCCGCAGCTTGGCCGCTGAAAGCCGGTGCCACGCGAAAGCTCAATATGCCCGTGTGCTGCTCAGCAAAAGTCCCCCGCCGTTCGACCGTGGCCAAGCCGACCAAGCGGCGCTTGGCGTTCTCCAGAGCGAGACAGAACCCCCGCCGGCCTTCTAAGCGCCGCAAGGTCTTCACAAAGTGACTCTCGTAGCGGGTGTCGCGAAAACTCTCGCTCAGGTAGTCCTTCACGATCCACCTCGGCTCGGGATGATTGTAGAGCACCGAAGCCCCCGGCAAATCGGCCCAAGCAGCGTCGCGAACCTCGGCCGGACCACCACCGTCGAGGTAGTCGCGATCAAAGTCTTCAGCACCGGGCGCCAAGTAGCGCATTCCATCTCCGACGAAATAGCGGAATCCATGGCGCTCGTACAGGCTACCGGCATGGGGATTAGCCGTACACAGATAGAGCGCCAGTCCCCCAGCCTGCGCGAACTCCTCCACGAGCCGACCGAGCAGAAGTGAAGCGATCCCCTTGCGCCGGTGTGCCTCGTCGATCCAGACGAACTCGACAAGTCCCACCTCGCGCGTATCCGCGGGCGTCTGACAACCCATGTAGCCCACCAACTCTCCGTCGATTTTCCCCAAGTAGTAGGGCGCGTGTATAGCCAAGGCCGCAGGTTCCCTGCCATCAGGTCGGCGGCAATATCCCCCCACCAGCAGAGGCTGTGCTCCCCACCGGGAAAGGGCGGCTCGCACACCTCGATCGTCAACTTTTCTCCGCTGCTGAGCTGAACTGTTGTCTCCGTGCTGCTTATCATTTCTACCTCACAGTACAAGTGGACGCGGCCCGCTCAGCGAGCGCCTGCCAGCTCGCCGCCACCACGGCCCAGTAAATCGCCGTCTGCACAATACCGGAACTGGGCAAGATCTCCACGTCATACCCCGGTACCCGCGTCACCGCATCGCCGAAAGGCCACTTCGGCCGGATGACATAGTCCGGCTGCGGCGAGCCGTCTGATTCATCCCCGGTAATCACCTCAACGATCCGCGCACCTGCCCGGCGCGCAATCTGGTAGGCTTGCGTTGGCCGCCGGTAGTATCCAAGGAAGAAGAACAAATCCCCTCGCTGTAGCTCGCGCTCGAGTTCGGCCACCGACGGCGACTCCCCATCGAGCCGCGCTAGGCGACGCATGTACAGCGGATCGCCCGGCGCTCCGTGCTGATACACGGGAAAGTGGGAGATCATGCCCGCATGGATGACGCCGCCATTGTTGAGTACCTGAGTGCAGACCGCACCGACCTGGTCAATCGCCCCCGCCTCCTCTTCAATCAGAGCGCGCAGAATCGCTCCAATTGCATCCAGATAGTCCCCACCCACCTGTCCGGGAGGCATCGCTGGCACTTGGTGTGTCTGGTGGAACCGCGAGCCGACAAACCGGGCATTGCGATCCCTCGCCCCTGCCACCAGCACGCTCTGATACATGGCAGGCATCCGCCCGATCCGGGTCAAGGCGGCCACGATCTCGCCGGTGAAGGTCCACAAGACAACCAAATTCTGCAGGGAGATCAGCGGATAACCCTCGCCGCCGAAGGGAGCGGTAACCACTTCTGACAGGGGAACTTCGCTCTCCAGAAATAGGTCGGCACCCAACTGCGAATCCGCCCCAGCCCACGAGGCCGGCCCAATGCCGACGATCAGAGCACCCGAGGCGCGCAGATCCCGCAACAACTCCAATTCTTGATCCGGCGGGCCCCCCGACCAGCCGAGAATCACCACGTCATTCGGCGACAGCACCGTCTCGGGTGTCCACTCCTCGGCCAGCATCAGCCCTCCGGAGCGAACAAACCCCTCCGATGTAAAGTCCGGCCGCACGCTAGCCAGCAGTAGCCGTCTGTCCGCCACAAGGCGTCCAGCGACTTGGTCGGCGACCTCCGAGATTGCCGGCAGCCGCGGTCTCAGGCCCTCAACGCCCGCCAAGAGTGCCGCGAGATAATCCACGGATTTCACTCTGCCGCAGCCAGTTCCAAGGCCCGAAGTGCCCCGTCAATCAGGACCCGATCCGCGTCATCGCGCAGAAAGCGCCCCTGATGGCTCGCCCTCGCATCGAGGACCTCGTAGCCCCCGTAGGGCACCTCCTCACTCGTCGGCACGTAGCCGATGGCACCGTTGGCGTACCCCACGGGCAAGGTCAAGGAAAAAGGCGACGCCTCGGCAATGGCCAGCCCCGTCTCGACGAAGATCTCCCCCGGCAGGCCGATGAGGGCCACGTCGTCTAGGGCCACAACCTGCAATTCAAGGGGCAGACCCGTGGCCACCGAGCCGCTCTGACATGCATCGAACCGCTCCTTTGCGGCAAAGTAGTGGCGGCAGACCTGCCAGCTCCGGTGGTGCTCGCCCTTGAGTTGACGAAAGGCCGGCTCCCACTCCGCCAGTTCGCGCTCGCACTCCTGTTGCGACGGCATGGGCTGGAGAGGCAGTTCAAAGGCGTGCTGGGCACAGCGCAGTCGGCCACCCCGTCTCAGATCGGCTCGGTCCAACACCGTCTGTAGCACCGCGTCACCAGCTCTGGTACCGTGGCGCGCGGCGAGGGCGAAGGTGCCGCGCGGATGAGGGTTGATATTGCCGGCACAGCCGTTGACGAACAGCGCCGTCACGCCCGGCAGTTGGGCCTCGATTAGCTGCATGGCGTGGCCGATCCAGTCGGCTGTGAACAGGTAGTTGTCGCTCACTAGGCAGGTCCCGTGGGCCGCGTGCTGGTAGATCACTGCCAGTGGACCGCCGTCGTCGCGCTCGAACCACACTGCATCGACCCAAGGCGCCACCGCTCCGTCGGGGTTGACGCCAATGCGGGTCGTGCCATCCGCCTGTCGCTCTCGGCGGTTGACGCCGACCTGCAGCGGATGACGGCCCGTGCCCCAGCGCACGGGCACCGCCGAGGTGGCCGCCTGTAGAGCCGCACCGGCCATGTAGTGGCTCACCGCGTCAATATAGGTGGCGACCTGTTCCTCCAGCGCCGAAAAATCAGAGTACATCAGCGGACCGCCGTGCGTGTGCGAGAAGGCGAGGAATACGTGGGACTCGGGCACCCCCGTCGCCGCGTGTACCAACTCGCGCACGCGAGCGACCTGCTCCGCCCGCATACCGAGCAGATCGTTGGCAATAATCACAGCCTGGGTCGAGCCGTCGTCGAGGAACAGGGCGTGGGTGTTGAGGTGGTCGTGTACGCCCTCGGCCCCGTGGTCGCGGGCACCGTACCCACCCATGGGGCAGCCGATCGGTGGAGTGATCCGGGCACCGCCAGTTCCGGCCAGCAAGTCGCGCATTATCCTCGTCTCCTGTTCTCGTCTGTTGTTATCTCTGTGCTATTCACCACGACCATATACTCCTCACGCGCCCCGCAGAACCTGCTCGATAGCGGCGCGCACAATCTTTTCCGACCGGCCTGACACAAAGGCGTCCACCGGCTCGTATCCCCCCTCGGCAAAGGAACTCGCCAAGGTTATATACCCGGTCCCCAAATCTCCGTATCCCGCTACCGCGACAAAGGCATCTGGACGCAGTTGGTATTCGATAAAGATCTCACCCGGCAAATGCACCACTGCCACTAACTCGTTGAGCTGCAAACAAGTGATGGGGATGGGCCGCTCGCGGCGGCGCAGATACGTCAGCATGAGGGCGGCTTTGCTGTGTACTTTGGCCCCGGTGGCCGACGAGGCGATTTGCGCCAGCAGGTTTTCCTCGTCCATATCCTCCCTCGGCGGCAACTGCACCGGCTCGACCATCCAGCGCACGCGCTCCAGCGGCTGCCGCGCATTACTCTGCTCCGCTTCCAACATGGCCCGATGGATGCGCTCGGTGAACAATTCTCGGTTATCCGGTGACATTGCCCGCGCAGCCGGTGAAGTATATATGCGGCACGCCGCTTTCCTCCCTGCGGCGGTTGCGCGCCAAGCCAACGAATTCAGGCGTCACCAGCCCGGTGCCATCCTCGCTGGTGGGATGGACGGCGTAGTAGTGCAACAGCGCCAAGGCCGTCTCTCCCCGGTAAAAGCCAATCGTCTTTAGCATGGGATCGATGATACCCTCGGGCGCATCTCTCACTTGTGGATCGCGGCACTGCGTCCAGCGCACCCCGGCCACCTTGCCGTCTGGCCCCATCACCCGCCGATTGGAGGCGATCCGCTCGACTTTGGCCTCACCCACCGCAATATCCGTGCATGGCTGCAGCTTAGTCAGGGCCGCGCCCGCCGCTTGCGCCGCCTGAGCCCGAACCCTTTCAGCCCAATCGCCGGCCATAATGATATTGGGACAGCCGTGGGCGTCGAGTATGTCCTGGGCATCGCGGTCGGGCCAAGGCGTATCGTGGGCGTGGATGCAGTGTACGGCCACCCGCTCGGCCTCGGTGCCCACGGCCCCAGCCAGTTCCCCGCGCCAGCGGTCGTAATCGCCGTTGCTCAACTCAGCCCAATCCAAGGCGCACAGGACCACGGGCAATTGATCGTCTGGCACCAAAATCAGTCCCAAGGCAGACAGCGGGTCGGCTATCCCCTTGGCCGGTGGATACCACCCCGCACAGAGCGGATGGCCCAGCGGCGGCGTGACGTCAGATTGGAACGTGGCGAGTTGGATCATGGTTTTCTCAATCCAGAATGATTGCAGGTATTCAGCGTGCCCTAATATACGCGGCCACCACCTTGACAGGCCACCACCCAAGTCAATTATTGGAGACCCAATCCGTGCTTTTTCCAATAGGAGCTTCCCATGAAAATCGCCCACATCGAGCAAATCCCCATCGCCATGCCCATAGCCAAGCGCTACGACAACCACGCCGGTCGTATGCGCATGTACGACATGGATCAACATCTAGTGGTTAAAGTGCACGGCGACAATGGTTTAGTCGGCCACGGCGACTACGAAGACAACCCCAGGCCCGTACCCCAAGCCGAGATCGACGCGCTCATCGGCACCAACCCTTTCGACTATCTGCTCAACAATTTCCACATGGCCTTGGGCATGGCGCTCTACGACCTGATGGGCAAGCACGTAGGCGTGCCCGCGTACAAGCTAATGGGGCAAAAAGTGCGCGACGCCGTCCCCTGTGCCGCTTGGACCCGCCCCTGCCCGCCCGACGTTTTCGCCGGCGAGATCCAGCGCGCTGCCGATCAGGGCTACCGCGTCTTCAAAATGCACTCGGACGCCCGCTACGACGTCATCGAGCAGACCCGAGCCGCGGAAAAGGTAGCACCACCCGGCTTCAAACTGCACTGGGATCTCAACCACAACCGCACCCTAGGCACAATCCTGCCCATTATCGCCGAACTGGAAAAATCGCCGATCGTCGGATTTATCGAAGACCCGCTGGTGTGGAGCGATATCGACGGCTGGCGCACCCTGCGCGAGAAGACCAAAATCCCCCTCGTCATGCACGTCCCCCAATTGGGCGGCATCCAAGAAGTGATTCGCGGGGTCGCCGATATCTACATGATTGGCGGACGCACGGGTTTTGCCTACGGCAAGGCCAATATCCAGTGCCTGATCCAGCAATGCGGCAACACCCTGATGAAGGCCCTCACCCTGCACCAAGCCGCGGTCCTGCCCACGGCCTCGGCCCATATCGTCAACATAGACGACCAGTTCGAATCCGACATCGCTGAAAAAATCCCAGTCGTCGAGGGCTTCTCACCTGTGCCCGCAGGCCCAGGGCTAGGCGTGGAAGTGGACGAAGAAGCCCTAGCCCTAGCCGCCGCCCGTGCCCACTTGCCCAGGTACGACTACATCGGCGTGGTACACTTTGCCGGCGGCCACAAAGCCTACAGCTTGGGCAGCCCCAACATCAACCGCCTGACCGGCACCGAAGAGGGCCGCCTTGAGGGCCTCAACTTTGAGTACTGGACCGACGACGGCTCAGCCGAATACGCCCGCGTCCTCAAGCGCTTGCAGGAAGAAGGGCCGTTTATCGAGGGTTAGGAATGAACAGCAAGAAAATTCCCGGTAAAGGCGAAATACTCAATCAGGTCGCTATGTCGAGGGTAGGGCGTTTATGAGCATTCGCTGAGTCGATCGGCCCATATTTGCAGAAACTCCTCGGGCGTCGCAATGCTCATTCCTAGCTGGGGGAAGTCGCTCGGATTGCGCGTGATAAGAACATGGGCTCCAACTCGAACGGCAGAATGAAATTGAATGGCATCCTCGAAATCGTCGCAGGCTGAGTCGATAGCCTGATTGATGATTTTGGCGTCGGGGGCCACCGAATCGAATGTATCCCGCAGCAGTTTCAATACTTTTTCGGCCTTTGTCTTGCTTTCGGCTTTTCGCACAATGTAGTAAATGTTGTTGAAGCTAATGGCTGAAATGAACGCCGTAATTTCCCCGCGCTCGGCCAGCGTCCAAACGTATGCAGAGGCTCGATAGTGGGGTTCGCGGCGCGTGAGTACATCCAGCAGAACATTGGTATCCACCAGCGCAATCACTACCGCACCCCATATTTTTCCGCAAGCGCGTTTTCGAGCAACTCGCTCTCCGCTCGGTCCATTGGCAACTTCACGATTCCAGACGCCCTGAGCGCAATCGGGCCTAAGGCGTCTTTAGGATCGCATTCTTGGTCAATCGTGCGAAAAAGCCGGACGAAAAGTGCCGAAACGCTAGTTTTCTTTTTTGCTGCGATCCGCTTGGTCTCGGCGATAACTTCCTCTGGCGCACTCAGGGTCAGTTTTTTAACGGCCACCTTAGCCTCCTTTGGACTGTATTTATACGTATTATTTTTTTTAAAAATTACGTAATTTTAGCCTCAAGTGTCAAACATATCACTCGCTGCGTAATCATGCGATACTACCTTTGGCCCTGTTTTTTGCCCACTGGTAAGCAATACCATAGAGATCGGGTAAGCCGACAACGAGGTCGTGCGCAGCATTTGCTAATTTCTCGGTCGCTCGTGAGCCAATTTTTCTGAAATAGTTAGACTTGTTTTCAAGAGGTATTAGCTTAATGCTCCATCTTTTCTCACTGAGCTTCTGATTCCAGCCGTTCCACAATGCCGACAGTGCCTGAACATCCGATCTCCCTTCCACAAAAACCCATATCTTCATGCGCCGGCCTCCAATTCGCCGGAGCGGTGCAGGTCCCCCAACGTTTCGCCGGCAATGTTATCGAGCATTTGCACAAGCGTCTTGCGGTTTGCGGGACGATGCCACGCGACCTTTGCGTCATCCTTATTACGTGCCATTACGACAACATCGGCTATGTCAAAGCAGTTGAGCAGATCCGGGCTGTGCGTCGTCACCAGCACTTGGGTGCGCTCCGCCGCTGTCTTGATCATCTCAGCCACAATCGGCAACAGCCCGGGATGCAAGCCCAATTCCGGTTCATCAATGGCCACCAGTGGCCGGGGCCGTGGATTTAGCAGCGCCGTTGCCAAGCACAAAAACCGCAGCATGCCGTCTGACAGCTCCCACATCTCCATAGATCGGGACATGCCTTGCTCTCGCATCCGGACGAGCACTTGTGGTGGCGTTCCAAAGGTGGTATCGCAATGAATTTCCTCAAATGCGGGATAGGCTACGCGCAGAAAATCGCGCAACTCTTCCGCTGATGAACGATAGTCATATCGGGTCAGTATTTCGTGCAGCACGGTCCCCAAGTTGTCGCCGTTAGCCGATAATGTTGTAACCGGCTTGATATCGGCGGCGTTGGTGCGGAGCGTGGAAGACCGAGTCACATCAAAACCCGGATAGAACGCCATATTCGCTAATAGAACGCGCACTGAGGAAGGAATGGGAAACTCATTAAAGAATCGGATCTGCGAAAGCAGCAACGCCGCCTCTTGTTGTGCGTCTGCCTGTCCACTGCTCGGGGGGGCTGCCACTGAATCGGCATCACAAATGATAGCGGGAGAAGATTGCGCTTCATCAAACGGTATCAATTGGCGCTGTTTTCTATCGAATATGTGTCGCTGATACGGGGTTGCCTCCAGAAACTTGAAGGGTTCCGGGAATCCCGGTGCTGGTTTCTGATTTCTGAGAACCTCGTATTGCGGGTGCATCTGACCCTGTGCATCAGCTTGCAGAACGACCTCGTACACAAGGGCCTCTCCCTCCGCCAATGGAAAATCATCCCATGTAGGAGGCTTGCGAAAGGTGACGCTCCAAGCCAACTGCCCATTCCCATTCCCTGCCGTCAGCAGGGACGCTGACCCATGATGCCAACTGATCGCGGTATTTAGCGGAAACTCGCAACACTCGGCAATCAGTTGCAGACAATCGATCAGCGTACTTTTGCCGACGGCATTAGCACCGATCACTACGGTCAGCGGCTCAAAGTCGGCCTCAAACCCGTCGAGAAGCCGGTAGCCCCCGATCTCAATTTGCGTAATCATGCGATATTACCTTTTGCTCCAATTATCCACAGTCTCACTAAGCACAATATCATAACGAGGTCATTTCCCTTTCGGACATCAAGAATACCAGTCCTGCAACGCCGGATAAAGCGCCCGGTAGCGATCAAAAGCTCGCCGATATTCCTCGACCCGCTCTGGGTCGCAGTGCACCGTCTCGGCCAATTTGACTGTGCGCTGGCAGGCGGTGGCAAAATCCGCATAGAGTTCGCCGCCAATGCCCGCCAACAACGCCGCCCCTATCGCCGACAGATCGTCCGTGGCGATCCGCACCACATCGCGCCCCAAAATATCGGCCTGGATTTGCCGCCATACCTCCGAGTGCGAGCCGCCCTCGCCGATCCGCAGTTCGTCGATGGGCAAGCCGATTTCAGCGAAGCAATCGAGCGAGTGCCGCAAGTCGAAGACGACCCCCTCCAGCACTGCCCGCACCAGATGCCCCTTCGTGTGTGCCAGCGACAACCCGACAAAGCCCCCGCGAGCGTGGGCGTCGGGACGCGGCGTGGCCCTTCCTTCAAGCCAAGGCATGAAAAACGCCCCTTCGGCACCAGCGGGAACCGCAGCCGCAGCCTCGGTTAATTCCTCGTAGCTGCCCCCGAATTCCTCCTTAAACCACTTGAGCGAGGCCCCTCCAGTAAACGAGCAACCCAGCCAAGCGTATTTGCCGGGGATGGGATGGCACATCGGCCAGAGCTTGTCAAAGGCCCGTGGATCCAGCGTATCGGCAAAAGCCGTGGCGTGCGCCGCCGTGCCAATGCCCAAGCTGATAATGCCCGGTTCAATCACCCCGGCGCCGAGAATCATGCAGGGCATGTCCCCGCCGCCAGCGACGACAGGCGTGCCCTCGGCCAACCCAGTCTGCTCAGCGGCCTCTTGAGTTATGGCTCCGACCACTGAAACAGCTCCGTATTGACTTCCAACGCCTCCAAAATTTCCCCGGACCACTGGCGCTCGTGCAGATCAAACGCCGCAGTTGTCGAGGCATCCGACACCTCGGCTGCTATCTGTCCGGTGAGCCGGTAGCGCAGCCAATCCTTGGGCAATAGCATCCAGCGACTTTGCTTATAAACATCTGTCGCATGGTCTTTTACCCATAACACCTTCGCCAGAGTATTAACCGGCCCCAACCGCATTAGCGTCCGTTCCCGCAGCAGATCCCCCGCCCGCTGCTCGGCCCAATTGCACTCTGCCTGCGAGCGATGGTCGAGCCAGATCGGCACCCGCTGCAGAGGCTGCCCGGCTCTATCGACAAATACCGCACCGTTGATCTGCCCCGACAGGCCAACACAGGCGACCTGCGCTGGATCAATATCGGCGATAGCCTGACGCGCAGACTCGCACAGCCCTCGCCACCAATCCTCCGGGTCCTGCTCAACCCACCCAAGATGCGGCTTGTAGAGCGGATACTCGGCCTGCCCCCTGCCGATAAGGTCGCCTGACTCGTCGATCAGGACGGCCTTAGTGCTTCCAGTGCCCAAGTCAATGCCCAGTGCGTAACGCATCTGCCCCTCCTATCCGAAACGATCCACATTGCACAAACTCAGATCAAAACCCGGCTCCTCCCCCTGGACCACCCGCGCGATCACCGTCCCGGTCACCGCCCCCAGCGAGACCCCAACCATGGCGTGCCCAGCCGCCACCGTGAGATTGTCGTAGGCCCGCGGCCGCCCCAAAAAGGGCAAGCCGTCCGGCGTACAGGGCCGCAACCCCCGCCACACCTCGATGAGCTCTAGCTCATCCGACGTCCACGCCGGTACAATCGCGGCGACCCGCCGACGGTTGATCGACGTATCCATGCCCGCCAATTCGAGCGTACCAGCAAAGCGCAGCTTGTCGCCCATTGGAGTGGTGCCAACGCGGGCCTCCACCAGCATCAACGGTACCTCCGGGCACGGATCCGGCTTGTGGACGGTGACGCTGTAGCCCTTGGCCGGCTGCACCGGCAGAGACAGGCCCAGCCCGCGGCCCACGCCTGGAGACCACGCCCCGCTGCACAGTACGACTTCGTCAGCGGCAAAATCCCCGCGCGTTGTCTCGACCACTCGCAGGCGACGCCCTTTTTTGCCAAAGCCCAACACCTCGGTTTTCTCGTTGAGCTGCACCCCGCGCTCGACGCAACGAGCAGCCAAGGCCCGCACGAGACGCGCCGGATCCAAGTGGGCATCTTGCGCGTAAAACGCTCCACCCACGCAGTCCAATTCCACGGCCGCGGCGCGCTGCTGCGCCTGTTGGGCATCGATCATTTCCACCTCTATCCCTATCTCCTGCATCAGCTCGGCCTCTTCGTGGACGCTTTCCATCCCCTGCTCGGTCTTGCACAGCAAGAGCCGTCCCTCGTGCCCAAAGGCAAAATCCAATTCCGCAGCTAGCGCCTCATAGAGCCGAAAGCTCTCCAAGTGCATATCGCGCAACAGCGGCATGGCCTGCCGCACCCGCGGAACTGCCACAGCCAAGCCACGAGGTCGAGATCCCAGCGCCATTTGATGTAGAAGGGGCTGTCCGGGTCGAACATCCAGCGCAAGCCCTGAGCAATGACTCCTGGCTCGGCCAGCGGCACGCTGTGGCTGGGGACGATCAGCCCGGCGTTGCCATACGAACTCCCCGCGCAGACCTCGTCCTTTTCGACCACAGTAACCTCGCGGCCCTGCCCCTGGAGAAAGTGCGCCGCGCAAATACCGACGACGCCACCGCCGATAACCAGCACATCTACCTGTTGCGTCATAGCCAAACCTCGCGTTTGTCCGGCACCTTAACGCCGGTTGCATTTAGCTCTACTTATTCAGGGACATTATACGCCGAAAACTTGCGCTGAGCTACCAACAGAAAGGAACTATCCATGCTATACCGCGCCGTGCGCACCGCATCATCCTCCTACGTACCCCACGTGGACTACTCGCCGACACCCCAGCCGAGTCCTAGAGCCGGTGGTTGAGGAATCGCCGCTCAATCACTAGTAGCGACCGCCGTTTTCCATTTTGTCATCTCTTCCTTGATAAAGTGGCTCACGAGATCGTTGTACATCTTCTCAATCGCGTCTGGACTGAGGCCTTCCTCCTCCGCCCATAGTCTTCGTTGCTCTAGCATGGATTTTAGTCGTTCTGGAGCCTTCACACTCTCCGCACTCGTTTTGAATTGTGCTGCTGCCTGCACGTATTGAAACCGTTGACCTAGCAGCGCAATAACTTCTCTATCGATTCGATCGATCTCCGCACGTATATCTCCCATATCCTTACACTTATCTGGCGTCTTCATTCATAGCCTCGCGTTTGTCCGGCACCTTGACGCCGGTTGTGTTTCACTCTACGTATTCAGAGGGACATTATATGCTGAAAACCTGCGTTGAGCCACCAGCAGAAAGGAACTATCCATGCTAGATCGCGCCGTGCGCATCGGAATGATCGGCTGCGGCACTCAAGCTAACGTCCACTTTGCCTGCCTCAAAGCACTGGGCGCGGACCAAGCGACGGTTGCTGCCGTCTGCGACCTCGACGACGAGCGCCTCGCCGCGGCCTGCCAGCTCTGGCCAAGACTATCGTGACATGCTCGCTCCCGGCGACCTCGACTTGGTCATCGTCGCCACCATGCCCAACACGCACGAGGCCATGTCCTTGGCCAGCCTCGACGCCGGGGCCTGCGTGCTGTGCGAAAAGCCCTTTATGATGAATGTCGCGCAAGCCGAAGCCGTCCTCGCCAAAGCCGCGGCGACCGGGCTGCAAGTCCAACTCGGCACCAACATGCGCTATATGCCGAGTTCGCGGTATTTGCACGACCTAGTCCAAGGCGGCACCATCGGCGAACCCGTGTTCGCCAAGGCGTGGGGCTGCCACGACGATCCGCCCGTCTGGGGGCCACACTACCACCTAGCCACCTCCGGCGGCGGAGTCCTCGCCTCGACCCTGGTCCACACGCTCGACTTGGCAATGTGGGTCGGCGGCTCGCCCAATCCGCTCACTGTCAGTGCCGCGACCCGCCGCCTCTTCCCCGGCAAGCGCGGGCCCAAGGTCGATGCCGCCATCCACGCGCGCTACGACGCCGAAGACCTCATCAGCGGCTTGGTGCGCTTTGACAACGGCACCTTTTATTCCTTGGAGGGCAATTGGTGCAGCGAGGTGACCAACTTCCACAGCTTTGAACTGACCACCACCCGCGCCACCATCACCGGCGAGCCCTTTGCAGTCAAGGTCGATATCGAAGGCGAGATCGTCGAACGACTGGTCCCAAAGCGTCCACACCCAAGACGCCACCCTCATCGCCCAACTCCGCGCCGGCGAGCCTTGGGACATGCAAGATGCCCGCCAACTACTCAACCTGCAAAAGGTCGTCGATGCCTGTTACGAATCGGCGCGTACGGGTCGAGAGGTGGCGATCTAATCAACACAGCGGCAATGAGTTACAACAAATCATTACCGCCATCTGTAAATATTCTCAGGTCCCAGCGTCGCTAGGATGCAGTCTGGCGAGATGGACACCGTTAGGATATAATTATCTAGGGCTTGCACGGCGGTCCCGTGCGTGGCGTCCGCAACCAATTTAGAAGGCTCTATATGTCCAGTCTTATTGTCAACGGGGGCAAACCCCTTTCTGGCGTGATCGTCCCTTCGGGCAATAAAAATGCAGCTCTGCCCATCCTCTGCGCCACCTTGCTCACCGACGAGCCGGTGACTCTGCACAATATTCCCAACATCACTGACATCCAAAAACTGGTCGGCTTTTTCCAAGCCCTCGGTTCCTGCATCGACTGGGATCGCTCGGCCAATATCCTGCGGATCGACAACTCCGGCTTTGCCGATGAATTGGGCGATGTGGAGCTGACCCAAGGAATGCGCTCCTCCGTCCTCCTGCTGCCCCCCTTGCTCCAGCGCCTCCAGCGCCTCCCCTTGCCCATCGACACCAAGGGCTGCACCCTAGGCGTGCGCGAAATTGACCCACATCTAGAAATCATGGCTCGGCTGGGTGCCCGTACCATCTCCGGCGCTCCACCCGTCCTATCGCTGGACAGGTCCTTCGTGGGGACGAGCTATTGGGCAGACTATATGTCGGTGACTACCACCGAGAATTTTGTCATGGCCGCGGTTCTAGCAGCGGGCTCCTCCACTCTGATCAACGCGGCCAGCGAACCCCACGTGCAGGATTTGTGCCACTTTCTCAACAGCATGGGGGCCAACATTGATGGCATTGGCTCCAGCGTCCTGCACATCGAAGGGGTCGAATGCTTGGGGGGCACCAAAGCGACCATCTCTTCTGATCATCACGAAGCCACCACCTTCCTGGCCCTAGGTGCCATAACCGGCGGGCAAGTCCGCGTCGAGAAGACGCTCCCCCACCACTTTGACCTCATCGATCGGGTTTTTGCCAAACTGGGCGTGGAAGTACACCGCGAGGACAATGCCGCAATGGTGCACCAGACCCGGCCCCTTCAGGTCCAGGAGCCCTTTACGTCGAATATCCTGCCCAAAATAGAAGCGGCACCGTGGCCTTATTTTCCCGTTGATTTGCTGCCGCCCATGGTGGCTTTGGCTGTGCGTGCCAAAGGCGTGATGCACTTTTGGAACAAAGTGTACGAGGGCGGTTTTACCTGGATCCCCGAACTGGTCAAATTCGGGGCCCACATCGTAGTCAGCGATCCCCACCGCATCATCGTCTTCGGCGATAAACCGCTGCGCCCTTCGGTGGTGGAAGCCCCCTATATCATCCGGGCAGCCGTGGCCCTGTACATGACCGCGGCTGCCATACCGGGCCAGAGCGTGGTGCAAAACGCCGAGTCCATCCGCCGCGCTCATCCCCACTTCGTCGAGAACTTGAACAAGCTGGGAGCTGATGTCGAGTGGGACGATTGATAGGTCCCTTTATTACTCCTTATCCCTATAGCCGTGTATTTCGCGTGGATCGCCGAAAAGGAATTCCATGACTCAGCCCAACGCCTGGATGCCCGTCGAGGCTCGCAGCACCGCCGCCCTGCTGCACAGCCTGCCCCAACCTCTCTCCGCCTTGGCCGGCGGCGACGTTCCCGCCGTGGTCCTACGGGGTGCCTATCCGCCCGACCACTGCCGCGACTTGATGCGCCGCTTTGAAGAGCGGGGCTATTTCGACCCAGCCACTGTGGGCCAGGCTTCCCAGCTAAGCGGCGGCCCCTATCTCGACCTGGGCACCAGCCTTGGACGGCTCGGGTCTGACCCAGCAGCCTTCTTCGCCCACGCCGCCGGCACTCACGAGTTGTTCTCAACGCTCTTCGAGGGGTTTGCAGACCCAGTGCATACGATGTATGCAGCCCTATCCGACCTCGCTGAGGGCAAGGTAGTTCAAACCGCGCGCGAACCAGACGGGCGGCTCTACGGACCGGCCATCTTCCGCATGTATCACGCCGCCGAAGGCCACAGGCCCCACTACGACTCCGTGGCCAAACGCTCCCGCCCCGGCTACGAATACGCAGTCGCCAACTTCCAGCGCCAATTCGCCGGAGTGCTGTGCTTGCAGACCGGCGGTGAAACAAGCGCCGACGAACCCTTTATCTACCGCTGCTGGGGCACCCAGCCTCACGTCGAGGAAGTCCTGCGCGAAGATCGCTTCGCCGAGTACGCGGCCGAGCACCGCATCCCCCGCGTCCAAGTCCGCCTGACGCCGGGCGATCTCTACTTTTTCTGCACCGAAAACATCCACGAAGTAGAGCGCCTAACGCGCCAGCGCCGCCGCGTCGTACTGGCCTTCTTCTTCGCTATGTCGGCGGACAAACCGGAGATTTTCGTCTGGTCTTAGGATTTCAAAAAAGGAAAGAACAAGCTCGCCTTTTGGAGAAGCTCCACGCCGCTTTACGTAAAATTTCAAACTGAGTCATAGATGGTACGTGGCGGGCCTACTCGTCGGCGTCCAACAAGTGCCTGAAGGCTTCGAGACTGGGCATCTGGACGGCCGGTCGTCGCCGAAGATGGGCGCGTCTTGGACACCATTGCCCCATAGGGACGCAAGAGTTGACTTCTTGCGCGAGGTGTATTGGGGAACACGCTACCCACTCAAGCATCAGAGGCGATCCTCGGAAGGCCCCAACAGCACAAGTCCTCGTCCAGCATCGCGAAACACTCGATCAGGTCGCTACATCGAGGGTAGGGTGTTCTGCTTGGGTAATGGGTGTGCGCTTTCTAATCGCCGCCCAACTAATCACCGCAACCCACAGATTTTCTTTTTTAGAGTAGTGAACCACTCCATCGACTTCCAACTCTTCGCTGTAGAGAACCAAGGCTTGCCCCTCCCGCAGGGAAAGGTTCTGGGCTGCCAAGTCTTCCTCAGTGCCCATGCAGTTCAAACGCAACCGGCCTTGGGGATCGGCATTGTGAAAATCGGCGAAAACTCTTGGCTTGTTCATCGTTTCTCCTCCCGCACAGGATTGGCAATGGTTGGCGTGAGCAGGCTACTGACTTGTTCGTGAGTAAGGCCCGTCAACGTCGCATGGTAAGGACTCCTGCCAGAGGTTCGCACCACATCGCCACCAGCCTTGCGGATTTTACCAGCGGTTGTCACGCCAACTTGTCCGTGTGGAATCATCCTCGCTAGTTCAGCAACAGATACTCCTTCGCCGCTTTCTACGGATACTCCAACAATCCCACTCGGATGAATGCCGCTTCCCCGTCGAATGTCTTCTGGACGATTCTTACCTCCACGCACGACCAAGGCATCGTCGGGAATTTTTGCTGTGCCGATTAGCATATTCTGCTGTTTGGGCACCCAGAGCGGAAACTTGGCGGCTATCTTCTTCTAAACCAAACCCTACGCCGGACGCACAGATAAGTCAAGACAGAAGCGCACGGGAATCTGGTCCTAAAGCTACATGGCCTCGCCGTGCAGCAAGCGGCTCCTAGTCCGCCTTCTCCACAGCCGCTTGATAATACTCCCGGAGCAAGTCGTCGAGAGCCGCAGAGGTTTGGTTGTAGTTGGTCCATCCGTACGGCGTGTTGTCAAAGCGCACATCGCCCACGAGGGAATCGGCTCCCCGCGATAGGAGAAAGCGGGCCATTTCGAGCTGGTCGGCGACGACGGTTTTGTGAAGGGGCGTACTGCCGTGGTCGTAGGACCGGAATGCGCCGGCAAAGCCGTTGATGTCGGCCCCGCGATCCAGTAAGAAGGTCGCCGCTTCCAACGCGCCGCTGTAGGCGGCAAAGTTGAGTGCCTCGACGAGGATTTGCTCGTCAGTGAGCACGGTGTCCGGGTCGGGGTGATACAAATGGCCGATCTCCTGTTTCAGCTTGCCTTCGGCATCGAAGAATTCGACCATCAGATCGACGCGATTGGCTCCAGCGGCAAAGCGCAAATCGACCGTGGCACCAGCCTCGATCAACAGACTCGCCAGTTCGCGGTTTTCGGCGATCAGGGCCTTCCACAGTATTCGGCCGCGGTTGCTGTCCAAGTCAGCCCCCCGATCGACCAAGAGACCGACCAACTCGCCCTTAGTACCAGCCCAGTCGAGCTGGGCACTTTGGGCCACCAGTTCCAGTACCGCGACCGCATCGTACGTCGCGGCGTTGGGATCGGCCCCAGCGGCGAGTAAGACCGCGGCCAGCTCAACGGCGTTTGCGGGCAGCGGCACTCGCTGCGGCTCGCCAGCCACGTGGTGCAAAAGGGTGGCCCCGCGGAAGTAGGGGTATTCGTAGTATTCGCCGAAATAGCCCTGCGCTGCCGTTAGTTCGGAATGTTCGGCGAGTAGGTCCCTGAGCGTCTCCACATCGCCGGCGTCGATGGCTTGGACGGCCCGGTAAAAGGCTGGGTGTCCGGCGTCTCCGCGGTCGCGGCCTTGCGGCGGCAGGGATTCGCCCGCGCGCGGAATGGCCAGGGCCACCAGCTCGGGCGGGCGTTCAAGGTCGCCAAAATCATTGCCTACCGCGACGACCACGTACTGGCGTCCATCCGCCACATAGCTCATCGGCGCGCCATAGGCATTGCTAGGCAGCTCGACGCGGCCGATCTCCCGGCCCGACGCCAGTTCATAGGCGCGCAGGTAGGCGTCGCGATCGACGAAGTAGTCCATACCAGCGTCGCTCAAATCGTGCGGGTCTTGCGAGGCGGCCAGCAGCAATCGGGGAGTGGTCAGCACGAAGGTGCGGTTGTCCCAGCCCATATCCGGCAGGTCGAGGCCCTTGAGCGCTGGGTGATTGACCGGCCCTTTGCCCACCGTCGTCCGCCACAAGTGCTCGCCGGTATTGAGGTCAATGGCGGTAATGCTGCCATAAGGAGGCTTGACCAGCGGCAGCCCTTGCGGGCCAAGGACGTGCTGGTTGTTGCTAGCAGAAAACGCCGAATGCGCCTCCGGGTCATCTACCCGATGCAACTGCACCGTTGTGATGGCCATGTGCGACGGCACGTAGAGCACACCCGTGCGCGGATCCGCGGCACCGCCGGCCCAGTCGGCACCGCCCCATTGCCCGGGCACCACCAAAACCCCCTTCTCGGTCGGCGGCGCATAGAGCGGACCGTAGTCGTAGCGGGCGAGGATCGCCTTGGCTTCTTCGCGCAACTCGGGGGTAAAGTCAATCAGGTCGTCCTCACTGATGCCTTGGCGTTCAAACGGCACAGGTTTAGTTGGAAAAGGCTGCGTCGGCGAGGTCTGCTCGCCCGGCACCTGCGACTGGGGCACTGGCTTTTCGACGATCGGCCAGATTGGCTCGCCGGTTATGCGGTCAAACACAAAGCAGAAAGCCTGCTTGGTCAGCACGGCAACGATCTGGCGCGGGCGGCCTTCTACTTCCACAGGATCGTAGTCCCACAGGCCGTGGTGGACTAGCTGATAGTGCCAGACCCGCTCGCCGGTCTCGGCATTCAGGCAGACAATCGACTCGCTGAAAAGGTTGTCCCCTGGGCGCTCGCCGCCGTAGTAGTCGTGGCTGGCCGTACTCACCGGCAAGTAGAGGTAGCCCAGCTCTTCGTCGGCGGTCATTGAGGCCCAGACATTGGCGGCACCATAGGTTTTCCAAGCGTCGCTTTGCCAAGTCTCGTTGCCGTATTCGCCCGCCAGCGGAATCGTGTGGAACTCCCATACCTTGGCCCCAGTCCTCGCATCGAAAGCCTGCACATCACCCGGGGGCGTGTACTCAGCCGGAGGCCGGCCGCGCCAGTCGCCAATGGCCGAACCGACCGCGACCACGCCACGACAGATCACGGGCGGGGCAGTCACGCCGTAGTTCCAGCGGTCGCCGTCGGTCAGTGGCCGGCGCAGGGACGCGCCCAAGTCAACTCGGCCATCTTGGCCAAACGCCGGATCTGGAAGACCGGTCTTGGCATCAATGGAGTACAAATAGGCAGTTGAAGTGGCGAGAAAAATCCGCTCGACTTCGCCATCGGTCCAGTAGCTTGCGCCGCGCAGGTTGCCCAAGAAACGAGGCTCAATGCGCCAAGCTTCTGGATCAAACGTCCACAGTTTTTCGCCACTAGCTCCATCGAGAGCGACGAGGATATTGAACGGCGAGGCGTAGTACAGCACCCCATTGACAGCGATCGGCGTACTGCGGTGCTCGTCAAAGTCTAGGTCGAGATCGGCCGTCTCGTATATCTGCTGATCGGGCGGGCGAAAGCGCCACACGACGCGCAATTGGTCAAAGTTATCCGGGCCGATCTGGGCGGCAGGCGAGTACTTGGTGCCGCCCAGATCCGAGGTGTAGTAAGGCCAATCGACCGCTTGGGCCGAGGCTACTGCTACCAACATCAGCCAGACGCAGGCGCGTATGTTCACTCGTTGCTCCTTTCTACGCGGTTTCTATAAGCGTCCTAAGTACACGACAGTAATCCAATGGACGTTAGGCATGGGAGTGCTGAGATGCTTCGACTCCGCTTCGCTCTGCTCAGCATGACAGATGACGCTCCATGCTGTCATGCTGAGCAAAGCGAAGCATCTCATACCACTCTACTGTTGTGTACTTAGGTAAGCGTCTTAAAACGGACGACGGGGCATTGAACAGTGTCAAACATCCCGCCGCCGTCTGTTTCCAACTCTCCTGAGTACACATATTACTCCCATTCCCTCCAACAAACGGATGCCCCTATGCCCATCACCCGCCCCATCGACACCTTGGTCCTCGGCGGCGGCATGGCTGGCACCTTTGCCGCACTCGCCGCCAAAACGCCCGAGACCACCGTTGCCATTGTCGAGCCGGCCAATGTCTTGGGAGGCCAAGGCACAGCCGGAGGCGTCGCTGGTTTTTGCGGCGACAGCCAGCGCGTCAACGCCTCTTTTACCCGCCTCGTCGAGACCTTGGCCCAACACGAGCTCATCGCCGAGTACGACCCGCTCGCCGACCGCCGCGCGTACGACTTGGAATTGTGCGCCTTCTTTTTGCAGGAAATGGTCGCCGCAGCCGGCGTCGAAATTCTCTTCCACGCCCGAGCCTTGACGGCACAACGCGCCGGAGGGCACATCGCCTCGGTCGAGGTTGCCTGCGCCTCGGACCGCATCGAGTTCCAGCCCGGCATGGTCGTCGATGCCACCGGCGACTGCGCCCTCCACGAGGGAGCCAACAAACAACTGCCCATGAGCCTCTACTTTGTGCTGTGGGACACCGGCCGACCCGTCACCCCCTTCCTGCCGCCGGGCTGCCCAACTTGGAACGACGACGAGGCCCTGCCCATGACCACCTTGCACGTCTTCCCCTCCGGCAAAGTCGAAGTCAAGATGAAGGTCGTGGGATTCGACGCGGCCGATGGCCAGAGCCTATCCCGCGCCGAACTACATGCGCGGCGGCAGATGATGGGCCTGATTTACTACTTGCAGACTAAGGGCTACCACGTCCTCGCCTCGGTCTCCCGGCACATCGGTGCCCGCGAAGGACGGCGCATTGTCGGCGAATATCTCCTGACCGAGGACGACGTCACCCATGCTTGCACGTTCCCCGACGCCGTGGCAGTGGGCACCTACCATCTCGACTACCACTGGCCCGACCGCGTCGAGCGCGCCGGCACGGGCATTACCACCATGGTCGAGCCGTATCACATCCCACTGCGCAGCCTAGTGCCCAAAGGGGCCGCTAATCTGCTAGTGGCCGGGCGCTCGGCCGCGGGCGACCAGATGGCCATGAGTTCCTTCCGCATCCAAGCGACCTGCGCCCAGATGGGCTTTGCGGCCGGCACGGCGGCGCAGGTCTGCCAGCGCGAGGGACGCGACTTGCAGGACGCACCTCTCGCCGCAATCCAGCAAGCCATTGAGGCCGACGGCCAGTCGCTCGATTTGTCCGCCTACGGAGACTATCTGCGCCACTTGATCCACATCCGCGAGCACCTCTTTGCCGACGACCGACCCTTCGCCCAGTGCCACGCCTCAACCTTGGTGCAGCTCAAAAACGGCGCGTTTCTCGCCGCGTGGTTTGGTGGCACCCGCGAGGGTCAAGCGGATGTCGGGATCTGGGGAGCCGAGCGCCGGCGCGGGCGTTGGTCGGCCCCGCGCTGCTTGGCCAAGGTGCGCGACTGCGCCCACTGGAATCCAGTGCTCCACGCCAGCGGCGACGGCTGCATCTATCTGTTCTTCAAGGTGGGCGAGCGGATCGCCGATTGGGAGACTTGGGTGATAGAATCGACCGACGACGGCCAAACTTGGACCGAGCCGCGGGCACTAGTGCCGGGCGACCAGGGCGGGCGTGGGCCGGTCAAAAACAAGCTCCTCGCGCTCGTCGACGGCACGTGGCTAGCCGGAGCCTCGCTGGAAAAGGAAGGGTGGGAGGTCTTTGTCGATCGCAGCACAGACCGAGGCGCAACTTGGCAGGCGAGCGATCTCATAGCACGCGACCGTTCGCTCTTTACCGGCCGCGGCGCGATCCAGCCAGCGCTTTGGGAATCGGCCCCGGGGCGCAGCACCTGCGGGCGGATCGGTCGCAGCGACTCAGCGGACGGAGGGCGGACTTGGTCGCCGCTCTATCCGACGGACCTGCCCAACAACAATAGCGGCCTCGACCTAGCTCGCCTCCACGATGGCACCCTCGCCCTCGTCTGCAACCCAGTGGAGCACACGCGCACCCCGCTCTCGATCCTACTCTCAGCGGACAATGGACAGACGTGGCCGCGCCGCTTGGACTTAGAAACCGCCGACGGCGAGTACTCCTATCCTGCGATCATCCCTACCCAAGTCGGCATGGCCATTACCTATACATGGAAGCGCGAGCGGATCGCCTTCTGGCACGGGTCGGTGGAACAAATGCCGAATACCGGCTAGCATCATGCTGCATGTCGGCGATTTTCGTATGGTCCTAGGAGCTAGAGCACTGGCCGTGCTCAGTACATTTGGATTGGGGCTGGCGGCTCGGTGGGACTGTTGATGGTCAAGAGATGAGGCCGGAGTGTTGCCACAGTTACAATCCGACCTCCGGTTTGGTAAATGGTGCTAGCCGCTAAAGGCCTTAAACGCCAGCCCTGCAATGGCTAAGATCGTCGTGATCTGCAGCGGTATCACCCAGTGGTAGAGCCGGTCAATTTTGCCTTCGAGCACCTCGCGGGTCGCGTCAATTTTGCCGTCCAGCGCCGTACGGGTCGCGTCAATTTTGCCTTCGAGCGCCTCGCGGGTCGCGTCAATTTTGCCGTCCAGCGCCGTACGGGTCGCGTCGATTTTGCCGTCATTGGCGTCGATCTTGGTCTCGATGCGGCCCAAGCGGACGTCGATTTGCTCGACAATGCCCTCTAGCCGGGCGATGCGCCCCTCGTGGTCTAATGGATGCGGACGCTCCGGCGACGGATGGGATTCACTCATTATCCAACCTCCGGTTTGCTAAACAACTAAACAATATAATACAACAGCGCGAAAAACCTCCGCACCGGATATTGCAAGATCCATGCCACGGCGGCCGTGTAGCGGGAGGACGGAGCCGTGCGGAGCGAAACTGTATCGGATACAACCCATCCATGAGACCTTTTAGCGACGAGACCGACCCTTTCCAACACCAGCCCCCTCTGCGCCGGAATTTTCCGACGTGGCAAGGGGTGTTTCGCGTTTCGACATGACTACCTATCTCCGGGCTGCATGTCCTCGCCGCGCAGCAGGAAGGCGCGGATGTCGTAGCGGCCCGGGCGCTCTACTGGCAAATCCCCCGCCTCGATCATCACCTCCAGCGGCGAAGCCATCGTCCGCAAAGGCAGCGCGGTCACTTCGTGTAGCCGCGCCGACTCGTACGTGGCCATGATGATCTCCACTGCCGCCCGACCATTTTCCGCTTGGCCGCGATGCTCGACCTTGCCTTCGATCCACTCCACGATCTCGCGCTGCTGCCCAACGCTGGGATCCGCGCCCTCGCCCGGACGCTCCTCCCAAGTGCCGGTCTTGCTGTTGAGCAGCCGCACCTTACTCTCGTCGAGTTCAATTATGCCCTCCGAGCCGTAGAAAACCCCACCTTGATAATTCGGACCGGCCAACTCCTGCAAAAGCTGGCCAATGGCTCCATTGTCGAATTGCACCACGCACAGGCTGCGATCCTCAATGGGGATATCGCGCTCAAAGCGCTCGGTCTTGCGCTCGACATTGCCCATCACCCACACGGCCTGCGGATCGCCCATCACATAGCGCATCATGTCCAACAGGTGCGAGCAATCGTTGAGC
>JAGWBY010000101.1:0-2682 GCA_021295675.1 Candidatus Latescibacterota bacterium | reverse complement strand
CGCCGATGGCCCCTGCTGCCACCAGTTCCTTGGCCAAAGTCCACGCCGGATTGAAGCGGCGCTGATGGGCAATGGCCAGCTTGACCCGGTTGCGCCGAGCGGCGATTAGCATGTCGTCGCAGTCGCCCAAACTAGTCGCCATGGGCTTTTCGCACAGCACGGCTTTGGGCTTGCGTGCACAAGCGGCAATCGTCACTGGCGCGTGCAACTTGTGCCAAGTGCAAATGGAGACGATGTCAAGCGCCTCCGCGTCGAGCATCTGGCGGAAATCCTCGTAGCGTTGGGCGATCCCATGCCGCTCGCCGAAATCCTCCCGCGCCGCAGCCACTGGATCGGCCAGCGCCACCACCTCGACTTGGTCCACCCCATTCCAGCCGTTCATGTGGTAATTGGCGATGCTGCCACAGCCGATAATGCCCACTCGGTATTTCTCTGCCATGTCGTCTTCCTTTGTTGGTGGTTAGCTACCTGTATTAGTTGATCCACTCGACAATCGCATCCTCGCTCATCCTCTCAGCCTCAACCACGAGCTGCGTTCCCTTACCCGCAGCGCGATAGCATCGCCTAGCGACGCGCTCCGGGAAATGATCCCCGGCCCCATGCACCAACAGCCGCCCCGGCGCGCACAACGCCAGCGCTGTCCGCACATCGCCCAGCGCGCGAATCCCCGGCGCAAAAAGCGCTCCACTCCACGCTTCGTCGTCTCCTAAATCGCAGCTACCCCAATCCACCGTAGTGCTGCCGACGCCACTAGTCAACGCCCGCGCAAACAGGCACCAGATGCCGGCCTCGCCCTGACCGACGAGGGCTGGTCCAGATAGGCCAGACCCGTGAGGATGTCCTGCACCCGGCAAGCCATCGTCGCCTGATTGTACGTGTGGTACAGGGGATCCATCTCGTCGTGCCCCTCCCTCTCTGTCCCATCGGTCAGGAAGGGTGCGATGACCAGTATAGCTCCCCCCTTCTGCAACAGATCCTGTGCCAGCACACTCGGAGCATCCCCTTCCCAATGCGCCTCAGCAATCAGCGTCGCCGGCACCTTGCCTTGGGGACCGCGCGGAAGAAAAAACGCCGCGCGCACCCGCTCCCCATGACCCACGCGCCCCAAAACCAGCTCCTCGGCCACATAGCCATCCTCCCGCCGAAAACCCAAGCTCTCGACCGCTACTTGAGGCGCAGCATCCACCCAGAGCAGATTCGCCAGCGCCGGACGCGTCTGCCACTGGAAGCGATGGATGCGAGCTGATGCCAACCGCGTGGCCAATTGCTTCTCGCTGCGGGCGATCACGGCGTCAAAGACCCCTCGCGCGTCGAGCGCATGGTCCGGTTTTTCGCGCCCGCTGAACACCAGCAAATCCTCGTCCTTCTCTACAGTAAACGGCTGCTCAGCGACCCGCCCTTGCCCACCGAGCAGGTGGCGCTTAAAAAACGCGTACACCGCCTCGCGGCTCGGCTGATTGTAGTTGTGCGGAGCGTCTATCTGCACCTCGCTCACTTGGTCCCGTGCCCCGTAGAGGCCGTAAATCGCGTGCACCGCCGGGAACTCAACCTCTGGCGTGTTCGCTGTCCAGTCGCCGGTACACGACACCATCAACAAGGGTCTCGGCGCCATGCAGCTCGCGATTTCTACATTGTTGATGTCCAGCCGCAAGTGGCCCTGATTCTCGCAGCGACAGCCGCCCTGCATGAAGGCCGAGACCATGTTGACGGGAGCCGCCGCCTTGATCCGCTCGTCAACCGCCATCAGCAAAAAGGTCTGCGTCCCCCCACCGGACGCACCCGTGCAGCCAATGCGCTCGGCATCCACATCCGCCAGCGAGGCGAGGAAGTCAACCACTCGAATGCTATTCCACAGTTGCAAGCTCAGCGCGCCAATCCCCCAAAGGGCCTCGCGCCGCCCCCCAATCTCCCGATGCACGAATTGGTCGCTGTCGTTGTATCCGACCATGTCGTACGAAAAGGCCACCATGCCCTGCCGCGCAAAGTTGATGCAGCGGCCAGCAATTGATCCCAACTCGGTGTTTTCCAGACGCCCCCGCCCCCAGTGACCGTGCGGACAAGCAAGCCCAGGGAAAGGCCCCTCCCCCAGCGGCCGGTACAAATTGCCGCAGACGAAGAAGCCGGGCAAGCTCTCGAAAAAGACCTTTTCCACCGCATAGTCCTCCCGCTCAATCCGCCCAAAAATCTGCGCCTTGAGCGGCGTCTTCGCCGGCAGCGGCCACAATCCCGCGCAAACGAGAATGTGCCGACGAATCGCCGCCGCTCGCTGCTCCCACTCCTCCAACGTCCGATAGCGGCGCAAGGCCCACGGCGTACTAACGTGTTTGGCTGCACCTAGCCGTGTATCCATTTCCAAACTCCTTTTTGTTGGGAGAGGTAGGGTGCCACTGGTAGATCTTCTTCATTATTAGCTGCCGCTCAAGAGGGCTTTGCGTTGGGCCGTTTTCACACCCAGTAGAGCCCGTGCCCCTGTGCGCCCGTGATCAGATCGACGATCAGCCAAAAAGCGATAACGGCGAATTGACCGAGGATAAGCCCGAGAAAAAAAGGCCGCACTGCCTTGAGCACCCGGGGGCCACCGTAGCGCGTCAGCACGGCCTTGAGCAGCCACACTAAAAAGACACTGAACCAGATGTGGCGGGTCAGCATCATCTGCGAGACGGCAAAGCCCATGGGGTGGAT
>JAGWBY010000100.1:10918-16880 GCA_021295675.1 Candidatus Latescibacterota bacterium | reverse complement strand
GACGACCTTGAGCCGGGGGTATAGGTCGAGGCGAAACTCGCGCTGGGCAACCGCCTTTTGTAGAGCGCGGTTGGTCGCGGCGATGACGCGAAGGTCCACCGAGACCGGCGCGCTGCCGCCGATGCGGACCACCTCGCGCTGCTCGAGGACCCGCAAGAGGCGCACTTGCGCCGCCAGCGACATCTCGCCGATTTCGTCTAGAAAGACCGTTCCGCCGTCCGCTTGTTCAAAGATGCCTTGGTACTGGGCACGAGCGTCGGTGAAGGCTCCCTTCTCGTGCCCGAAGAGTTCGTTTTCCAGCAGATTCTCCGGAATGGCACCGCAGTTGAGCGGACGAAAAGGACGTTCGCGTCGGCTGCTGTAGCGATGTAGAGCGTCGGCAACTAAGTCCTTGCCAGCGCCGCTTTCGCCCGTCAGGAGAATAGAGGAAACTGGCGTCGGTGCCACGATTAAGATGCGTTCGCGCAGTTGGCGCATTAAGGGCGACTGACCTACCAGTTCGGCCCCGTGCAAAAAGTCTCCTCGCTCTAGTAACTGGTCCAGATGTTGGCGCAGGACTGCGGCCTCAAAGGGTACGGCAATTTGGTCTTTGAGAGGCGAACCCCACAAAAGTCGGTCCCAATTTTCGTCGGCGTTACCCAAGCCCAGCATGGGCACATCGCGGTACTGGTCGAGCGCGGCGACGCCCTCTGCGAGGACGGCGGGCGCAAGTTCCAGATCAAAGGCGACCAGATCCACACCGCGCCGCAGTAGCCGCCCAAGCGCATCGCCGTTAGCCGCGCTGAGTACGCGTAGCCGCACGTCGTGGACTGCGGCCTTGAACTCCGCTTCCAACTCTGCTCGCTGGGTCAGGAGCAGAATGTGACGTTGAGTCGGGGCCATGATACTCTCTGCTGGCGTCCCTTCAGTTGAGGGTTTCTAGCTGGCGGCGCAGGGCATTGATCCGCTCGCGGGCTATCTGTCCCTGTGGACTTTGGCCCCCTTCGCGGCGTGTGATGCGCTCGTAGATGGTCATGGCCGTGGCGTGTTCACCCAGCGATTCGTGGCAGCGGGCGCGCTGGAAATCCGCCGAGGTGATCCACATGCTGAGTCCTTGGCTACCGTGGTAACTGACTTTGTAATAGGCTTGGATCGCCTTGCGGTATTCGCCCATGTTCTGATAGGATTCGCCGATGTAAAACCGGGCTTCTGAAGCACTGTTACCATCGAGTAACTGTTGGGAGAGTAGTTCTTCTAGCTGTTCAATGGCTTGGGCGTATTGGCCCTTATTCTTGAGGATGATACCTAGTTCGAGCTGGACCTCGATGGCTTTGGGGTGCTCAGGGTACTGGCTCAGTAGCTGATCGGCCACTTGGTGAGCGGCCTCGTACTCGTGGGCACTTTGGTAGCTTTTGATCAGTTTCCACATTGCATCTTGGGCCTGATCACCACTGACTTCTGGCGCGTCCAAGGCGTGTCTGTAGGCTCCTGCTGCTTGCAGGAAGTTGCGCAGCGAAAAGTGGTAGTCCCCGAGGCGCAAGTAGGCGTCGGCTATCTGAGGACTCGTCGGATATTCTCGCACAAAGCGCGATATGGCCTCCAATGCGAACGCCGCCCCCTCCTCGCTGGGCGTCGTTTTGTTTCGCTTCCACAGCGTTATGGCCATCCAATAGGCTCCGTCGTCGGCCCACCTGCCTCCTTGCTTTTCCACCTCTTGAAACAACTCGTACGCCTTTTTGTAGTTGCCAGCCTGTAAGTAGTAATTCCCTTCTTCAACCCTGAAGTGTTGACGCCATTCCGTTTCTTCCTTGAACCGCTTGGTAAACTGCTTGGCTGCCTTGCGCCCTTCCTCTATGCGCTTGAGTCGGAACGAGGAGAGGACGGCTTGTCCGTGGATTAAGGCATCCTCGCTTTGTTTTAGCAAGGGCTGATAAAGTTGGTAGGCTTGTTTGTATTGCTGGCGAGCAAAGGCGATGTGGCCGGCCCGCGCCGAGGCTTCGGTCGCCAATCCGCTGGAGGCAAATTCTCGGCTGACCTTGCGGAAGAGCCGAAAGGCGTCTTCTTCTTGGCCTAACCTCAGTTGTAATACCGCTTGGGCGAAGTAGATGCTGTCTAGTCCAGCCGGGTTTGGCTCTTCGGCGAGTATTTGCCGATAGGTCTCCATGGCCTCGCCATAGCGGTTGAGATGGTGGTAAGCGCGGCCAATTCGTCGCAGAATCGGGCCTCTATCGTCGGAGATTGTCGAGTTGGAGACTAGCGGTTGATACAGCTCGATGGCGGCGGCGTACTGGCCGAGCTGAAAATAGGTGTCGCCCAACAATTTCTGGGCGGCGTGGCGTTGGGGAAAGGCCGGGTAGCCCCAGCGCAACTCTTGCAGTCGGGCAATGGCTTCTTGGGTCCGCTCCTGCGCTAAGCGGATATGGCCCAGTTCAAAGAGCACCGCTGCCGTCAGCGGACCATTGGGATAATCTCGCAGAACGCGCTCGAGCAAATCGGCCGCTGTTTTATGTTGGCCTTTCTGCACTAGGCAAAGACTCTTGCCATACAGAGCGTGGGGTACGAGTGGACTGTTGGAAGAGAGTCGGCGAAGCTGGTCGTAGGCCGCAATGGCCCCGTCGAACCAAGTGGTATCGGTCGCCCCGAGTTGGCGGCGGGCATCGCCTAGCTGCAAAAGGGCTTGGTCTAGATGGTCTCCTCGCCCCTCGGAAAACTCGGCGACGAAAGCGGCAATCTCTTCTTCAAGCGTTAGTAACCGCAGCGAGTCGGGGCGGTCCTCGGCTTCGAGTTTAATGAGGCTAAGTCGTGCGCGCCGGGCCCAGGTGTTGTCGGCGGGGGCTTGCTCGACGAGAGTAGTACTGTCGGTGGGGGCTTGCTCGGTGAGAGTGCTGTCGGCGGGGACTTGCTCGACGAGAACGCGGTATTCCCGTAGGGCTAGAGCTCGTAGCGAGTCTGCGCTGGCAGGCTGCTCCTCTAGCTGGCGTTGGCGGGCGAGTCGGAGCAGACTTTCGGCCAGAAAGTACTGCGCCTCGTCGTTGTAGGGGTCGTCTGGATAGGCCGTGGCATAGTGTTTGAAAAATTGGGCAGCCGCCACAAAATCGTGATGCGAGAACAGCTCCCTAGCGACCGCTAGCTGCCCTAGCTGACGCGACTTGCCGCTCAACTCATCGAGCCAAGCTTTTTGCAAGGCCCGGTTGAGGCCGGCCGGGTCCAAGACGGTAAATTCGCGCAGATATTCGATTCGCTGGCGCACCTCCTCGCTCTGGCGGTCAGCAGGGAAGAGTTCGAGGAAGGCCACGTACTCGCGCAGTGCCGCACGCGGTTGTCCACTTTGCTCAAAGGTCTGGGCGAGGGCGAATTGCGCTTTGGTTGCTATCTCGTCCTGGCCCGAAGCTAGCTGGCGATAGAGGGAGATGGCTTCTTGGTAGTAGCCGGTTGAGGCGTAGAGTGCGGCGAGTTCAAAGCGCACGGCGTTGGCATCGGCGGCCCCATCGGCTTCCCGTAGGTAGCGGCGGTACCAAGTTATCGCGCGGCTGTGGAAAGCGGCGATTCCTTCTCCGAAAGTCAATAACCGCAGCGAATCGGGGCTGTCCTCGGCTTCGCTGTCGCCGCGCCGCTTGTAGAGGGCACCTAGTTCCCTTAGTGCACTAATGGCTTCGGGGCTGTCGCCGGTCTGGATCAATCCTTGAAAAAGGCCTACTGCGCGGGCGAATTGTCCGGCTTGGCCCAGAACGATGGCTCGGCCTAGCTGCGCCTTGAGGTAAGCAGGGTGGCCGGGTTGGAGCATGGTGCTCAGCTTGTCGTAATGGACGATGGCTTCTCGCGTCTGATGACTCTGGCGGCGGGCGTCGGCCAGCCCTAGGAGTGCGCTTTCTTTGAGAGCGCGGTCACCGATTTTGTTAAAGGCCCGCTGATAGGCGTCTCCAGCTTGGCTAAAAAGGCGCGAGTTATGGAGATAGTCTGCGCGATATAGATAGGCGCTGTCGGTCTGCGCCGCCCTGGGAAAGCGCCGCTCCAGCGACTTGAACTGCTTCTCTGCGGTTTCCCTGTTGCCCGTAAAGAGCGCGATGCGCCCTCCGAGGAGCAGGGCGCTAGGAGCGAGGGAAGGCGATGGTTTAGTGGCGGCGATTTGCCCGAGGAGCTGTTGGGCTTCTGCGGCCCGACCAGCGGCAAAGCGCAACTGAGCCAGCCGATAGCGCGCCAAATGCGCTTGATCGGACCTCGCGTAATCGGCCAGCAGACGTCCATAAGCAGCTTCGGCTTGCCGCAAATTTTCGGCGCGGGTATAATTAGCTGCTGCCTCAATCAAGGCACTGGCGGCGAAATCGCTGGCGCTGAAACGACGCTGCAACTCTTCATATGATCGGGCCGCCAGCAGGTATTGACCTTGCTCGGCCAAACAAGCCGCTCGCTCGCGCCGTGCGTTGGCGGCGTTTGACAAGCGATCGGGATGTTCGAGATAAAACGTCTCGTAGGCTGGCACCGCTAGGTCGCAACGGCCGCTCTGGCGGTACGCACGCGCCAGCATCAGCCGGGCCTCGGCTAGCTGCTGACTATCGGGATAATTGCGAACAAACTCGGCAAATAGCCCGGCGGCCGTGGCATAGTCGCCGGCATCTCGGAAGAGATTGCGGGCCAGTTTAAAATCGTCCTCTGCGCTCGTTTGCGCCCAACTGTGTGCGTTTAGGCCGAGGAGAAGCACTAGTATCAATTTTGGAAACATATCAACTCTCAAGAGTATGCCAATCTGACACGTAAGTAACAGGCTAGAGTGTAGAATATAGTAAAATGCAGTCAAGGTGTGCAGCGATGGATAGTCTGCTGGTCGAAAAAGCATACGCAAAAATAAACTTGGGGATTAAGATTGTCGGTCGCCGCCCCGATGGCTACCACGAGATTCTCAGCATGGCTCAATGCGTGGACTTAGCGGATGTCTTGGACTTTGAATTAGCTTCCTCCGATCAATTGACCTGTAGCCTCGATAGCCTATCGACGGGGCCAGACAACTTGGTGTGCCGCGCAGTTGATGCCTTTCATGCTCAGCTCGACCGCCCGGCCCAGTCGTTCCGCATCCACCTAGAAAAGAACATACCCATAGGCGCGGGCCTAGGCGGGGGCAGTGCCGACGCGGCCGCGGCTCTACGAGCGCTCAATCGCTTCTATGACCAGCCATTCTCGAACGCAGACCTCCGCCAGATCGCCGCCACCCTTGGCTCGGATATTCCCTTTCTAGTGGAAGGCGGCACCGCTCTAATGAGGGGCCGCGGCGAGATACTCGAAAGTCTGAGCTGGGAGGGCGCGATCTTTTACGTGCTGGCGTACCCCGATGTCGAGATCAGCACGGCGTGGGCTTATGGCCAACTCGGCCCCAGCTTGACAGAAAATTCTCCCTATTTTAACTTTATTGTTTCCCTGAGCGGCGGGTGCGTTGACCACGACAGGTTATTTGAAGTGCTGGAGAACGACTTCACGCCCGCGGTAGAACGCACCTATCCCATCGTCGCAGAACTTCGTTCTCAACTGGACCGAGTTGGTGCCCGTGCCACGTTGATGTCGGGCAGCGGCTCCACGGTTTACGGTATCTTCGACGACCGGAAGACCGCCTCTCAGGCGCAGAGCGCACTGCAAAGGCAAGGTTGCCGGTCTTTTTTATAGTGCGAGGCATAGAAATAGGTAGCCCGGTCGTTCAATTGGTAGGACAACGGATTTTGGTTCCGTTTATCGAGGTTCGAGTCCTCGCCGGGCTGCCATTATGCCATTGATATTTGATTGAGTCTTTTGAGGAGACGTTCTGATGCCACAAGTTCCACTACAGATCCAAGCGCGCGAGCAGGTTGCGCTCAAAGTCCAGTCCCGCCAAGAGCAAGGCAAGGGACCGGTAGGCCAGATGCGCCGCCTGCAGGGCCGGTTGCCCGGGGTGATCTACGGCCACAATCAGCCCGCTGAGTCCTTTAAGACGGATGCCCATAGCTTGGAGCTCATCCTG
>JAGWBY010000100.1:9193-10886 GCA_021295675.1 Candidatus Latescibacterota bacterium | reverse complement strand
CTCCTGAGCAAGCCCTGATCCGCGACATCCAATACCACAAGGTCCGCGGCGATGTGCTGCACTTAGACCTTTTGCGCATTGATCCGAGCGAGACGCTGCGCGCCAATGTTCCCATTCTGACTGAGGGGGAACCCGAAGGGGTCCGCAATGAGGGAGGGGCTTTGCAGCAGGCGCTGACCTCCATCGAAATGGAATGCGTCGTCTCGGAAATGCCCTCTGCCATGGTAATCGACATCTCTGAGTTGGTCATCGGAGATAGCCTGCACGTGAGCGATCTCATCGAACAAGAACCGCGCATTACCACCGATCCATCTCGCACGATTGTCAATGTTTTGGCCCCGCGCCTGCTCACTGCCGAGGAAGAAGCCGAGGAGGCCGAAGCTCTCGAAGGCGAAGAAGAGGCCGGCGAAGGCGGCGAAGGCGGCGAAGGCGAAGAAGGTGGCGAGGGCGGCGAAGCCGACGCAGGTGGCGAAGAGTAGGTTTGCAAGTAGCCTTGGGTTTGGGCAATCCCGGTGCGCGCTACGCGTCAACGCGGCACAACATAGGATTTATGGTGGTAGATCACCTAGCGGTGCGCTGTGGTGTTGACTGGCAGCATCAAGCGGATATACAGGGCCAAGTGGTCCAAGTGGCGCTGGGCGGTCGGGAAGTGCTCTTGGCCAAGCCCCAGACCTATATGAACCGCAGCGGCCGCACCGCAGCGGCCCTTTGCGCCCAATGGGAGGTGCCTCCCGAAGACGTACTGGTCATCTTCGACGACTTCCTGCTCGACTTCGGGCGTCTGCGCTTTCGCCGCGGCGGGAGCGATGGCGGGCACAACGGTTTGGCTTCGGTACTAGAAGCGCTCAACACGGAGGCTATACCGCGCCTGCGCCTAGGGATCGGTATTCCATCCGCAGGCGCGGACATCATCGACTACGTATTGGATCCGTTTTCCCCCGCAGACGAGGTAGAAGACTTGATTGAGCGCGGGAATGAGGCACTCGAAGTGTACTACGCCGAAGGCATTGAGGCGGCCATGAACAAGTTCAACAGTTAAAAAGCAACGTAGCCGAGGGAGGGTTACAAACGCATATGGAAATTTGGACAAGCGCAGCGCCATTCATTGGTCTGGGCGGTTTGCTCTGCTCGCTTCTGCTGTACTTTTACATCAAAAAGTCTCCGGCGGGCACTCCAGAGATGGTGGAAATCTCAGAGGCTATCCACGAGGGCGCTATGACCTTTCTCAAGCGCGAGTACACCATCCTCGCCGGGTTTATCGTCATCGTTTTCGTCCTCCTTTTTGCCTTCGTCGGTGCCTATACCGCGTACGCTTTCTTGGCGGGCGCTGTTTGCTCCATTTTGGCTGGTTATACCGGCATGAAGGCGGCCTGTCACGCCAATGTGCGCACCGCCCAAGCGGCCAACCAGCACGGCCAAGGGCCAGCATTGAACATCGCTTTTTCAGGGGGTGCCGTGATGGGACTGGCCGTGGCTGGCTTGGGGCTTTTCGGCGTTGGCGCACTGGCTAGCGCCATTGGTGTCTGGGACGATATAAGCCAAGCATCCACGATCAACGGCTTCGCTATGGGGGCCTCTTCGATTGCCCTTTTCGCGCGCGTTGGCGGTGGCATCTTCACCAAGACCGCCGATGTGGGTGCCGACTTGGTGGGCAAAGTGGAGGCGGGGATTCCCGAAGACGACCCTCGCAATC
>JAGWBY010000100.1:2079-9032 GCA_021295675.1 Candidatus Latescibacterota bacterium | reverse complement strand
ATGAGCTTCCCGCTGATCGTCATCACGATCGGTATAGTCGCGTCGCTTTTGGGCGTGTTGATGGTGCGGATACTGCAAAATTTTGATCCCGGTGCGGCCTTGCGCTACTCGACTTGGGTTGCAGCCGCACTAATGATTTTGGGTGCTTGGTGGGTCGCCGGGACCATCGGCCTATCCAATCAGCCGGTGTGGGCACTGTGCGCGGGCTGTTTGGCCGGGATCGCGATTGGCCTTTTTACCGAGTACTACACCGGCGGCAAACCCATCCGCACCATTGCTGAATCCTCCAAGACCGGCGTGGCGACCAATATTATTTCCGGCCTGGCCATCGGCATGGAGAGCGTCGTCTTGCCGACCTTGGGAATCGTCGTCGCCATTGGCTTGGCCTTCCACTTTGCCGGGCTCTTTGGGATTGGCATCGCCGCCGTGGGCATGCTGGCCACCGTGGGTATCACCATGTCGGTTGACGCCTATGGTCCCATTGCCGACAACGCCGGCGGCATTACCGAAATGGCGGGCTTGGGCGAAGACACGCGCAAGATCACTGATGGTCTCGACTCACTCGGCAACACGACCGCGGCCATGGGCAAGGGATTTGCCATTGGTTCGGCGGCGTTGACGGCCTTGGCGCTTTTTTCGGCCTATTCCTCCGCTATTGAGACCGCAACCGGTGAGCCAATCGTCATTGACGTGACTACGCCGATTGTCGTCGGCGGGCTTTTTATCGGCGCGATGATTCCCTACCTAGCGGCCTCCATTACCATGACCTCGGTCGGCAAGGCCGCCTTCAAGATGGTCGAGGAAGTCCGGCGGCAGTTCCGCGAGATCGACGGCCTGATGGAAGGCAAAGCCAAGCCCGATACCCGGCGCTGCGTGGAGATTAGCACGACGGCAGCCCTGCGCGAAATGATTCTACCGGGTCTGCTGGCGGTTTTGGCCCCGGTCGCGGTTGGCTTTGGTCTCGGCCCCATCGCCTTGGGCGGCATGCTCGCCGGGGCGACGGTCAGCGGCGTCCTGCTGGCACTGATGATGGCCAACAGCGGGGGGGCTTGGGACAACGCCAAAAAGTGGATCGAAGAGGGCCATTTGGGGGGCAAAGGATCTGACCCCCACAAAGCCGCTGTCGTCGGCGATACGGTCGGCGACCCATTCAAGGACACTTCGGGGCCGTCGCTAAACATACTCATCAAGCTGATGTCGGTGATATCTCTCGTCCTAGCACCGCTGTTCGTCTGAGGGATGTGCCCCAGACCAGAACCAAGAAAGCGCAATACAATGAAAAACTACGAACTCGTATGTATCTTGGATCCCCAAGCCGGCGAGGGCCAATACGATCAACTCGTCGAAAAGTACGAGGCTCTGCTCGAGGAAAATGGTGGACAAGTCGCCCGAATCGACAATTGGGGCCTGCGGCGGCTGGCCTATACTTCGGCTAGCCTGAAGAATCGTCATCAAGGCTACTACATACTCTATCAGTTTTCCGCCGAGCCGACGGCGATTGAAGGGCTAGAGCAGACGCTCAAGCTCGACGAAGCGGTGCTGCGCTATCTCGTCACCGCAGTCGAAGGCGAATTTATCCACGTGCCCGAGCTAGCCGCCGACAATTTTCTCGAAGAAGCCTTTGCCCGCCCGACTCGCGGTCCGAGGGACCGAGGCGGCCCACATCGGGACTCTCGGGGCCCAAGAGACCGCGACGACACTCGCCGCGCTACTGCCTCTGAGGACAATAAGCCCGATAAGCCTAATGAGGAGGTGGAGGTAGAGGAGGCACCCGAAGAGGCCGTCGTCCAAGAGTCCGACGACTCTTAAAGTCGTCGTGTGCCGATGCTGATTCTGCTGGGCATAGCGCTGGCGGTCGCTTCGCTTTTGGCTAGTCTGCGCTACGGCTCGCGCGGAGCCCTGCCCTTGATCGGCCTGCTTTGCTTGGGCACCGTCATGCTGCTAGGTGCCATGTTGGGGCTAGTGCCCATTATGGGGTTGCTCGCCGTTTTGCAAATAGAGCGTCAGCAGACCTATGGTCGCGTCATGGCCATGGCCTGCACGCCGCCGGCCGGCTTGTGTTTCTGGCAGTTAATTCAGGCGCGCGATGGCGTACAGCGCCAAGAGCACGCCGCCGCCATCTTGGAGCAGTTTCAAGCCTTGGGGATGCCTGTAGAGGGAAGCGGCCAGACGCTAAGCGCGATGATCGACGCGGTCTTGCGAGTGCAGCCGGCCATCGAGATGGCGACCCTGCTTTTGGTTTTTGTCGTGGCGTATCGGTTGAGCGAGGGCTTGGCCTTGCGGCTGGGGCTGTCGCTGCCTGCTCCCCTGCCGCTGACTTTGTGGCGGCCTTGGGAAGAGTTGATTTGGGTATTGATCGCGGCCTTGGGTCTAAGTCTTTTGAGCGATGGATTGCTGGCCGATTTGGGCCTCAATTTGATCGTGTTGATGGGAATTATCTACGCAGTGCAAGGATTGGCCGTCTTGCGCTTTTTCGCCCAGCGCCAACGGGTGCCGCCTTTGGTCGAGTTGTTGTTTTACGTAGGGCTTTTCTTTGTCGCGGGCTTGGCGTTTCTGCTCTTGGCGGGCTTGGGGCTTTTGGATACGTGGTTCGATTGGCGGCGTCTGCGTCCAGCCCCCACAGAGGAAGAAGCGTAAGGCCCAAACAACATCGCCGTTTTCTACGAAGTGGAGGACAAGTCGTGAAAGTAATTCTATTAAAGGACATTGAATCCTTGGGTTCGGCTGGTGAGGTCGTGGAGGTAAAGAACGGGTATGGTCGCAACTTCCTGATCCCTCGCAATGAGGCCTTGGTCGCCAGCGCCGCCAACGTGGCCCAATTTGAGTCTAGGCGCAAACAGCAAGAGACCTTGGCCGAGCGCGATCGCCGCGCCGCCGAGGCCCTCGCCAAAAAGCTGGAAGCGGAGTCGATCACTGCGCAGGTCAAGGTCGGCGAGGAGGATCGCCTCTTCGGCTCGGTAACCGCCCAGCATGTCGCCGAGTTGCTCGACGAAAAGGGCTACGAGATAGATCGCCGCGCCATCCATCTCGAAGACCCCATCCGCGAATTGGGTGTTTACAATGTCGAAGTGCGCCTCCACCCGGAGGTGGCAACAGCGGTCAAGCTCTGGGTCGTCAAGGAATAGCGCGAAGCGAGGCTCTCCCTCCTCAACGGAGGTAATTCATGCCAGGCAGGGTCTTGTTCCTTTGCTGGATGTGCGCGGCGGCCGCCGGCTGCGGCCCGGAACATTCGCAAGGCCCCTTTGCGCGCGTCGAGCAGGAAGTATGGCGCACCGTAAATAGAAGCCACCGAGGTGCCGACGGCGTCTTGGTGCAGGCAGCCTTGCATACCTTCGCCTACGAAATTGCCCACGCCTATGCGCGGGCTGAGCGCGAGGACTTGGGGCAAGAGCAGCTCGAGTTTCGCATCAAACAGCTACTCTACTCCTACGTCGATGGCACCTATCCGACCGAAGACGGCACGGACATCAATAGCCTTTACTTTCAGTATCTTATCTACGTAAATCCGTCCTTTGATGCGCGCAATCCCCTGCAAAAACGCGCCTTCGACATCTGGAGGGCCGAATACATCCGCCGGGCCGTGGATGCTATCTACGACCCCAAGTTTCCCATCCTGCGCGACCGGTATGACGACCGTTGGGGCTTGACGCTCTACAGTCGTTTGGTCTTTACCGTTTATCTGTCGAGCGGGGAGTCTCAGCTCAAGCCCTATATTGCCGATATTGGTGCGCGCACGTTCTTGGTCAATCAGCAAGGTGTGCGCTTCCAACCTAGCGGGACGTTTAATTACTACCCCTACCAGAGCGACCGGCCCGAAGGAGAGGTGCTCGACGGCAAGACCTACTACCGGGTCTTCTTCCCCAATCGCAAAAGCGACGACAAGACGCCTATTGTCGGGCTCGACGATGAATATCTCGAGTTGCAGATTGAAAACTTGGGCGACGTCCCATTGCGAACTCTGCGCTGGGAGTTGCCGCTTGAGTATCCAGAAATGCCCGCGCGACGCTTGCCGACAGAAGCCGAGGTGGCCGAGCGCAAGGCGGCCGAGCGGGCCGAGCGCAAGGCGCGGGCCGAAGCAGCGCAGACCAAGTAGCACCGTAGGTCTCGTTGGTGCTATTGGGATGTCATTCTATATTGAGGACTTTGCGGGAGCGGGCGGACTTCAAATCCGTTGCGGCGTAGCGAAAGTTGCGCTGGGTGGGTTCGATTCCCACACGTTCCCGCCAGATTTTAAGCAGCTGTAAAGACAGCGAGAGCCAAGCGGTGAAATGGACTTTGGCAGCGGTAGCGTTGTTGATGGCGGCATTGGCGTGGGCTCAGGACACAGCGGTGGTGCCGAGTGCGCCCGGGACAATTCCGACAGACCGTCCGAGCGAGAACATCGCCCTCGGAGTGAGCTACACACTGGAGCCGGGGCCGAATTACGGGCTTTGCTCGGACCCCGGTGACGCCGAGCAACTGACGGACGGGGTGTACACGGACGGCTATTTCTGGGCCCAGCTATCGACGGTGGGATGGCAGGAAAAGACGCCTTCGATCCTGACGCTGGACTTGGGTGCGGTGCAGCCGATACGGGGGGTTTCGTTCAGTACGGCGGGGGGATTTGCGGACGTGAGGTGGCCGCTGACGATCCGCATTCTCGTGGCAGGTGAAGACAGGAAATTCCATGAGATTGGGGACTTGGTGGAGTTGAACGCGCAACAGCACGGCCCGCTCGTGCCGAAGAAGGCGAGCGATGCCATGTGGGATAGGGAAGGCATGCGTTTCACGGATGCGGAGATATATGACCATTTCGACCGCCACCGGGACCGATACCCGCAAAAAGAGGTCACGCCCGAACTGCGCCAGCAAATCCTCCAAGATCTCAACGAACAGCGCGCTGCCCAGTACGGGACGTATTGGTACTGGACGGACCGGCTGAGGACGCACGGCCGCTATGTCAGCCTAGTCGTGTGGAACGAGCCGTATATCTTCGTGGACGAGATCGAGGTTTGGGCGGGAGAGCCGGAGTGGGTGAATGAGCCGTTGCCGGGGCCGGCCATCCCGGACCTGAAGGCGTACGCGGGTCGGCTCGCAATCCAGAAAGGGATCCGGACGCGCTTGGTGCGGGACATTGAGGCCCTGAGAGAGGCGGCGGGGGAGAAGGGTGTTCCGCTGCAGACGCGGAATGAGGTTCTCGGCGAACTGGCGGCGGCAGAAGAGGAGTTGGGGCCGGCCACGGCCTTCGGGGATGACTTCCAGGCGGTGCTGCCTCTGAACTCGTGGCACGAACGGGTGTTGCGCACGCAGGCGTGGCTCTGGCACGCCAGGGGGCTGGAGCCGCTCACATTCTGGCGCTCGAATCTGTGGGATCCGCTTCCCCTCATCGGCACGCCGGACACGACGCGGGAACTGGCCGTCGAGGTGCATCTGATGCGCAGGGAATACCGCGCCGCGGCGTTCAATGTGAGCAACAGCAGTGACGAGCCGATGGAGGTAGCGTTCCGCCTGAGCGGGCTGCCCGGCGGCGACAATCCGGCGTATGTGACCGTTCACGAAGTGGCTTGGACGGATACGCGGAGCGGAGTGCCGGTGGCCGCGGCCCTGCCGGAGGTTGTTGCCGAGAACGATCTGTATGCGGTGACCGTGCCGTCGGGCATGACGCGGCAGGTGTGGCTGACCTTCCATCCGGTGGACGTGGTGCCGGGCGCGTATGAAGGCGAGGTCGTCGTGGAGTCGGTGCCCGGGAGCCGGCGGTTTCCGCTGCGCATGCATCTGTATCCTCTGGACTTCCCCGAAAAGCAGTCACTTCACCTAGGCGGATGGGACTACACGGACCGCGTCGGTCACTTCCCCCTGCTGACGGAGCAGAACAGGCCAGCGATCATCGAGCACCTGCGCGAACATCTCGTCGACTCGCCGTGGGCCCTCAAACTGGCGCTGCCGCGGGGCACGCACGATGCGCAGGGAGCGATGACGGTGCCGCCCGACACCGACTACTTCGATGCTTGGATCGAGTTGTGGCCGGATGCGGCCCAGTACCTGGTGTTCGCAAAAGTGGGCGACCATTTTGAGTCGTGGCCCATGGGCACGCCAGAATTTACAATCGCGGTCAAGGCGTGGGTGACGTTCTGGGCGGAGCATATCGTGGCGAAGGGATTGCAGCCGGAACAGTTCGCGCTGCTTTTGGTGGATGAGCCTGACGAGCCGTGGATGGACGAGCGCATTCTGGCGTGGGCGAAGGCGATTCGCGAAGCGGACACGGGCGTCCGCATCTGGGAGGATACGAACCACCGGGACATGGACCGGGCGAACCAGGAGATGATCGATGCGTGCCACGTGTTGTGCCCCAACTATGCAGCCTTCCTGAGACAGGGCCAGGACTATCGCGACTACTACGTGAAGAAGCGAAATCAGGGGATCGGATTGGAGTTCTACGCGGCGTGGACGGGCCGGGTCTTCGATCCGTACGCCGGCCGCCTTATGGCGTGGACAAGTTGGCGTTATGGAGCGACGGCCATCTACATGTGGTCGCTGACCGACACGGGAGGAGCGTCATCGTGGAACGAGTCCGTACTCGCCGCTGTTCATCGACGAGGACTCGGTGACGGCCGGGAAACACCTCGAGGCGGCGCGGGAAGGCGTGCAGGACTACGAGTACTTCGCCATGTTGGACCGGGCGATCCAGAAGGCGTCTGCCGAGGGGAGGACGGGCCCGGAAGTGGAGGAGGCCCGTCGGTTGCTGGAGGGCCTGCCGGCCCGCGTCTGTGATGCGGCGGGCCACGGAGACGCGATCGGTCCGGGCGGCTTTCACTGGCTGAACGAGAAGGTGGACCGCACGCTGGCGGACGAGGCGCGGATCCAGGTGTTGGAGACCTTGACGGCGCTGGTTGAGCACCACTGACCATAAATGGGCACGGCGCGGATGGGCAACGACGGATGAACCTATGAAGCGCGTTAAGGCTTGGGGCTTG
>JAGWBY010000100.1:0-1921 GCA_021295675.1 Candidatus Latescibacterota bacterium | reverse complement strand
AAAGCGGAGCAGAAGCAACTGTCGGTCCACGGGGGGCAGGTGCAGTTCCTCCAGGAAAGTCGCTGTTTTGCAGAGTCGGGCAGCATGACATGCTCTACCTGCCACAATGTACACGAAGACGAGACGGACCAGACCGCGATGTTTTCGCGGAAGTGCCTCACCTGTCACGAACAGTCCCACGCTGAAGATTCCGAATTAGCGCAGGGCGACCGCTGCACCGAATGCCACATGCCCGATCAGCAAGCGAGCAATTTACCGGTGTACCACGAAGGAGAGGAGTGGTTCCTGTCAATGGCCAATCACCGCATCGGGATCTTCAAGGATCAATAGCGCACCGTCTATCGCGTTAGAAAGGGGGAACACTTGATCAAGCAAGCATGTGGACTCGCAGCGGCCGTGCTGCTGGGTATCTCACCGTCTGAGGCCCTGCAGCGAACCGACACGGAATTCAAGATATTCCAGTTTCCCGCCAACATGATTCCCCGGCGATGGTACCCGACAGCTACGCATACGGAACCGACCAGCTTTCCGACACGGTCATGGGGAACTTCACCAACCACGACCGCGAAGACCTAGACGTCACCGTGCGCGTCGGTTGGGTCAAGGGCCTGAACCGGCTCTATTTCCTCTACGAGGCGTACGACGACTACTGGAATATGTATTACAAGCGGGGCGATCTGTTCGAGATTGCCATCGACGCGGACCGGTCCGGCGGGCCGAACATTGCCAACCCCCAGATCGACGACGAGTGGGAAAACCACTTCCTGTTCAAGGGCGTGCACGCCCAGAACTACCACATCTTCACTCCCCCCGGAGAAGGACGGGATTGGGTGTTCGTCTGGGGATGCCAGCCGTGGATCGGCAGGTTGCCGTACGCCAATCACGCGTATTCTTACGAATTCGAGGAAGGGGAGAGCGGCAAGCTCGTGTTGGAGTTCTGGATCACGCCCTTCGACTACGCTCCATACGATGGCCCGGAGCGGGCAGCCGTGTCGAAGCTGGAGGAAAACAGCCTGATCGCCCTGTCTTGGTCGGTCCTCGATTACGACGAAAACCACGCGGAATACGAGGGATTCTGGAACCTGTCGCACGAGACGCTGTGCGCATTCCGATTGATGCCGCTGGAGCCGGAATACCTCAAGCCGCTCGAGGCGGAATACTCCTTTACGGTGGTCGACATGGATCGCCGTATGGTCGCCTTCACGGATCGGTCTCGCGGAGAGATCACATCGTGGTCGTGGGACTTCGGCGATGGCATGTCTTCGACCGAACAGCACCCGATTCACCAGTACGAGGGACCGGGAGAGTTCGTGGTTACGCTGGACGTCGAGGGGCCCAAGGGAAAGGCCCGGCGCATCAAGGTGAACCAGGTGGTGGTAAAGTGAAGGGCGCGGATCACAGCCGCATGCTCAGGCCTCGTTACCATCAATTGGCAGAGCACTAGTGGACCGACCAGTTTAATTTGATAGGTTCGGGTTTTCGTTGTATCCTTGCACCTAGTTCAGCCAGCCGCGCTTGGATATTCACAATCCGACGGGTGCCTGATATTGCGACGCCAATTTTGGCGTCGGACCTCTCAATGGTATCAGTTTCCGCCAAATCTTTCTGCCAGATGACGACGGGAATGTTCCTGCTTGTCTCAATTGCTCTCGCCCTCAATGCGCGCGACGCTTCAGGCGTGATCGTCTACCGCATCGGCACGCCCTTTTCCGAGGCGGAAAAGGATAGCCTGGAGAGGATCGGCATCGATTTCAGGGAGCTCGACTGGTCGGCCTCGCAGCTGGAGGACGCCCTCGACCCGGACTCGCTACAAGTGGGTGTACTGCAGCCCAATTTCTTCGCCGAAGACGAGGATATCGCCGCAACGCTGTTGAGCAGAGATGGCTGGGTGGCAGTGCAGCGGGAAGCTGGTAGGGGCAAC
>JAGWBY010000099.1:6240-15362 GCA_021295675.1 Candidatus Latescibacterota bacterium | reverse complement strand
GTCGCCTGCCCGATCACGGCGTCTTGGGGCCACACCTCCCCCACCACGGAATCGGCCAGCGCTGGCGAGACCTCCACGGCGATCGAATCGACCGTCGCGGCCGAAAGGATGTCGCTGCTCTGGAACAGAACGCGAAACTGCCAGTACTGGCGAGGTGCAGGTGATGCGATCGGTGTACGGACTCCGGCCGGATAGGGAAGAGACCATCCGCTCCACTCTAGGCTATCGCTCGGGTCCGGCGTGTGGCCACTTCGGGTGGATACGGTAGCAGATACCTTGGCAGGCTCTCCTATCGTCTCCTTTGCCCACGTTATACCGCCGAAGACGGCGGGCCGATCCTCATCGAACACATTCGAAATGTACGCAGCAGCAGATGTGAAACCTTCGCCGAAGATCTCAAACTCGTCGATCTCCCATTCCCCGCGAACGAGTTGTTTCACTTCTATGAAACGCACGAACTGCAGCGGCACAGCTAGGTCGACGACCGGGTCGAGATTGCGCTCGACTGTCTTGAAGAGTCTGAGATCGGGATTTCCGGAAACGGTTTGCTGCTCCTCGCTGCCGTCGTTCAGCCTCACCAGATAACCCTTCAGGAAGAATTCCTCGAACCCTTCGCGGGGGAAAAATCTGATCCTGTTGACTCCGAAACGCTCGCCCAGATCAAATCTCAGTATGATCCCTGTGGCTGACGGGATCTTGATTTCGAAGGCCGTGTTCCTGCCGTCCACCATGTTGTCCAACAAGTCCTCAAATTCACCCTGGGTGACTTCGAGGACCGTGCGCGCATTTGGCGACGTTATTTGCCCCCCCCTTTCGATCAACTTCAGAGAAATATTGTCTTCAGGATCGTTCTGTAAAGGTTGAATGGAACCGGGATTGGTTTCGAAATCGATGACCGCTATCTCGGAATACTCCTGATCCCAGGCGCGGGAACCCGGGCCACCTCCGAAGACGATCGTCTCTCCATTGCCTGTCGCCGCAAGTCCGAGGAGAACGATGGATAAAACGGGCAGGGCCACTGCTCTATGAGGTGATGTCCCGATTGGCATTGCCAAGCACTGGCTCCTGTTAGTAGGCGACGTGCACCAATCGATGGACCGAAGTGTTCTTCTTGGATGTCGAATCCACATCTAGGTCAATGCGCATCAGATAGATCCCCGGTGGCACAATCGCTCCCGACTGATCAACTCCCGTCCACGCCACCGTATGACGACCCGCCGTTATGGTCTCCTCAGCTATCCGCGTCACCAGTCGGCCGCTCAGATCGTACACTGCCACCTGAACCGGCGCCGAACTGAGCACCCGCAGCAGCGAAAAACTGACCTCCAGCTCGTCGTTGACGCCGTCGCCATTGGGCGTAAAAACGCGATCGACCTGTAGATCCCCCAGACCACCGTCGTCTCGCTGTCCACAACCCCGTTGGCATCGCCGTCATCCACCCGCTGCCACGAGTTTTCGAACGCCGAGTTCCCCATGTAGCCGATGAAAAACGTGTTGAACCTGAATATGGTCGCCTCGAACTGAAGCTCCACCAGCGCTGATCCACTCGTCGTCTTGATTGCAGCTGGCAGACGCACCCACAGCGAATCCGTCTCCAGCACCACCTCAAACCCCTCACTCTCCGCCGTATACGTCACGGCGTCCTGCCCCGTCACGTTTACACTCACCTGTTTCAGCTTCATGCCGACGTCGTTGGGTGCCTCGATGAGGATCTCGTCGAACCCCCTGCTGCCCGACTCGAAGGTCGAACGGATGAAATACGACATTTGCTGCTTCGTGCCTATCTCCTCCAGCCGCGAGGGCAGCACCTCGCCCACGATCGCGCCAGCCACCGGCGTCACGAAGTTCAGCGTGGCCGCCGCCTTGGGGTCTTCTGTCAGGAAGATCGCCCTGATGGCGACGAACCGTCTGGGACTGGGCGAGGTAATCTTCGCGCCTGAATCGAAGTAGGGCTGACTCCAGCCACTCCAGTCATCGCCCGGGAGCGTCTCGGTTATGACCGGGCCCACCGAAGCTTCCCCGAAGAACTTCTTGTCCGTCTCCCAGGCCTTGGCCGCCTCCTCTTCGGTGCCCGGGAATTCATCCCCGTTCTTCTTGTAGTAGCGGGTTATGCTCTCGACCGTATCGCCGGTCCGGGTTTGCAAGATTAGATTCGTACCCGGCGGCACATCGGCCTCCCACTCGATGGTAGCCAGATTCTGAGGGGTCCGCGCCACCTCTATGAACGGAGCCTCCCCTCCGAACTCAGACGAGACCTGCGACTCCGGCAGGAACCCTTCCCCGAAAAACTGGACCTCCGACACCCCGTGACTCCCTTGTCCGGGCTCGTACGTGGAGCGGTCGTGGAGCCTATAGGTAAAGGCAAAATGATCGACCTTGGTGAGCGGGAACTTGAAGTCGTGGAAATTCTGCCCCCGCACGATGTCGCTGAGCGACCCCACCGTCTTCCAGGCCAGTTCGCCGCCGGCATTGGTGGAGCCGTCCGAGAGCTGAATGCGGTAGGCTCTGAACGGAGGTGGGTTGGGGAGGGCGTGGAGTATTCTGATATTGTCCACAAAGTAGGAGCCTCCGAGATCTATGAACATCGAGCGCTCCGCATCCCGCGGATCCGCAATCGGCAACCTGCTGGGGTCGTAACTCCCGTTGGCAGACCAGAACACGATCTCGCCGAAGAGGTCCCCATCTACCACGGCCGCCCCCTTCGGTCACCCTGCCGCCCCGCTCCAGTACGCCCGTGCCGATGTTGTCGCCGATGGTCCAGACCTCGATCTCGGCCAGCCTCGGTATTTCGCGGCGGTAGTAAACTATCGGCCCCTGCCGCTCCGTGCCTGCCAGAGCGTCCCAATCCTCTTTCCCATCCAGCAACCTCACCTCCTCCGATGCCTCTCGTCGGAAGTAGTCTATCTCTCCCTGTTGGTCGGCTGGCAGACTATCGTATTCGGGCTGGGAAACCTGCCTCGCCCTGTCGAAGTCGCTGTCCGTGATCCCCACCCCGACGTATTGGATGACGTCGCCGGTGAAGTCGCCCAGTGCATCGGGCCACTTCGTCGGTAGCTGTCCGGTCAGGTCGATCTCGAAAACCCGCTCGTTCTTGTTCGGTCCGTCCGTAGTGAAGCGCGTCCGGAAAAGGAGCTGACCGAGCGTTTTCTGTCCCTGTGAAGTGGTCACCTTGAACTGCAGAAAAGGGTCTCCCAGATCTTCACCGACAAACTTGAGGACCGTCCGCCCCAGATCGATCTGCACCCACCAGTCCTGCAACAGGTCGGAGGGGTCCGGTTCCCAGAAGGTGTCCATCCTGCCATCCATGAGGTTGATGGCGCTCGCGCGATTGGATCCGGCATTCAACACACCGCCGCCGAAATCGGCGGCATTGAGGACGGCGTTGATGCCGGGAACCACGACTTCCTCGCCATCTATTTCCAGTCTCGTGTGCTTGCGGATGAAGGCGGGTTTCACTCCCTCATCGCTGATCTGGACCGTGTTGGCAGCGGAGTGCCAGCGTTCCCAATGCTCCCTCGAATCGACGACCACCCTGCCCGCCTGCAGCGAATACCCCTCCTGTCCCCAGCACGGACTTACCGCCGACAACGTCAACGCGGAACAGACGAATGCCGCGCGGAGGGAGTCCATTAGCCGTTGAGCGCCGACCCATCCCCGCTCGCGGCGCTCCCTACCTACGCCGACTCGGGTTCTTGTCGAGTTCAGCAATAGCGCCGATGAGCGCACTTCTTTCTCCTTATCTTGCTCCCGAGCTTGCACCCCGCTCATGTCGGAAACGCTGTTGAGCACCGAAAAAAGGGGGGCGAGGATCAACGATCTCGCCCCCCTTCAACAACAGCCATCCTAGGTCCTTACAGCCGACCTTTCCCCCTATTTGGAGAAGCTCGCCTTAATGCGGCCCCAACTGTCGTCCTCGACCGCTGTTGGGGAGTCTTCTCCGGCCACCCAGATCTCCTCGTTAAAACCAAGTAGCACGTAGTCTACCAAGGAGTCGGCGTGGAAGTACATGTTGATGTCGCCAGTGGAGACCCAGTAGCCGTTGTACGAATCGCCTGGGCCATTGTCATCGTCCTGAATGGCCATGCCGATGCCCATGACTTGGCCTTCCTCCAGGTCATGGATAATCAGGTCGGGATCGTCGGGACCGGTCGAACTGGCCGGCAGGTCGTCGAAGGTGGTGAACCAACTTTCCTGAAAGAGGGTCGACGTTCCATCTGATGCCGGCGTAAGGCTCCACGGAAGCCCATACTCCGCCGCCCCATAACCACAGGTTGTTGTCCGCGTTATTGAGCGACTGCTGCCAGTCCTGTGCTTCGGCCCCGGCCCATCGCTCCGGATCCAGGTCGATAGATTCCACGCCCTGGAACTGCCCGCCGCTGTGGTTGGCATCGAGCACGAGCTCGAGTTTGTCGTTGGTGTCATCGAGGGTGCCGTACCAGAGGTCGTCGAACCTTTCCTCCATGACGTACACAAAGTTGGTCACTGGGCTCCAGCCGACGATGATGCGCTCGGCGAGATTGCCCGGATCCGGGTCACCCTGGGTGCCCGTGACGACCTCGATTAGGTCATCCTGGGTTACCCAGAAGATAGACGGTACGTTGTCCCAATCACCGAGATCACCGTCCACCACGATGGGCACCTGTACCGCCGCCCAGTTCCGGTCTGTCCGCTGGTGGGCCGAACTCGGAGTAAAGGAGGCGAGAACGAGGCCCAAAACGGCAGCTATAACGATAATCTTCTTCACTGTTGCTTCTCCTTTCATCTATGGAATGATGACTACTGCTGCATTGATTTCTGAAATGCGGGCTTTTCTTTCTATACCTCCTTTCAGCGCACCATTCGTTCAGCGAGCGAATGCAAACGGAAACTGGTGACTTTGCGCAAAACCCGTTCTAACTGAAAAGCAATTTGGCTTTAATATGGAAAAATATGCCCGGAAATCCAAGGAAAACTTCCAGCATGTTGATGCCCCAACTTCGAGACCTAACTGACAGGTGATGTCCTTGAAGCGTTCCCGCCCTCGTTGCTGTAGAGCGCGTTGCTACGAGGCATTATAAGCACTAGCGGGGGTATTCATTTAACCGGATCTGGGGTATCTTATGAAGGAGCGCAAAACATGAAACGGCGAATGCTCCATCTGGTATTGCTGGTGTGGACTCTGGCTTTAACCACTGCTAGCGCACAGGACGAGGTGGTCCTCTCTAGGCAGATTACGGACCCGCACGGCAATCCCGTGGCACCAGGGGCAGTCACTGCCTTCGATCCCTTTTTGAGCAGCAGGGGAACGGCCCGCACCGCCTCGGCGCATCGAGGGTATGGTGGTCAAGGGGCACACCATCAGGGGCATCACGGTCGATCTGTCCGTTGACACGGCGGTGGAAGACGAAGCCCAGTCGCTGCTGCCTCCTCACTTGGGTAGTTCTTTCTCAAGGCGTAGATGATGCGAACACAAACGGGGCGAACCATTAAGTGGTCTAGAAAAACCACCATATTCATTGAAACTTATAGGACTAGAGATCTATTTGCGTCATACTAATTACGGCCTTGATGACAGGCTATTTATCCCTCAAAGCTCTTCTTTTACTTACCAACTTAATCAGGAGTTGTACCGAAAATATTATTCAGTTAACAATCCAATGCTTAAAAATCTAATTCCCAAGATAAGCATGAAACAGCAGAAATCCGCAAAGGATTTTCGCATCTTTTGTCTTGGGGGTTCAACAACAAGAGGGCCGTTTCCCACGCTACTTAACGAATTATTAAAACGTTCCAACGAGGATAAAACGGTAGAAGTGGTTAACTTGGGAATAGATACCTTTAATAGTTATCAGGTTCTCGACATCGTGAAAGAACTTCCTCAGTATGATCCCGACCTTTTGATCATTTATATGGGACATAACGAAATTTATGGACCTCTTGGTGTTGCATCGAATGTGGCATTGGGCACGTCTCGCAAAGTAATCAATCTGATTTTACGATTACGCGAAATTAAGGTATTCCAGCTAGCAAACAACTTATACTCAAAATTAAGAGCACGTTCTAATGGATTTGAAAAGGAAGGATCGCCATATAAAATGATGGTAAACAGTTCTCTTGCCCCTCATCATCCTCTACGGGAGCAGGCCATTGAGAATTTCAGGGGAAATCTCCACGAGATTATCTCTGTTGCAAAGCGTCATCAAATCCCTGTGATTTTAGGGACGATCGTTTCCAATCTTCGAGATTGGCACCCATTTGATTCAGAACCGCCGCCATCTTCCCTCGACGTTACCCAATGGCAACAGTTGTTAGAGAATGGTAAGGCTGCATTTGCACAAAATCATCTGGAAGAGGCGGAACGCGTCTACCAGACAGCAATTGAACTCTTCCCAAATCACGCCCAAACTCATTTTGATCTGGGGCATGTTTACCTTGCTCAGGGACATCAAGAAAAAGCTAAACGATTCTTCACCAGAGCAAGAGACTTGGATATTTTACCGATCAGAGCCCCATCAGAGGTAAACGAAACTATAAAAAGCGTTGCCAAGGAAACAGACATCATATTATCCCAAGAGTGTGATTGGCAAACCAATGATTGTTGAACACCTGCATCCTTCAAATGAAGGATATTATTTAATCGCAAGCTACCTGACCCACATCATTCTTAAAGAAGGGTTTTTGACGGCGAGTAAAAGATTGGATTTTGATGATCCATCGTTAAAAAGGGAACTGAATATAGGGGCGCTAGATGAAGGGGCCCTTGTTCGACTCAGACTTATGTTGAAGATATGGCCATTTAATATCAACAATGAAGGTTATCAGTATCCTTGAATGTAAAAGAAAATTTCCGCTAGAGAGTTCTGAACGCCTGCGGCATCATGTTGGGGCATTAGATCGCCCCTTTCTCATACAGGCAGCGGCGTGAATTGTAGGCTGTACAGATCGGCGTCGCTGAGGGCGAAGCGCAGGCGCACCGATTTGCCGGCCAAGCCGCTGACGTCGGCTAGGCCCTTCCAGGTGACCATGCGGTCTAGGTAGTCGCCGTAGATCTCGTCGCAGTCGCGCAGGGTGTACCCCTTCAGCGCCTTGCCGTCACCGTCTTGGATCTCGACGCGCATGTGGCCGCGTTCAGGCTCAGGGCCCCGCCCTCGAAGGTGAAGGGCCGCGTGATCAGCTCGCCCCCCTTCAGCGGCGCGTTGGCGGAGACGAAGCCGTCTAGGCGCAGCGTGAAGCGCCGCAGTCGGCAGGCCTCGCCGCGGTAGTAGCCCTCGGTAGTGAAGATCGACAGCTCCTTCGGTGCAGTCGGCAGGGCGTTGTCCGTCTCCAGAATGCCCCAGGCCGTCATGTTGTTGCGGTTTTCCCAGCGTTCCGGCTGCAGCCCGGGTCGCACGAAAGCCTCGCTCCAGCGCTTGAAGTGCAGGCCGTCGCGGCTGGTCATGTACACGCCATCCGACACGCCGCGGGCGGTGTTGCCGGGCATTCTGCGATCCGGCACGAAGCGCTTGGGGAAGCCCATGTAGATGTGCGGGGCCCGGTGGTAGGGGGTCACCGCGTTCGTGTAGAGGTGCTCGACTGGGGCGTCGCCGAAGTCGAGCCACTGCGGCTTCGGCCACCGGCGGAAGTCCTTCGAGGTGCAGGTCATGATGTTGCGCACGCGCACGCCGTCGGGGTAGATGGAGTCGCGGTGGTAGTCGACGTAGCAGCCGCGCAGCGGGTCGAAGAAGGCGAGGTTCAGCGAGTCGAAGGCACCCACGGTGATCACCGGCTTTTCCGATAGCAGGCTCCAGTGCACGCCGTCCGCCGACTTGAAGGCGTAGAGGGCCTGCTCGTCGGCGGTGCGCGCGAGCGCGCTGCCCAGAGCCTTGTACTCCTCTCCCTCCCGGCAGTCGGGGTTGCGGTCGCGGAAGGGCGCGAAGTTGTGCGCGCCGATGCCGTCCCAGACGATGTTGTTGCGCGTCGAGCCTTGGTAGTTGACTAGGCCCAACTCCGGCCGGTACCACTCGATGCCGTCGCGGCTTTCGGCGTAGCATACGACCGGCCGGTAGTGGTTGGCCGCGATAGTAGGCGCGGAACAGCTTGCCGTCTTGGAATACCGTGTGGTAGGCGCTGGTGTTGCCCTCCCACGGCACGTCGTGGTCAATTGCCACGTTCCGCGGCACCGGCTTCTGCAGGCGCAACTCGACGCCGTGCAGCCGCTCGATCAGGTAGTAGTCGACGAACAACTCGCGCCGGTCACCCAGCTCGATGACGCCTGCTGGGGTGCTGCTGGCGGTCTTTTTCTTCTCTTGGCCATCTCCGGCCCCCTTCCTGTATTGCGGGTCAGCGTCGTCGGCACTAACTATAGCCAAAATGTCTCTCCGAGCAACGGCCGGCCGGTGCTCAGATCTGGGTCAGGAAGCTGCCCGTGGTGCCGGTGGCGTAGTCGATCACTAGGAACACCCCGGCCCCGACGATTTCGCCCAGGATCAGGCCCAGGAAGAAGGGCCGCAGGTTGCGGTAGAGGCGCACACCACCGTAGCGCAGGATCACCAGCTTCAGGAACCAGGCCAGCAGGGCACTGCAGAAAATGTGGCCCGTCTTCCAATTGGCGGCGATTGTGAACCCGAGCGGGTTGAGGGGCCACCACAGAAAGTGGTGGCGCGCCCACATGAGCGCCGCCATCACGCCCGCCCCGATGCCCATGAACTGATAGGCGTCCCAGCGCGGGCCTTCGGGTTCGGCGGCGATGCGCGGGGCCATGTCCATGGGTCCGAAGTGGGTGGACTGCCAGGAGAAGAACAGGGGGTTGAGGTTGATGCCGCCGTGCTCGTACGCCATGACTAGGGTGACGTAGGAGGAGCCCGCCAGGCTGACTAAGATGGCGAGGACAATGGCCCAGAACAGCCGGCGCTTCTGGCCGCGGATCATTTCGCTCATCTTCAGCCCGTTGGCGACCGAGGCCATCACGAAGGAGCGGACCTCGGCGTGCCAGCCGTAGGAGAAGCCGAGCGCCACCAAGCCTCGGGTGCCGATGGAGGAGGTGCCGACCGCGGAGATCGCGAAGGTCGAAGTCATCAGGGGCGGGCGCATGGCCGGGATGCCGCCCTCGGCGACCACCCGCGTCAGCGCCATGAACAGGATCATGGCGCCGAAGACGAACAGCA
>JAGWBY010000099.1:0-6058 GCA_021295675.1 Candidatus Latescibacterota bacterium | reverse complement strand
ATCGCCCCGAGACCCTGGTGGGCGAGGAAGGGATCTTCGGAGTAGAAGTCGATCCGCTGCGTGCTCTGCACGCCGAGCGTGTTGAAGATGCCCCGCTGCAGCCTGACGAGGACGTAGAAGACCCAGATCGAGGCCGAGATGTCGAGGTTGACGAAATAGAAAAACCCGGTCCAAGGCGGGCTGAACCAGAAGCTGAGCCAGGTGTTGCCGAACAGGGGTACGCCCACGGTGCGCTCGAAGCGGGGAAACTCTGGAAAATAGGAGTGCACGCCGTTGATGCTCAACAGCAGGAAGGAGACGGCGAAGCCCAGCCACATGGTCTTGTTGGTGAAGAACGAGCGGCCCACAGCGCCGCCGCCCTCCTGCCGCATCATCTCCATCGTAGCTGAGCTTCTCGTTGTCGACCCACTGTTTGCGCATAATGACCATCGCGCAGATCATCGCGAAGGCGAGGGCGAGAAAGAAGCCGAACCACAGGCTCAGCGGCACGACCCAGGCACCCCAGGGGATCGAGGCCCCCTCGGGCAGCCCCTCAAAGAAGTAGCGGGCCACGTTCTCGCCGCGTGGGATCATCCACTGAGGGATGTATTGATTGTAGAGGGAATCCCAGTTGTTTTCGGGCGTGGCGTAGTAGGTCGATCCAAGGAGGCAGGGGATCATGAACTGGGTGAAGCCCATACCAGGGATGCAGCAGGCTACCACCAGCATGATGTAGATGGTGATTAGTTCCGCCCGGGTCAGCGCCAGCCATCGGTGGAGGAGGCCGACCGCGGCGCTGGCTAAGACGAGAAAGAAAAATAAGAAGAGGGCGGCCGGGGTGCTGAAGTTGAGGGTCAGGTAGGAGCCTTGGATCGCATTCGTCGCGTAGGTATCGCAGATGTTGAGTACCAGCGCCAGCACCGCCCCGATAAGGATGCCTCGCAGAGGGATTCCCAGCAGATCCCGCGCCTGCTGTTGGTCCCCCTGCGGAGGTGCCCTCATCATTGCGACCAAGTCTGAGGATCTAGCCCAAGGCTCCGTGCGGCCTCGACGATGTGGCCCCACGTCGTGTCGTCGATGGGAATTCCTTCTTCTTGGCGCTGGCGTCCCGTGCGGTATTCGGGATCGCCGGGTAGCATGATCTCGCCGATGTGCGGATCGACGCGGCTGGTGGATACGTGGCGGATTAGGCTTTCAAGTTCGTCGAAGTAGTAGTCCATTTCGACGAAGTGCTCGATGTTGTAAACCGTTAGGTGCAGCCCATTGCTCTGCATGACGGTCTCGCCGTTGGCACAGCCCTGACCGCTGAGGGCTCCGCCTAGAACCTCTACTATCATACTCAAGCAGTACCCCTTATAGGCCACCGGCCCACCGAAAGGCAGGATTGCGCCGGGCGGATCGCCGACAAATGCCTCTGGATCGGTAGAAGGGTTGCCGTCGTGGTCGATAATCCGGCCCTCGGGTAGCTGTTCCCCCCGGTTGTGGGCGACGCGGACCTTGCCCTCGGCGCAGACTGAGGTGGTCATATCGACTAAGAGCGGATCGGCATTGCGCCGAGGCGCGGCGCAGGATATGGGATTGGTGCTGAGCTTGCCGTCGATCCCGCCGTAGGGAGCGATCTGCCGCCCGAGGTGACCGGCGTTGCAAAAGGCTAGGCCGATCATGCCTTGGCGAGCGACCTGTAGCGGATAGGCTCCCACCCGGCCAACATGCCCGCAGTTGCGCAGCGTGGCAGTAGCGACTCCGTACTGGGCGGCCTTGTCGATAGCTAGCTGGGTAGCGAACGTCCCGCCGATTTGGCCCATAGTGCCGCCGCCATCGACGACCACGGTGCAGGGTTTTTCGCTGACAATAGAAGGCTGGCCTTGGGGATCAAAGATGCCGTCTCGGATCTGTTCGACGTATTCGTAGAGGCGCAAGCTGCCGTGCGAGTCGTGTCCGTAGAGAGACGACTCGACTAAGTGATCGGTCACGGCGCGGGCGCTGGCGGGAGGGCAGCCGGCCGTCTCGAAAAGCTGGTAGCCGATCTGGCGCAGGTCGTCGGGTTTGATGTGCGGCATTAGTTGGTTGCTCCCTTGAGGACGCGCTCGATTTCCCGTTCCCAAGTCCCAGCGACGCGCACGCCGTATTCGGCTTGGCCACCCGTGGCTTCTGGCCCCACCATGATGGGCTGGCCGCGTCGTTCGCCGATGAGTCTGGCGCGCTCGACACAGGCGGTGTGCAGGAAGTGAAAGGCAAGTCCGGCGCGCTCGCGCTCGGTGGTATTTGCCTTGGTAGCGTGGGCCGTGCCGTAGCAGAAGAAAACGACGCCACCGGCCTTGAGCTCAATGGGCACGGCGCGCTCCTCGGGTACTTGGCAGTGGATGTGGTGATCGGAGTAAGGATCGCGGTCGTGCGGATATTCCTCCTTGAAGGAGTCGTGCACGACGTGGATGGTGCCATTTTCAATGGTTGCGTCGTGAACGGCTACCCACATGGCAGTGCCTTTTAAAGGGTCGTCTATTTTGAAATAGGCGTTGTCTTGATGCCAGTCCGTGCCGATGCCGTGCCCAGCCGGCTTGAGAAACATCTGGTCTAGATGCAGGATGAAGGGCGTGCCGATGAGCTGTGAGACGGCGACGGCGACTTTGTCGTCAAAGGGCAGGGCGCGGATGAGATCGCTTTTGTCGTACAGGGGAATCAATTGCAGGTTGACCTTAGTGGAGGAAGGGGTCTCGCCGTCGCCCTCGGTGGCGACGTTGCGGACCAAGCCCTCGCGTTTAAAGCGCTCGACTTCGGCTTGTATGGCTCGGACTTCGCGGGAGTCAAAAAAATCGGGAACCACAGTGTAGCCGTGGTTTTTGAAATGGGTTACTTGGGCGTGGGAGAGAGACACGAGTGACTCCTTGCCTGGTGCAGAATGGTGGGCTAGGTCGCGCGCTGAGAAGCTCGCGCCAACTCGCATAAGAGCGCGGCCGAAGTGCGGATGCCGCGGTGAAAGTCGCGCATGGAAAAGCGCTCGTTAGGGCCGTGCCAATTGTCGGTGATTTGCCCTAGACCGATGAGCAGTACCGGTGCGCCCGTCGCCGCGGCAAAATCGACGACGATGGGAATGGAGCCACCTTCGCGGGTAAACACCGGCTCGACCCCGAATCCCTTGCGCATGGCCTCAAGTGTCGGCTCGACTAGTGGATGGTCTAGGTCCAAATAATAAGCCGGTGAGCAATGCTGATTTTTGAACTCGACGCGGGTGTCTGCAGGCAGATGTGCGCGGATGTGCCCTTCGAGCGCGGCTTGGATGTGTTCGGGGTTTTGGTCGGGTACTAATCGGCAGGAGATGGCCGCTCGGGCGAAAGCCGGAATGACCGTGCGCGGACTGCCGCCGCTGAGGAGGTTGATGTCGAGCGTGGGGCGAGTCCAGCGCCTTTCGAGGATGGAGTATTCCTGTTCTCCCACCAGCGAGGGCACGCCCAAGGTGCGGCAATAGGCACCCTCGTCAACCGCGAGGGAGGCATAGAGGCTTTTTTCGCGAGCCGAAAGCGGCTGCACCTCGTCGTAGAAACCGGGGACAGCAATGCGCCCTTCGGCGTCGATGAGGCCGGCCAAGGCGTTGACGAGAAGTTGGTTGGGGTTGTGGACAATGCCGCCGAAAAGGCCGGAATGCACGTCCTGCACCGGCCCAAAAACCTCAACCTCGGTATAGACAATGCCGCGCAGCCCCAAAGTCAGCGAGGGCTGGTCCGGCCCGTACATGCTGGTGTCGGAAATCACCGTACAAAGCACCGGGGCAAATTCGCCAAGCCTGCCCTCGGCCACAAACTGGCTCAATGCCGCGCTACCGCATTCCTCCTCGCCTTCGATCAGGAAGACCAGATTGAACGGAAGCGGATTCCCATTGGCGAGGACAACTTCGGCCGCCTTCAGATGCGCGAAGCAGGGCCCCTTATTGTCGCTGGCCCCCCGGGCGATAAGGAAGCCGTCGCGCTCTTCGGCAGCAAAGGGATCCACCTCCCAAGCCGAGCGCGGATTGTCCACCCCTTGTACATCGTAATGACCATAGATCAAGACAGTGGGTCGATCCGACGAGAACGCGGGACTACGGGCGACGACTAAGGGATTGGTAGCGGCCCTTACTTCGATCTTCTCGACCTCAAACCCCATTTGGTCGAATTGGCCGACGAGGAAATCGGCTGCTTGGGCGAGGCCGTCACTGGTGTCTTCATCGGCACCAGTGCTGACGCTGGGAATGCGGATAAAGGATTTCAGTTGTTCGATATAGGCCCGCTGCTGCTCATCAATGCACAGCAGTGCTTTCTCCAAGGCTATGCCTTCCTCGCGCATCGTTTCTCTGTTCTTTGATCGTCCGTCCCGCCCTTCAGCCTAGCCCACCAACGCACATCTCGGCCAGTGGTAGTGCTCTTGCTGAGGTCGGGTTTATTCATTAGCTTTTTGCAACGCAAAAAACGCAAAAGTTGAGAATCAAGTCCGATTTGCCCGCCTTGCACGCTTCCCGCAACTGTGCAATATAAGTTTTTACATCGGGCTGTAAAGTTCCGTTCATCCGTTTGCTACCATATTCATTTGGATCGTCGCATGGCCCGCAGGGATGAGCGGCTGACTTTTCTCAGATCCCCAAATCTACTGCTATTTACAGGAAGGAATACACTGGGAAATGGGAGAATTACCTGTTGCTATTAATGGCTTTGGTCGAATCGGCCGTTTGGTGTTCAGGGCTGCCGTCGAGCAAGGTGGACTCGAGATCAAAGCCATCAATGATCTAACCGACGCCAAAACACTTGCTCACTTACTCAAGTACGATTCCACCCACGGCCGCTTCGCCGGCGAGATAGAGGTTGCTGGCGACGACTTGGTCGTCGATGGCAAGGCGATCCGCATCTTGGCCGAACGCGACCCCGCTAACCTGCCTTGGGGCGATTTCGGGGTCGAAGTGGTGCTGGAGTCAACGGGATTTTTTACCGAGGCCGACAAGGCCCGCGCCCATATCGACGCCGGAGCCAAAAAGGTCGTCATTTCCGCGCCGGCCAAGGGTGCGGACATAACCGTGGTCATGGGTGTCAACGAAGGGGCCATCCAAGCGGATCACGAAATCATTTCCAATGCTTCGTGTACGACCAACTGTTTAGCCCCAATGGTCAAAGTCCTACACGAAAAATTTGGCATCGTCAAAGGCATGATGAATACGATTCACTCGTACACCGGCGACCAACGCCTGCTCGATGCTCCGCACAGCGACATGCGGCGGGCGCGCTCGGCGGCGGCCTCGATGGTGCCCACAACTACGGGGGCCGCGGCCGCGGTCGGTAAGGTGCTACCCGAGCTCGACGGCAAGCTCGATGGCTTGGCCATCCGCGTGCCAACCCCCGACGGTTCGTTGACCGACCTCACCGCCGAACTCAAAAGCGCAGCGGATGCCGAAGAAATCAACGCGGCGTTCAAAGCCGCTGCGGCCAACTCGCTGGCTGGCATTCTCGAGTACTCTGAGGAGCCGCTAGTCTTGGCCGACATCGTAGGCAACCCACACTCGTGTGTCTTCGACGCGCTATCGACGAATGTTCTCGAAGGAAATATGGTCAAGATCCTCGGATGGTATGACAACGAATGGGGCTACTCCAATCGCTGCGTGGATTTGCTGCGCAAGCTCGGCGATTGACTCAATACGAGGCCCTGCGACTTAAGCGGAGGCAGAAAGGCGAAAGGCATGTTTGAGGAAGTCTGGAGAGCCTACGAAGAAAACGAACTAAGCCACAGTGCCGCGCATCACCTGATGGCGATCCACGAGTTGCGCGAGGCGCACGGCTACGCCCGCGTCTCGGATATTGCCAAGCACCTGAGCATCACCAAAGGCAGCGTCTCGACAGCCATGAAGCACCTCAAGGAGCGCGGCTATGTGCAAGAGGACCTCAACCGCTTCCTCGAACTTACCGAACAGGGTCTAAAGGTTGTGCAGGAAACCGAGGCCACGCGCCTAGTCGTGCAGCGTTTCCTCGGAGACGCCCTCGGTATGGATGAGGACGACGCAATGATCGACGCCTGCAAGGTTGAGCATCTAATCAGCAATGAGGCGCGGCAGCGGTTGGTT
>JAGWBY010000008.1:14480-53755 GCA_021295675.1 Candidatus Latescibacterota bacterium | reverse complement strand
CTACGCAGCTCGCGAGGCCGTGGTGGCTGCGTTGGAAGCCGAAGGGCTGCTGGCAAAAATAGAGGATCACGAACACGCCTTACCCCACCACGACAAGTGCGGCACAGTCGTTGAGCCCCTGCCGATGGAGCAGTGGTTTATGAACATGAAAGAGATAGCGGCCAAGGTGCGGCCCGTGCTCGTGCAGCAGGATATCCAATACGCGCCCGACCGCTTTCGCCACTATGCCATCGAGTGGTTGGACCAAATACGCGATTGGGCCTTGTCGCGGCAGATCTGGTGGGGACATCGCATCCCCGCTTGGTATTGCACCCATTGCAGTGCCGATGGGCTGATTCCTATGGGCGACTTGGACCGGGAGCAGGCTCTGCGCGAGGGCAACCGGGGCCAAGCCCGTAGTCAGCGCGGCTGAGCCGGCTGCCTGTGCCGAATGTGGCGGCCAAGATTGGGTGCAAGACCCAGATGTGCTCGACACGTGGTTTTCTTCCGCCTTGTGGCCCTTTGCCACCCTCGGTTGGCCGCAGCGCAGCGACGCGCTGGAGTACTTTTATCCCACGGATTTGATGATCACGGCCCGCGACATTCTCTATTTGTGGGTTTTGCGGATGGCCATGACCTCGCTAGAGTGCGTGGAGCAAATTCCCTTTAAGACGGTGCTGGTTCACCCGACCATCCTAACCCAAGACGGTCGCCGCATGAGCAAGAGCTTGGGCACGGGCCTCAACCCACTCGACTTAGTGGCGCGCTACGGCGCAGATGCGACGCGCTACTGTCTGTTGGCGCAGGCCGGAGCCGTCCAAGACGTGCGCTTTGATGCGGCAGTCGAGAACAACCAAGTGCAAGCTTCGGCCAGCGCGGAGGCCGGCCGCAACTTTGGCAACAAGCTGTGGAATGCGACCCGCTTCGTGCTGATGAACACCGACGGATACGAGCCAGGCCCCTGCGAGCGGAGCGAATTGGCCGACCGCTGGATCTGGAGCCGGTTGCAGGTGGCTGTGCGCGAGATGACCGAGGCCATGCAATCCTATCGCTTCAGCGACCTGACGCGGGCGATCTACGACTTCGTCTGGCGCGACTATTGCGATTGGTACCTCGAATTGGCCAAGGTGCGCTTGCAGGGAGGCGATCCCCAAGCGCGGCGCGCGGTTCAAGAGCATCTCGTGCGCGTGCTCGAAACCGCCCTGCGGCTATTGCATCCCATTATGCCCTTTATCACCGAGACCTTGTGGCAGGCTCTGCCCCACGGTTCGTCGGCGAACAGCATCATGGTCGCGGCTTGGCCGGAATGCGACGACGAATTGATAGATCCGGAGGCCGAAGCGCAAATGCAGTGCTTGCAAGAGGTGGTGACCGGGATACGGATCATTCGCGGTGAGATGAATGTCCCGCCGGGGTGCAAAGTCGAGGTCTTGATTTCGGCCGCCTCGGACGAAGCCGAACAGACCCTGCGCCAAGCCATACCCTATATCGCACTGCTGACCCGGGCCGAATCCGTGCAAGTCGGCCAAGGGCTCGTCCGACCGCCGGCTTCGGGCAGCGCGATGACAGCCGCAGCCGAGATTTTTGTACCCTTGGAGGGATTGATAGACCTAGATGCAGAACGACAACGTCTCAAAAGGGAAATTCAAAAGATGGACGGCCTGCTCAAGGGCCTAGATGCCAAACTGGCCAATGAGCGTTTCCTTACCAAAGCCCCGCCCGAAATCGTCGCACAGGAGCGCCAACGCCAAGCCGAATACCGCGCCACCCAGGAGAAACTAAACGCCAGCCTCAAGCTCGTCGAAGCCTAGATGGCGTTTGATTACTTCACCATTCAAGCGCTCGCACAGGAGCTGCGAGAACGCCTGCAAGGGACGGTCATCGAGCGGGCCTATGCTCAGTCCACAGAACTCGCCTTTGCGGTTGACGAAGGCGATTGGCTGTACGGCGCGAGTGGCCGGGAGGGTTTGCTCTGCCTGCGGCGCGAGGCTTGGCCGCGATCTTGGCAAGCGGGCGACGGCCCGGAAAAGTACTTGGTGCGTGCGCGGATCTTGGCCGTGGAGACCGAGCGCCATGAGCGCATCTTGCGCTTGCGATTAGAGCGCCGGGACCGCGACGACCGCCCGAGCTTTGGCGTCTTGGTGTGTGAACTCATTCCCAACAAGGTGCGATTTGTTCTCCATCGCCAAGCCGATGGCGCGATTTTGGGCTACTGGGCAACGGCCAAGGACAAGTCACCCGTAGGCAAGCCGTACCAGCCGCCCGAGCCGTCGGGCCGCCTGTTGCCCGGCACGGACGAACTTAGCGCGTGGCGCGACCGGCTGGCTAGCGCGGACGCTCCTTTGGAAAAGGCGGCGAGGCGCTGGTTGGCGGGAGCGGATGCCTCAGTGGTGCGCGAGTTGATCTTCCGCAGCCAGCAGGGCGAGGGAGACGAACCGGCTACAGCCTTGTGGAGCGCGGCCACAGAGGCGTACACCAGTTCGGTAGCTGGCCACAGCTATGTGTGGCAAGAGGCAGGCCGGTTTCACTTTTCCGCCCTTGAACCACTCCGTTTGGAAGGGGCCTACGAGCAGTTTGACGCGGTCAGTTCAGGAATATGGGCGGCGTGCCGAAAGGAGCGGGAACAGCGCCGTCAACAGCAGACGCAGCAACAGATTCGCAGGAGGCTGAGCCAAACCCTGAAAAATGCCCGGCGGCGTTTGGCCGCCATGCAAGTCGAATTCGACGAGGCCACGCGCGCCGAGGAGTACAAGCGAAAGGGCCACGCGCTATGGGCCAACATAGGGCAGCTATCCGGTCGGCTCGCGCAAGTAGAGTTGGCCGACGTCTTCGATTCAGAAGGGGGCTCGACCCTGCGAATTGATTTGGATGTAAACCGCAGCCTGGCGGAAAACGCCGCATCCTATCTAAAGGCCGCGCAAAAATACGAGCGCCGCCAACAAATCCTGCCGCCGCGCCTAGCCGAGCTCAGGCGTCAGTGCGCCCAATATGAGCGTTGGATTGGTGCGGTCGATGCCGGTACTTGGGAAGCCGACGCTGCGCTGCAGAACTGGTTGGAGAGTAAGGTGACACGTACCGACAAAACGGCAAGCAAGCAGCCCCAAGCCCATCCCAGGCGCTATAGGACCTCCACGGGGTGGTCGGTGTGGGCCGGGCGCAACAACAAGGAAAACGACGTGCTGACGCACAAAATGGCTGCGCAAAACGATCTATGGTTTCACGCTCGAGGGTACGCAGGCTCGCACGTCGTCTTGCGCAGCGAAGGTCGCAAGGAAGCCCCCAGCAAACAGACTATTGAAGAGGCCGCGGCCTTAGCTGCGTATTGGAGTAAGGGTAAAACGGCGAAAAAGGTCTCCGTGGCGTATACCTTGGTAAAACACGTCACCAAGCCACGTGGCGGCGCGCCTGGGCAGGCGCTGTTGCGCCGCGAGAAAACGATCATTGTAGAGCCGGCCTTGTTAAAGAAAGAATCGGTTGAATAGTCCTATAACAATTAATATGTTAATCAACAATATAATCCTAATCACCGGACCCACCGCCACCGGCAAAACAGAAATAGCCCTCGAAGTAGCCCAGCACTTGCCCAAAGTGGAAATCATCTCGGCCGACTCGCGGCAAATCTACCGCTACATGAATATCGGCACGGCCAAGCCAACCGCTGAACAGCGAAACCAATGCCTTCATCACTTACTCGATGTGATCGATCCCGAGGAAAACTACAGCGCGGGAGCGTATGCGCGATCCGCGCGGTGCATCATTGAGCAGGTCTGGAACAGAGGGGGCCTTCCCATCATGGTCGGAGGGACAGGCTTGTACTGGCAGAGCGCACTGGACGGATGCTTTGAGGATGAAACCGAATACGCACCGATCCGCGCCGAATTGCAACATCGCCTGCATTGCGAGGGGCTTACATCCCTATACGAGGAGTTAGGCCATCGGGATCCGGTCGCGCAAGCGCGTTTGCAGCCGGGCGACGCGCAGCGAATCCTGCGGGCATTAGAGGTAGCGATAGGTGGGAAGGGCACGCTCAGCAAGTTATGGCGGGAGCGCAAAGGACAACCCCTTGTCCATCATCCGCAGATGATTAGTCTGACTATGGCGCGCAGTCGGCTCTATGAGCGAATTGACCAGCGAGTCGAGCAGATGGTCAATCAGGGATGGATCGAGGAAGTCCGCTCCTTGCGCGAAATGGGATACGATCCCAGCGACAGCGCCTTGGGGACTTTGGGCTATCTCGAAATGTGCCGTGCGCTGGCCGGGCATTGCCCTTGGCAGGAAGCCATCGAACAGACCAAGCAGCGCACCCGCCACTTGGCCAAACGGCAAATAACGTGGTGCCGCCGCGACCGCCGCTTGCGCGAATTGGATCTCGACGTATGGGGAAAGGCTGGCGTCGTCCAGCGCATCGTCGGCGAGTGGGAGTATCGGATGGGGTAGTGGGGCGGGTTGACAGCGGTTGAGGCCTCTCCTACCTTAGACCGCAAAATTAGCGGGAGTAGCTCAGGGGTAGAGCGCAAGCTTCCCAAGCTTGATGTCGCGGGTTCGATTCCCGTCTCCCGCTCCATCATCCGCCTGGCCAACTTGGTCGGGCGGATTTTTTATTTCTTTCCAAGGTATTGCCGTCGGCGCAATATCCATATACCTTTACCGATAGAACGTCTTGCCCCACACTATGATACGTAGATTAATTGCTTAATTCACTATGGTTGTCGTAAAACAGATTGAGCCCGATAGCCTCGGCGCACGCGCGGGATTTTGCATCGGTGATCGCATTTTGCGCATCAATGGCGAAGAAGTGCGCGATTTGATCGACGTGCAGGTCAACAGCGCCGAAGAGGTAATCTGCGTAGAAATCGAGCGCGACAAAGAACGGTACGAGGCCGAAATCGAGCGCCAGAGCGGCGAGTCCTTAGGGCTGGTCTTCGAGGATATGCGCTTGCGTAGCTGTAACAACAAATGCGTCTTTTGCTTTATTCACCAAATGCCCAAGGGCATGCGGCGCAGCCTGTATTTTGAGGACGACGATTTTCGGCTCTCCTTCCTCCACGGCTCCGAAAGTGATATCGACCGCATTATTGAACAAGGGCTAACACCGCAATACATCTCAGTCCACGCCACCGATCCCGAGCTGCGGCAAGTCATGCTCGGGCGCACAAAAGCGACCGTCGATATCAACGAGCGCTTGCACAAACTGGCCACCAATGGCATTGAAATGCACACCCAGGTCGTGCTCTGCCCGGGCTGGAACGACGGGCTGCACCTAGAGCGCACGGTGGCCGACCTGTCTGCGTACTATCCCGCGGTCCGCTCTGTGGCATTGGTGCCCGTAGGGCTGACTGATCATCGGCACAAGCTCGCCCAACTCGATCCGGTGACCCCGGCCAAGGCTGCTGAGTACGCAGATGCAGCCGAATCGTGGGGCTTGCAATTCAAAGCGCGCTTTGGCGAGCGGTTCGTCTATCCGGCTGACGAGATCTTTCTACTGACGAGTCGGCCCGTGCCTACGGCGTCGTATTACGATGCGTTTCCCCAGCTAGAAAATGGCATCGGCATGGTTTGCTCTTTCCTCGACACTTGGGACGAGGCCAGCAAGCGGCTGCCAGCGCGCATTGCCAAGGCCGTGCGGATCGGTCTGCTGACGGGGCGTTTGGCCGAGCGAATCCTCGTGCCCCTAGTGACAAGGCTGAACGCCATTGAGAACGTACAGATCGATCTTCTACCGGTAGATAACGACTTTTTCGGCCACGGCATCACGGTGTCGGGCCTGCTGACCGGCCGCGATATGGCGGCGCGTGCGCGCGATGGAATCGAGCGGGATTTGGTCTTGCTGCCGCCCAATTGTATCAATGGCGAGGGCTTGACGTTGGACAACATGACCGTGCCCCAACTTGCGGCAGAGGTCGGTGTCCCCCTCGCGGTAGGGGGGTACGACTTGGTCGAATCACTGGAGCGCTTTTGGACCGATCAGAGTGTGAAAGTACAAGGAGAGGGGCGGCAGCTAACCGAGCTTGGTTATTACATAGGGCGCGAAAAATGAACACCCGAACCGTCGAAAACCATCGCCGACCCATAGTGGCGATTGTCGGTCGGCCCAACGTGGGTAAATCGACTCTCTTCAACCGCATCTTGGGGACTCGGTGGGCCATAACCGATGGCCAGCCCGGGGTCACGCGTGATCAGATATTCGCCGCGGCCGAGTGGGGCGGGCGATCCTTCACGTTGGTCGATACGGGGGGCTACATGCCCAATGCCAAAGACGCGCTATCCGCGGCCGTGCGCTCCCAAGCGGCAAAGGCATTGGCAGAAGCGGATATAGCGATTTTCCTCTGCGATGGGACTACGGGTTTGACCGATCTCGACCAAGAAATGGGAGCCATGCTGCGTAGCGGGGGGGGGAAGTGCTTGCTGGCCGTCAACAAGGTCGATGAGGTGGGGGCGGTCTCGCCGCTAGACGAATTCTACCAGCTTGGCTTGGGGGAGCCCCTGCCGGTTTCAGCCGTGACCGGGCGGCGTTCTGGGGACTTGCTCGATGCACTTATTGCGCTCTTCGATGAGGCCGGGGCGTATGGGCCAGAATGGGACGAAGCGGCGATTCGAGTCGCTTTGGTCGGGCGTCCCAACGTGGGCAAATCCACGCTGATCAATCGCCTCGCCGGCTATCAGGTTTCCATCGTCCACGACCAGCCTGGTACGACCCGCGACCCAACGCGACTGCGCTTGACTTGGCAGGACAGCCACCTGCAGTTCGTGGATACGGCCGGTTTGCGGCGGCGATCTAAGGTCGATGATCCAGTGGAATTCTACAGCACGCGCCGGGCGGCCAATAGTATCGACCAAGCCGATGTGGCGGTTGTGCTCATAGATGGTGCCGAGGGGTGGGTCATGCAGGACGCTCGCATCATGGAGCAAGTGATAAAATCTGGCTGTGGCTTGGTGGTGGCGATCAATAAGTGGGATTTAATCGTCGATAAAACGGTGGCCGAGTTCCGCAGCGAGTTGCGCGACCGCTATCCCTTTTTGCGCGACTATCCAGTGCTTTGCATATCGGGCTTGACCGGGCGGCGGGTCCACAAGTGTCTCGAAGTAGTGGCCGCAGTGGGCAACAAGCGCCGGACGCGGATTCCCACCGCGCGCTTGAACAAGATCATTCAGCAGCTATCCGGCGAGTACCTAGCGACGCAAGAAGGTCGAGATATTCGTCTGCTTTACGCGACCCAACACGCGATTAACCCGCCGGCGTTTACGATCTTTACGAATCTACCCCGCTCCGTGCCGGGAAATTACCGACGCCACATCGAAAATCGACTGAGGTCAGAGTTTGATTTCGAGGGAACGCCCTTGCGCATCGCCTGGCGTCATCGCAAAGGATACAGGGAAGTGCGATCGTGAAAAATCCATTGCAAAACAAGCTGTATTACAGCATCAGCGAAGTCGCAGAACTTACACAACTACAACCCTATACGCTCAGGGCGTGGGAGAAGGAGTTTGCGTGTTTGCGGCCGAACCGTGCGCGCGGTGGTAAAAACAGGGCCTATAGGGAGCGCGATATAGGAATCATCTTGTTGCTAAAACGCCTCCTCTACGAGGAGCGCTACACAACTCAGGGCGTAAAGAAGAAGCTCAAAGACGAACCCGAGCTCCTGCGTCAGGTTGGAGAACAAGTATCTGTTTTGCTCACTAAACAGCAGGACAGCCCCGCTTCAGTAGTGGAGCGGACTGACCCCGAACTCGCACAGGACCGGGAGGCCGCATTCAGAATGATCGAAGAGACCAAAAAAGAACTGCGCGAGATATTGCGTCTCCTCTAGCTTGGCATTTGGCGAGTACTGTTAAGTCGTCTTGCCTAAATCAATATAATTCTATATTTTATAATCCCGAGTGGGCGTCATAGCCCGCTTTTTTGTTAAGGGGGAAAAGCGCGTATTTCCGCCGTAGATAAATTCGCATTAAAGGCCGATCTAGTAGCTCTTGTCGAACCCATTGTCCGCGAGCACGAGGCCGAACTCGTCGATATCGAACTCAGTGGAGCCCACGGTAATCAGTTAGTTAGGTTATTGGTTCACAAAAATTGCGGTATAACGCTGGCCATCTGTGAGTCGATCAGTCGCGAAGTGGCCGATCTCTTCGACATAGAAGATCCCATTGCCGGGCGGTATCGGCTCGAAGTTACCTCGCCGGGATTGGACCGACCCCTAGAGACTGATGGGGATTTCACCCGTGCCCAAGACCGATTGCTAAAAGTCGTGCTCACGTCCGGCCGAGTTGTCAAAGGGCGTTTGGCCGCTTGGGAAGCCGACCGGATTCAGCTCGACAGCCCAGCCGAGATCGTGGCCCGCGCCGATATAGCTAAAGCCAACATTGAACCAGAATTGTAAGCAGTGAAGGTCGAGCAAAAAACATGAACAACGCAAACATTGTCGAAGCCTTGGGGCAGATTGCTCGCGAAAAAAATGTCGATCGGGAATTGGTGGTACAAACCCTTGCCGACGCTCTAATTTCAGCCGCCAAAAGGCACTACGGCAATACCGAAAATTACGAAGTTGACATCGACGCGGCCCAGGGCAAGATGGCCGTGTACGCCCGCAAGACCGTCGTCGAAGAAGTGGTCGAGCCATCCGTGGAGATTCTCCTCGCCGACGCCCGCAACATCGACCCCCATGCCCAACTGGGTTCTGTGCTGGTACAGCAGCTCAATTTTGCCGACTTTGGCCGCAACGCCATACAGACCGCAAAGCAGATTCTCATTCAGCGGGTGCGCGAAGCCGAGCGCGAGCGGATATACGACGAATTTATCGGTCGGGTCGGCCTCGTCGAATCCGGTACTGTGCAACAGATCAGCCACGGCGACATCATTCTCAACCTTGGTCGGGCCGAGGCCGCCGTGCCATACAAAGAGCAAATCCGCCGCGAGCGCTACCGCCAAGGCGATGCCGTGCGGGGCTATATATACGAGGTGCTCAAGTCGAGCCGGGGGCCTCAGGTATTGCTCTCCCGCGCGCGGCCCGAGTTCCTCCGGAAGCTCTTTGCCACAGAAGTGCCGGAGATAGCCGAGGGCATCGTCGAGATTCACGGCGTAGCTCGCGAACCGGGCGAGCGGGCCAAGATCGCAGTCAGCAGCAGCGACGAACGCGTTGATCCGGTTGGGGCCTGCGTGGGGGTGAAGGGATCGCGGGTGCAAGCCATCGTCCGAGAATTGAGTGGCGAGCGCATAGATATCGTTCCTTGGATCGACGAGCCGGATATATTCATAAGCCGCGCTCTGAGTCCGGCCACCGTAGTGCGCTGCATCACGGATTCGCGCCGTCGGCACGCGGTGGTGATCGTCGAAGAGGATCAGCTATCGCTGGCCATTGGCAAGGGCGGTCAAAATACCAAACTCGCCAGCCAACTCACCGGTTGGGGGCTAGATATCATCACCGACGACCAATACCAAGAGCGCCGCGCCAAGCAGGAGAAGTACCAGCAAGTATTTCGCCAGATAGACGGCATTAGCGAGTTGATTGCTCTGAGTTTGACCACGTCCGGTTTTGACTCTATCACCGCGATCTCTGAGGCCGATACAGAGCTATTACAGACCGTGCCGGGCCTAGAACTGGCCGAAACTGCCCAAAGAGTAAAGGCCGCCGCCGCCGCGTACCTTGCCGAACATGGTGAGGTCGATATTGAAGCATTGATCGCTGATGAAGAGGCAGAAGCGGCCGAACAGGAGGTTGAGCAAGAGGGTGGAGAAGTGCTTGCTGCGCCCGCTGTGGATGCGAGTGGAGAAGACGAGACAGACCAAAGAGCTGAGTAGCTGAGGGAATAGTTTTGGAAAAGCGCCGGGTTTATCAAGTAGCCAAAGAACAGAAGCTGTCCAGTGATGCGCTCATATCCATGCTCAAAGGCATGGATATGGAAGTCAAAAGCCATATGAGTGTACTTACGCCCGAGATGCTGGAGGCTATTGACCGCAAGCTGGCTGAAGAGAAGAGAAGCTCGATAGAGGAAGTAAAGCGGCAGAAGGCTAAAGAGGACAGTCGCAAACAGGCCGATAGCTCGCGACCCGAGCGTCGCCGCGAAAGGGGGGCGGCGACTCGCAAGCAGAGCGTTGAAGGGCAATCCGGGGATCGCGCCGTGCCCCTGCCCGATAAGGCAGAAGGAGGGCGTCGTCGCGGTCGTCGGCGTGGCAAGGGGCAGGATAGCTTAGAAAGCATCCGCGAGGGCTTGGGAGAGAAGCGGGAAGTAACAGCCCAAGCCAATTTGCCCGGGGCTCCGCCAAAGCGCCGACGGGGGAAGCGGCGCAAAGGGGTACCTGATGCCAAAGAGGTCCAAGAAAGCGTGCGGCGAACCTTGAGCCAGCTCAACGAGGGTCGGGTGCGCCGGCGCTACGAGCGCGGCCCGCGCGAAGATGGTTCCGAGGAAGATGGTGAGATTCGCCAGATCAAGGTCAGTGAGTTTGTCACGCTCGGCGAATTTGCCGAACAACTCGGCGTCAAGGTCAGCGAAGTGATTGCCCTGTGTTTGCAGTTGGGTACCATGGCGACGATCAATCAACGCCTAGATATGGACACCATGCAGACGTTGGCCGATGAGTTTGGCTTTGAAGTGGTTCCGCTGGAGGCCGAAGAAGCCGAGTTGGATGAGATCGTCGAGGAGGAAGAAATCGGCGAACCCGAGCCGCGTCCGCCGGTCGTCACTGTCATGGGCCACGTCGATCACGGTAAAACCTCGTTGCTCGACTACTTGCGCGAAAGCAAGGTGGTCGAGGGCGAGTCTGGCGGCATTACCCAGCACATTGGGGCGTACGTGATCAACATGGAAGACGGTCGCGGCGTGACGTTCCTCGACACCCCAGGGCACGCGGCCTTTACGGCGATGCGGGCGCGCGGTTCAAGAGTAACTGACATTGTGATCTTGGTCGTGGCTGCCGACGATAGCGTCATGCCGCAAACCATTGAAGCGATAGACCACGCCAAAGCCGCACAGGTTCCCTTAGTCGTCGCGATTAACAAAATAGACTTACCTACGGCCGATCCAGACAAGATTAAACGGGAGTTGTCAGAAAGAGGGGTTTTAATCGAAGAGTGGGGAGGGCAGATCCCCTGTGCCGAAATCTCCGCCAAGACCGGACAGGGCATAGACCACTTGCTGGAATTGCTCCTCATTGTGGCCGAGTTGCTTGAATTGCAGGCCAATCCCTATAAGAAAGCGCGTGGGACGATCGTCGAAGCCCATCTCGACAAGGGGAGGGGCCCCGTGGCTACAGTTTTGGTGCAAGAGGGAACGCTGGGCGTCGGTGAGCCTTTTATTACCGGCGTACATAGCGGTAGGGTCCGCGCCCTGCTCGACGAGCAGGGCCAGCGCATCGAAGAAGCAAAACCCTCCGTGCCCATCCAAGTGCTCGGGTTGCCCGGGGTGCCGCAAGCTGGAGATATTTTTGCCGTTGCCAATTCCGAGCGCGAAGCCAAGGACCTCAGCCAGCGGCGGCAGCTCATCAAGCGCGAGCAGGATCACCGCAAGCTGCGCACGGTTACGCTCAGCGACTTACACGATCAAATCCAGCAAGGCCACATCCAAGAGTTGCGGGTAGTGGTCAAAGGCGATGTCGATGGGTCGGTCGAAGCTATTGCCGAAGAGTTGGGCCGCATAACCCACGAGGAAGTGCGGGTCAACGTCATTCACAGCGCGGTGGGGGCTATCTCGGAATCGGATGTGCTATTGGCGGCGGCCTCTAGTGCCATTTTGCTCGGTTTCCACGTAAACACCCAACCCTCGGCCCGCGACCTCGCCGTGCAGGAAGGCGTGGAAATTCGCAACTACCGCATCATCTACGAGGTCATCGAGGATGTGCGAGCTGCCTTGGCTGGCCTTTTGGCTCCAACGACCGAAGAACAGGTGGTGGGCCGGGCCGAAATCCGCCAGATCTTTACCTCGTCCCGCATGGGGACGATTGGTGGTTGTTTGGTGCAAGACGGCACCATCACCCGCAGTAACCAGGTGCGGGTTTTGCGCGGTGGCCAAGCTGTCTTTACCGGAGAGCTTACTTCGTTGCGGCGATTCAAGGACGACGTGAGAGAGGTCTCTGAGGGATTCGAGTGCGGCATGGGATTTGCCGGATTCGACGACATCGCAGAGGGCGACATCGTCGAATCCTTGGTTATGGTCGAGACCGAGCGGACGCTGTAGGGCAGTTGAATTGTTTTGATCGTTATGAGCTGTACAGTGCAACTCTATATCGGCGATAGCCATTCGCTCAAAGATAAGCGACAAGTACTCAACAGCCTCAAGGGGCGCATCCAAAACCGCTTTAACGCGGCCGTGGCCGAAGTAGATGACCACCCGCTTTGGCAGCGGGCGGTGTTGGGGATTGCCGTGGTGAGTTCGGCCGTTGAACACTGCGATGAGATGCTGACCAAGATCGTCAACTTTGTCGAAGGCGATCCCCGGGTGCAGATCCTCGACTACCAAATGGAAGTACACTGAGGGCAGGTGGCCTCCCCGCAACGAATTAGCCGAGTGCGCGGGCAGTTGCTGCGCGAGTTGACCGACATCGTAGGGCGGATGAAGGATCCTCGGTTGCAGCTGGTCCAAGTAGTAGATGTGGAACTCTCCACCGACATGAGCTATGCCACGATCTTTATCAGCACGCTCGGCAATGCAGACGACAAAAAGCAGGCACTCCAAGGGATGCACCGGGGCTTGGGTTTTATTCGCCGAGAAATCGCCCAGCGCATGCGCTTGCGCTACGCACCCCAGTTGCGGGTTGCATACGACGACACCTCCGAGCGTGCCGCGCGCCTGACGGCTCTGATCGATAGCCTTGGTGGAGCGCAGCATGGTTGATCCGGCTCTGACCGGGGTTTTGGTCATCGACAAGGCCAAAGGCCCCACTTCCCACGACGTAATCGTCTCTCTCCGGCGTCTGTTGCAATTGCGGCGCATTGGACACTGCGGCACGCTTGATCCCTTGGCCAGCGGTGTCTTGGTCGTTTGCTTGGGGCGCTATACCCGGCTCAACCGATGGCTCAGCGGCGCAGACAAGGAATACGAGGCTGAGATTTGTCTGGGGGCTGTGAGTGCTACGGGTGATGCCGAGGGGCCGATCCGCCACCAAGCCGACTGCGCGTCTCCCGACTATCAAAGTGTGGCCCAAGCCCTGCGCGACTTTACGGGTGTCATAGACCAAGTTCCGCCAGCGCATTCAGCCGTAAAGGTAGCTGGGGTGCGCTCGTATAAGCGGGCGCGTCGCGGGGACGAGGTCGTCCTCAAATCCCGCCGAGTGCACATTCACGCAATGGAGTTGCTCAGCTACGATTTTCCCAGACTAAGGGCGAGAATCCATTGCTCTGCGGGAACGTACATCCGCTCGCTAGCCACTGATCTGGGGCGCGCCTTGGGGACGGGTGCTTATTTAGCGGAATTGCGCCGACTGCGCGCCGGAGGTCTCGGGCTGGACAAAGCACTGACGTTAGACCAAGTAGCTAGTCTGAGTAGAGTAGGCCAAACTGAAAAGGCCCTCGTCCATCCGCGATTGGCCTTGAGCGAGCTAGCAGCCGTGGAACTGAAAGAAGACAAGCTAGTCGATTTCGCCCATGGGAAAGCGATTGAGCATCCGGCTGGCGCAGGAGCGCGCGAAGTTTGTGCAGTTTTTGACGCAGCACAAACCTTGTTTGGTCTCGCGCGGTGGGAGAAGGGGGCATTGCGGCCCCTGTGCGTTCTGCGCCAACCTTAGATGGAAGGCGCTGGCATTCATTTTTCTGGCCGCGTCACGCGAGGCCAAGGACGCGGTAGAACACTGGGGTTTCCCACGGCGAATTTGCTACCCCACGGCGATAAACTTTTGCCGCAGGGGGTGTTTGTCGCCGAAGTACAATACCCCGGAAGTAGGATTTTGCCAGCCGTGGCTCACATTGGCTCTCGGCCCACATTTGCCGAAGCAGCGCTAGTCATCGAGTTACACATACTCGATTTTACCGGCGACCTCTACGGACAAACCTTACAGGTTGCCCTTGTAAAAAAGCTGCGCGACCAATGCGCATTTGCCTGTCCAGACGAGCTGGTAGGACAAATCCGCAAAGACATTAACCAAGCACGCGCCCTATTCTCTTCCAAGTGTTGAAGGCAGAAAGCGCGGCGTGAAATACGGAGGTTGACATTGTCGATAACAACTGAGCGCAAGAAAGAACTGATCGAGAAGTTCGGGCAAGAAGGGGGCCCTGGGGCCACCCCGGTGCAGATTGCCATTCTCACCGAGCGCATCCAGAACCTGACCGAACACCTCAAGGATCAGCAAAAGGACTTTGCCACGCGGCGAGGTTTACTTGTCCTCATAGGAAAGAGGAGGCGATTGCAAAGCTACTACCAAAAAAAAGATCCGCAGGAGTACGCGGCGTTGATCCGCGAGTTGGGATTGCGGCGTTAGTTCGCACTGAACGACTCACTGCGGTGCTCGTACGAGTGCCGCTCAGATTTCAAAACCCTAAAGGAAAGAGCAAAAGATATATCTAATGACTAAACTCGAACTCGAAATAGGTGGGCGGAGTCTGTCGATAGAAACGGGCAAAATCGCCAAGCAAGCCAACGGGGCTGTGTGGGTGCAATACGGGGATACCGTAGTGCTGGTCACGGCCTGCCGGATGCCCTTGATCGTAGATTACCGGGAAAAGGCCTACGCTGGCGGCAAGATACCGGGCAACATCTTCAAGCGCGAAGGGCGTCCTTCTGAAAAGGAGACCCTAAGTGCCCGGTTAATCGATCACCCCATTCGGCCGATGTTTCCCAAGAAATTTCCCTATGAGATCCAAGTCTATGTTTCGGTGCTGTCGTACGATGGCGAAAACGACGCCGATGTCTTGGGTTTAATCGGGGCTTCGGCGGCCCTGAGCATTTCTGACATTCCCTTTGCTGGCCCCATGGGAGCCGTGCGGGTCGGGCGCATCAACGGCGAGTTCGTCGCCAATCCGACCCTGACCGAACTAGATGATTCCGATCTCGAAATCATGGTCTGCGGCACGGCCGATTCCATCGTCAGCGTCGAAGGAGGTGCCCACGAGATCGCCGAGCAAGATCTAGTAGATGCGTTGGCTTTTGGCCACGAGTGCATTGCCGAATTGGTCAAGCTGCAGGAGCAACTCGTTGCCGAAGTCGGCAAGGAGAAGCTTGTCATCGAGAGCGAGGAGGTCGATCCCGAACTGAGCCAAGCTGTTGCCGAATTGGCGCAAGAGCGGATCGCCGAGGCCAACAGAAGCCCGCTCAAAGAAGAGCGGCAAGAGCGCATCGACGCGATTAGTGCCGATGTCTTGGAGAGCTTGGCCGAGCGCTTCCCAGATTCTGAAAAGCCGATCAAGGCCGAGCTAGAAGCGCTTCTCAAGGCCGACATGCGCACCATGATCCTCAAGGAGAAGCGGCGGATCGACGGCCGTGCGCTCGACGCGGTGCGCGATGTCACCTGTGAGAATACCGTGCTGCCGCGCACACACGGCTCAGCGCTGTTTACTCGCGGGCAGACGCAAGCGCTCTGCGTGGCGACGTTGGGCACCAAGCTCGACGAGCGCATGGCCGACGACCTGCAGGGCAAGCGGTTTAAGTCCTATTACTTGGATTACAACTTCCCGCCGTATTCGGTCGGCGAAGTGCGCTTTGAGCGCGGTCCGGGACGGCGGGACATCGGCCATGGCCATCTGGCCGAACGTGCGCTAGAGCCGGTCATCCCATCGGTCGAGTCCTTTCCCTACACGATTCGGTTGGTGTCTGACATTACCGAGTCGAGCAGTTCCAGCTCCATGGCCACGGTGTGTGGCTGCTCTCTTGCCTTGATGGACGCTGGAATTCCCGTCAAAACCGCAGTGTGCGGCACGGGTGTGGGCTTGGTCAAGGAAGGGGACGAGTACGAGTTGCTGACCGACATCCGCGACGCCGAAGATTTTCTCGGCGACATGGACCTCAAAGTCGCTGGCACTAAGGACGGGATTACCGCGATCCAAATGGACATCAAGATCCAGGGCTTGCAGTTGCAGATTTTCAAGGAGGCCCTCGACCGCGCCAAGGAAGGCCGCGACAAGGTCTTAGCCATTATGGATGAATGCCTGAGCGAGGCGCGGCCCGAGCTTTCGCGTTGGGCACCGCGCATTGAGTTTGTCAAGATCGACCAAAGCAAAATCGGCGCGGTCATCGGCCCGGGCGGCAAAACCATCCGCGAGATCGAAAAGACCGGTGCCACGGTCAACGTCGATGAAGACGGCACTATTACCATTGCTTCAGTTGAGGCAGGGCCAGCCGAAGAGGCGCGGCGCATGATCGAAGGGATCACTGCCGACGCCGAGGTGGGCAAGGAGTACGACGGGGTAGTTAAGCGGGTCATGCCCTTTGGAGCTTTCGTCGAGATTCTGCCCGGCAAGGAGGGCCTGTTGCACATCTCCGAGCTGGCGCATCGGCGCGTGGACAAGGTCGAGGACGTCGTTGGGCAAGGGGACAAGATTGCCGTCAAGGTTCTCGAAATCGACACTGGCGGCAAGATGCGGCTCAGCCACAAGGCCCTGCTAAAGAAGTAAGTGTTGGTCGTGCGCTAGACGAAGAAAAGGCTATCGAGTCTAGCTCGATAGTCTTTTCTTATTATATAATGGTATATGGATAAGCAAATAGAGTTGATTCAGGTGGCTGATATCGGTCGCTATGAGGGCCGAGAAGTGGTGCTGCGCGGTTGGTTGTACAACAAGCGCTCGAGCGGCAAGCTGCATTTTTTGCAACTGCGCGATGGCAGCGGTGTGGTACAATGCGTTGTTTTTAAAGGGGATATCGAATCCGAGCTATTCGAGCGATGCGATCACTTGCCGCAAGAATCTTCGCTCGTAGTCCGCGGCCAAGTACGGCGGGAAGAGCGCGCACCTATCGGCTATGAGGTGGGGGTCAGCGATCTCGAAGTCGTACAGGAGGCCGAGCCTTATCCCATCACACCTAAGGAACACGGAGTGTCCTTTCTCCTCGACCACCGCCATTTGTGGCTGAGGTCTTCTCGTCCGAGGGCCATTCTCAAGATCCGCAGCGAAATTTGTAAAGCCTGCCGAGACTTCATGGAAACGCGTGGCTTTGTCCTCGTGGATGCGCCGATTTTTACGCCCGCGGCCTGTGAGGGGACTTCGACCCTATTTGAGACCGCGTATTTCGACGACACGGCTTATTTGACCCAAAGTGGCCAGCTCTATATGGAAGCGGCCGCGATGGCCTTAGGCAAGGTCTATTGTTTTGGCCCAACATTCCGCGCTGAAAAGTCCAAGACCCGCCGGCACCTGACTGAGTTCTGGATGATCGAGCCGGAGATGGCGTATTGCGATTTGGAGGGTGCCATGGTCTTGGCCGAGGACATGGTCCTATACGTGCTCGACCGCGTGCTCGACCGTCGCCGCGCTGAGCTAAAACTCCTCGACCGAGATACCGCCAAGCTGGAACAGGTCAGTCGTCCCTTTCCGCGCATAACCTATAATGAAGCCGTCGGGCGCCTGACAGCCCTCGGTAGCGACATCGAATGGGGGAGTGATCTGGGTGGGGACGACGAAACCCTCCTTGCCTCCCAGTTCGAGGTGCCGGTTTTCGTCCACCGCTATCCCAGTGCAGTCAAAGCGTTCTACATGAAGGAAGATGCCCAAGACCGCCGCTTAGCTCTGTGCATGGATCTGTTGGCACCCGAAGGGTACGGGGAAATCATCGGGGGGGGGCAACGCGAAGACGACCTCGCCGTCTTGCAGCACAAAATCGCCACACATCAATTGCCCCAAGAAGCCTTTAGCTGGTATCTCGATTTGCGGCGCTACGGCTCGGTTGAACACGCTGGCTTTGGCATGGGAATCGAGCGGGTGGTCGCTTGGTTGTGCGGCGTCAAGCACGTGCGCGAGACCATTCCATTTCCGCGTATGATGCAGCGTCTCTATCCATAAATGTCTTATAAGGATAATTATGTCAATCGAAATCAAAAAAAGCCAATACAATTTCCAAACCATCGAAACCAAATGGCGATCCCATTGGGAAAAGAAAAGAACCTATCAAACCTTGGGTCCGGGAGACCCCGGCTTCGATGACGACAAACCTAAGTGCTACATCCTCGATATGTTTCCCTATCCAAGCGGCGCGGGGCTGCACATCGGCCATCCCAAAGGGTATATCGCCAGCGACATCTACAGTCGCTACAAAAGGATGCGAGGATTTAACGTCCTGCATCCGATGGGGTTCGACAGTTTCGGATTGCCGGCCGAGCAATACGCGATCGAACACAACATCCATCCGGCGACTGTAACCGAGCAGAATATCGATGCGATGCGCAGTCAGTTGCAGTTTCTTGGACTTTCGTTTGATTGGGCCCGTGAAGTGGTCACGTCGCGGGAGTCGTACTACCGCTGGACTCAGTGGATTTTCGCCCAGCTATTCGATAGTTACTTCGACGAAGACGAGGTCTGGGAAGATGGCAATGGACGCCAAATAAAGGGACGGGCTAAGCCCATCGCCGACTTAGAGGCCCAATTTGCCGCTGGCAGGGCATTGTCGGCCACAGATCGCCAGATCCTTGGTCCCGATAAAACCTGGTCCGCACTAACTGCGGCCGAGCGTCAGACCGTGCTGAACAACTACCGGCTGGCGTACCAACAAGAGGCCGTCGTCAACTGGTGTCCCGGCTTGGGCACTGTATTGGCCAATGAGGAGGTAACCAACGAAGGCCGCAGCGAGCGAGGCGATTTTCCCGTGTACCGTAAACCATTGCGGCAATGGACGATGCGCATAACAGCTTACGCCGAGCGGCTCTTAGAGGACTTGGACTTCGAGTTGGAGGACCGCAATGGCCCGCCCTTCCGGCTCGATTGGCCAGAACCGATCAAACGGATGCAGCGCAACTGGATTGGTCGCAGCGAAGGAGCTGAAGTGTGCTTTGATGTCCTCGACCCGCAAAGCGACGCGGTCGCCGGGCAGTTGCTCGTGTTCACAACCCGCCCCGATACGCTCTTTGGAGCGACTTTTATGGCCATTGCCCCTCAGCATCCGCTGGTGGACCCGGCCGAAGAAGCCTACTTGGTTCCCAGCGCTTGGCCCGACGGGACGCCGGAGCAGTGGAAGGGAGGAGGGGGGGCCATCCGGGAGGCTATAGCCCAGTACATAGCTCAGGTTGCCGTCTCCACTGCCGATGAGACCAAGGAAAAAACGGGCATTTTCTCCGGCATCTACGCCCACAATCCAGTCAATGGACAAAAAATCCCGATTTTCGTTGCCGACTACGTCAGTATGGACTATGGCGCGGGAGCCATTATGGCGGTACCGGCCCACGACGAGCGTGATTTCGCCTTTGCCACCGCCTATAACTTGGACATTGTGGAGGTAGTCACTGAAGGGGAAGGAAGGGCCGAGGGGTGGTATGCCGGGGAGGGGACTGCCATCAACTCGCCTCCAATACGAAGCGGTGATAATCCATACGCCATTAACGGATTGGCAACGGCCGCAGCCAAATCCCAGATCGTCGCCGCATTAGTCGCCCAAGAGCGAGGCCAGGCTGCGGTAAACTACAGACTGCGCGACTGGACCTTTGCCCGACAGCGCTATTGGGGCGAGCCTTTTCCACTAGCCACGCATCCGGCTGGATATTCCGTCGCGGTCGAGCCTCCGGTGGCGCTGCCGGACCTAGAGGATTTCAGACCGGAAACCTCCGACGATCCCACTCAACCCGTTTCACCGCCGCTGCACCGGGCCGGAACAGAATGGACGACCGTGGAAATTGACGGGATGGCCTGCCAGCGGGAACTCAACGTCATGCCCCAATGGGCCGGTTCTTGTTGGTACTATCTTCGCTTTATCGATCCACACAACGAAGCAGCCTTCTGCGACCCGGCCAAGGAGGGTTACTTCATGCCCGTTGATCTCTACATCGGCGGCGCTGAACACGCGGTGTTGCATTTGCTCTACGCCCGGTTTTGGCACAAGGCCCTCTACGACTTAGGCCACGTATCCACGCCTGAGCCGTTTAAGAAGTTGTTCAACCAGGGTATGATGACCGCAGATGCTTTTCAGGATGATCGCGGCGTATATATCGACATCCGCGAGGTCGAGTTCCGCGACGGGGAGCCTGTTGAGCAGGGGACGGAGAAGGTGCTACGCCGGTCTTTCGGCAAAATGGGCAAGCGCTACAAAAATGGGTTGCCGCCGGAAGAGGTCGGCGAGGAATTTGGCGTGGATACTCTGCGGCTATACGAAATGTACATGGGGCCGCTCGAAGCGAGTGCACCGTGGAGCATGGAAGGCATTCGTGGGATGCAGCGCTTCTTGCAGCGCGTTTGGCGCAACTTTGTCGATTCGGACCGACGCGTAAAGATAGGGGAGAGCGCTACGTTGAAGTCGGAGCTGGAACGCAAGCTGCACCAAACCATCCAGAAGGTAACCGAGGACATCGAAGGGCTGCGGTTTAATACGGCTATCGCCGCCTTGATCGAGCTAAACAACCAATTGGTGTCTTTAGACGAAGTGCCGCAGGTCGTTGCCAAACCCTTCTTGATCCTGCTTGCGCCTTTTGCTCCGCATATTGCCGAGGAAATCTGGGAACTGGCGGGCTGCAATAGGGGAGATCTTAGTCGCCAGAGTTGGCCTGAGTGGGATGCAGCCAAGGCCGCCGAAGACATGATCGTAGTGCCCATTCAGGTCAACGGCAAAATCCGCGGACAAGTCGAAGTGCCCGTCAGCACCGAAGAGGACGCGATTAAGTCCTTGGTACTCGATCTGGAGAGCATCCAGAAATACGTGGCCGATGAAACAGCGATAAAGCGGTTTATATGGGTGCCGGATAAAATTGTTAATATTGTGGTGTAAAATCTCAGTGAAATCTGGAAAAATAAAATGTCTTATAAATAATTTTATGTAAATAAAAATGAAAGAAACATCAACGCAACCCACATACTTCGCTCTTGCGCTGGCATCCTTTTTGTTAGCGATCGTGTTGCTGTTCAACATGCTGAGTCCCATGGCTGTGCTGGTTACTAGGGAACAGTTCGATCAGATACGAGAGGCCGATCTCATCGAGTATCTGATCGTGCAACCCCGAGGATTTACTTGGCAGCTTACCAGAGCCGTCCGCGTCCAAGGGGCCAACGGTGAGACGATAGCCAAGCGGATCGCACTAGCCGAGCCTGATCCAGCCGTGGCCGAAGATTGGCGACAAAAGGGGCGCGCGGTGCGTCAAGAGCAAGATACCTCGTGGTGGGCAGGTGCGGCCTTCATCGCCTTATTACTCGGCCTAGGGGGATGGCATATCTGGTCCCAAATACGGCTAGATATCAAAGGGGGAGGGGGGCCACGCCGCCGCTTGCGCGACTTGGAAACCGCGCTCAAACAAGGCAAAATTACCCAAGCCGAATTCCGGCAGCAGGCCGAGCGGCTCTGGGCCGAGTTGTGAGGATATATGGCGAGTACTATTCGCGTTCTCGACGAAAGTCTCATTGGGAAAATAGCCGCTGGCGAGGTAGTAGAACGGCCCGCTTCGGTCGTGAAGGAATTGGTCGAAAACTCGATCGATGCAGGGGCCACTAAAATCCGCGTGGAAATCAAGGCCGGTGGCAAGCAGTCGATTGTAGTGACCGATGATGGCTCGGGCATGAACAGAGAGGATATCGCGTTATGCACTCGTCGTCATGCCACGAGTAAAATGGCTTCAATGGCCGATTTGTTTCGCATTCAGACGCTAGGGTTTCGCGGCGAAGCCCTAGCCAGTATTGGTGCAGTAGCTCACCTAGTCATAGAATCGCGTGCACAGGAAGATGAAGTGGGGACGCGATTGGTTGTGGAAGGGGGGATAGAGCGGGAGATGCACAGTATGGGCCGAGCACGCGGCACAACCATCGTGGTAAAGGACCTATTTTTTAATACGCCAGCCCGCCGCAAGTTCCTCCGCTCCGTCGATGTGGAAGCCCGCCATGTGGCTCAGACTATCATTCATTTAGCTGCTGGTTATCCTGCCCTCGGCTTTGAATTAGAACGCGAAGATCGCCAGGTATTGAACTACGCCCCGGCGTCTCGTCGGGAGCGGGCAGCCGAGCTGTTGGGTATCCAGACTGCTCCAGTCGCCGAACTGTTGGATCTTGCTTACGAGGAGGAGGGCCTCAAAATTGAAGGGGTCTTAGCTGGTCCCGAACACTGCGGCCGGAGCAAGGGCAAGCAGTATCTCATCGTCCAGGGGCGGCCGATCTCTTCGCGGCTGATGGCTATCGCTGTACAGCGGTGCTTTGAAGGTTTATTACCCGAAGGACATTATCCGGTATTTATGCTCTGGATCGATATGGATCCAAAGAAAATCGACGTCAATGTCCATCCGACGAAGCGGGAGATTCGCTTGGCTAACGAAGGGCAGGTCATTGCGGCCATTGAGAGCAGCGTCCGAAAGAGCTTGCGCCTGCCCGACGTGCAATCCTTTGTCTATGCTGCGGCTCCAATGCTGCGGCCGGACAGCACACCTCGCTTCAGTGAGACCAGCAGTGCTGCGAGCGTCGATCCGGTCGGCGAGAGAGACGTTTCGATGCGCGTGGGCGAACCGGCGTCACCGGTATTGCAAAGACTGTCCACGTCTGGCGAGTCCGAAATAGCAGCGACCCATGATGCCGACGATCAGCTCGCCCTGACCTTCGTCGCTCCAGCCGCGGCCAAAGTTGCCATCGCCGAAGATGCCGCGATGTGGCAGGTCCACAACCAGTACATTCTCGTCGAGATAGCCAACGGCTTGCTCTTCGTCGATCAGCAGGCTGCGCACGAACGCATTAACTATGATCGGGCCATGTCGCAAATAGACGGCGTGGCCGGCGCAAGTCAGCAGTTGCTCTTTCCCATACAGCTAGAAATGGGCGCAGCGGATTTCGAGATCTTCAACCAAGTACGAGATGATATTGCCAAGCTCGGATTTGTCGTGCGGGATTTTGGCGCACGGACGGTATTAGTGGAAGCTGTGCCCACCGAATTGGATCGCTTTGGCGAAGGCGATGTTTTCTATCAGCTATTGAACGACGTGCGCGATGGCCAGCATTCGGGCCAATCTTGGCGCGAAGCACTCGTCTTAGCGTACGCACGCAAAGCGAGCATCAAGAAGGGGCAAAAATTGAACGCCGAGAAAATAGCGCATTTGATCGGCGAATTGCTAAAGGTTGACTCGCCGCACATAAGCCCAAGAGACAAGCCGATCATGGCGCGGATGAGATTGAGCGATATGGAGCGTTTATTGCAAAAATTATAGTTTCTTCAATTTTGGCTATGATACTAACGATAACAGGCATTATCAATAGTATAAAAACTAGGCGAATCCCTAGTGAAACGCAGCGGCAAAATTCGGTGATGTTCGCTATATTTGGGACATTAGCCATCACATTAAGCCATAGCGAGCATTTATGAGCAAGCAGCCCGGTCGCAATCCAGTCGTTCGCAAGCTGACGCCAACACCAGCGTTGGTGACGGACGACCCTCTGGAACAATTCCTCAGCGGTCAGCTCAGCGAACGCACGCGGCGCGCTTACTACGCCGATCTCCAGCATTTCTTTTTATCTATCGGCTTGGAACTAAATGAAGTCTCGCTCGCCATCTTGCAATCCATCACCTTCGAGCACGTGGTCGCCTTTAGAAATCAACTCGCCAGCGAAGACTACAAGCGCAGCAGCATCAACAGAAAGTTGTCCAGCCTGAAGTCGTTGTTCAAGATGTTGGTCGCCTTAGGCCACCTTGAGAAGAATCCCGCTGACTCTACGTTGGTGCGCGGCTACAAGGTAGATGAGGCGCTGGCTGGCAAAGCGCTTTCCAATCAGGTGCTGAACAAGATCCAGCAAGCCATTTCCGAGGAAAAAGACGATTTGGTTCGCACGCGCGATGCGGCTATGTTTCACTTGCTCACGTTTGGCGGGCTGCGCCGCTCTGAAGTAGCAGGCGTGGCTTGGGAGGATATATACTTGGAAGGCGTCTTTCACATCCTGCACCTGTCCGAGACTAAATCAGGCGTGGCTCAGGAGATCAAACTGCAAAACATCGTCCTACATCATCTCGAACTGTATAAACAACAATTACAGACGGCGGGCTTGCCAGCGACCGGCAAGGTCTTCATCAGTCTGTCGCGTAACCATTCTCGCGGTCAGCCGTTGACCGACCAATCGGTGAATCACGTCGTCAAGAAGTACGCCCTGCGCGCCGGCCTCCCCCAAAACGTCACCGCACACATGTTCCGCCACACGTGCTGCACTTTGGCGATTGAAGGCGGAGCCAAGCCCCAGCAGGTGCAAGCCCATTTGCGTCATAAGGATTTAAAGACGACCATGCGCTATTACGAAAACCGCGAGAGGCTGCTCGATAATGCGTCTGATTATATTAATCTTAATGGTTAAGAGCTTTTGTTTCTTATTTTATTTACATATTAAATTTTATAAGACATTCTCTTTTGCTTGCTTCCGATTCAAAATCACATCTTGTCTCGCCGATGTGCGCATCCATTCCAAAAGACGATAGCTTTCGGCCACCTGCTCTAAACACAACAGCGGCTGGGCGCGCCCTTGGATGCAGGCGACGAAATTGCGATAGAACGCCGCCAGATCGTCCAATTCCCATACCCAAGGCCAAGACGTATCGACTATATCGTCTTGTGCGTAAGCGCGGATGCGCAACGCCGGAGCCACCGGAAAGTCGAGGAGTGCAACCGTGCCTTCGACTCCGTTGCGCATCCGCAGCAACGCGACCGACACGTCCTCCATCCGACCAAGATGAAAGAAGTTGCGCATCCTACTGTACAGCACATCTACCGGCCCCCACGCACTCAGCAACAGGTCGCATGTGTCCAAGGCCGCTTGGTTGCAGATCATCTCGCGATCAATAGGATCGAATAAAGCCGAATCAAAAGAAAGCTCCAGCGAATAATGCGCTATGCCCTGTCGAGCGGCTAAAGCCGAGCAAAAGTGCGTATGCCTCCCCAAGGACAACACGCATACCTTAGAATGGATCGGCACCTGTACTGGATGGGTCGTCATAACGTGCAGACCGGCCGCTAGGGCCACACCGATCCAATGCGATTTATCTTCCACATGCAACAACACCAGCCCATCTATTTTTTGTTCCAAGACTGCGGCACAGTCGGCTTCGTGTATGAGCTGGATATCGCGACAATCCTGCAAAGCGTCCCGATGGACGGCGATCTCGCGCGCATGGCCTGCCACGCCGAGCGTCATCATGGTTTTTGGCTCGCCTTAATCCGCTCTTGGAGCCGATCGCTAAATGTCCGTGCCGCGTACTCCCCGTCCAAGCGCAAGAGATAATCTATCGCTATGGTCTCGGCGAGTACCGTGATATTTTTACCAGGGAACAGCGGTATGAAGACCTCGGGTACTTCGACGCCGAGGATTACGACCTTATTGTCTTCAAGACCAAGGCGTTCGTAGGCGTATTTTTCGTCCCAATCGACGAGGTTGACTACTACCTCCACGCGCTTCTGCCGCCGAGTCCTCCACGCGCCAAACATCCTTTTTACATCTAGGATGCCGATACCGCGAATTTCTATGTGGTCTTGGAGCATTTCCGAGCTACAGCCCACCAAAATGCCTTGAGGCTTGCGATTGATGATGACCACGTCGTCGGCCACCAACCGATGTCCGCGCTCGACCAAATCCAAGGCGACTTCGCTTTTGCCAATGCCGCTGCGACCGCGAAAGAACAGCCCTACCCCAGAGACATCAACTAGCGTCCCGTGCATGGACACTTCGGGCGCGAACACCTCGTCGAGGTAAAAACGGATGAGATGGGTGAATTCGGCCGTGTTGAATCCAGACTTCAGCAGTGGTACCGCACACTCATCGGCGAGCTGTCGCAACTCGGGAAACATGCGCCCCCTACCGGTCCAAACCACGCATGGAATATCAAATTGATATATGATTTTGAGCGCCTGCCGCCGTTCGTCTGCGGACAAGGTGCGCAAATATTCTGCTTCCGTATTGCCCAAAAGCTGTACTTGATCCAAAGTAAACAACTCGACAAAACCCGTCAGGGCCAAGCCGGGGCGATGGATATCGCTGTTGTTGATGGTTCGCTGTAGGCCCTCAGCACCGGCGATCAGCTTCAGCCGCAGTTGCTGCTCATAGGTGGCGAGCAAATCCTTGATGGTCAGTTCACTCATCGCTACTCAAACTTTCGAAGATGCGTCGATACCCTTCGTAGCGCGACGACGCGATGCGGCCGGCCGCCACCGCCGCACGGACCTCACAACCGGGCTCGTGCAAGTGGCTGCAATCGCCGAATTGGCACTGGCCGTGCAGGGGTTCTAATTCGGGATAATACGCCGCTAGTTCAGCAGATTTTATCCCCCACAAGCGGAGCTCTTTAACCCCTGGTGTATCGGCCACATAGCCACCTTGTCGCAGCTTAAACAAATGCACGACCGCGGTCGTGTGCCGGCCTCGGTCGTGGCGCTTCATTATTTCTTTGGTCTTTAGTCCCAACCTCGGCTCAACACCGTTGAGCAAGGTCGATTTGCCAACCCCAGATTGGCCGACCACGGCTGTGCTGCGGTTGATCAGGGCTGCTTTGAACGCATCCATGCCATCACCTCGTAGAGCACTGGTGCGATAGATTGGATAACCAAGCGCCTCGTAGGGTGCCGTCAGCGCGTCCACCGCTTCTTGGGAGACTAAATCGACCTTGTTGACGCAGACTACGGGCTGAAGATTCCCCTTTATGGCCATGACAATCGCTCGGTCGATAAAGCCGCGGCGAGGTTTTGGCTGAATGGCAGCCACGACGACGACCAATTGCTCCATATTGACAAAGAGGATCTGCTCAAACGGACGCGCTCCACTGGCCCCACGCGAGAACTTGGAAGAGCGGGTATGCACTGTTTCGATGATGCCCGTCCGTTCGGCTGTCGGCACGACCTCAACCCAGTCGCCAGCGACGACCGGCGAGCTAGTCTTGCGGTCTCCTGCCTTGAGACGACCCCTAATTTTGCACTGCCAGTGGCTTTGCTCGACCTCGACGAGGCACTGTAGCCCAGAAACTCTGATGATGCGGCCCCGCATGTGCTACCAGTCCCTGCCTACTCCCCTTTGGCGAGGCGCTCGGCTAGATAGTTGGGGTAGCCGAGGTTGTCGATTTTCTGCTGGGTTAGCTTGACCGGGTATTCGACGCGCTGGAGTTCGACCCATTGTTCGTCGGTGTCCCACAAGGTGTATGCCGACCGCCAATCGCCATCTCGAGGTTGGCCGACGCTGCCGACGGAGACCAAGAATTGGTGATTCCCTACGGCGGCCGTAGCCGAAGTCAGCGGTATGGGATTGGCGTGCATCTTGCAGTAAATGCGCGCCTCGTGCGTGTGGCCGACAAAAGCCAAAGGCCATTTGAGGTGGCTCATGCACCAAGCGACGCGATCGTACATGAGGAGAGGTTCCCATTCTTCGGGTTTAAGGGGGTTGGCGTGGGACAAAGCCGCATTGCGCTCCACGCTCCGAAAGGCCCCTTGCCGCAAAAAGTCGCGTTCTTCCTCCCCCAACATCTCGCAGGCTTGATAGAGCGAAGGACGAGCCAACGGATTAAAAGACTGAATGCGCACCGGCTCTAGCATCGCTTGGTCGTGGTTGCCCAATACGATTTGGGCCTCTACCTCCTTGAGCCGATAGATACAGCCCAAAGGATCGGGACCGTATCCCACGATGTCCCCTAAGCAGATAATGCGCTCGGCACCGGCGTTGGCCGCCGCAATCAATACGGCCTCTAGCGCTTCAAGATTGGCGTGAATATCGGCGAGTACTGCGATTTTCAAGGGGCACCCGCCTCAGTTGAATAGTGCGCTGATGGACGTTTCTTCGTGGATAGCGCGGATGGCGCTGGCAAAAAGCGAGGCTACTGAGCACACCCGCACCATAGGGGTGCGGGCATCTACCGGCAAGGGGATCGTATCCGTAATGGCTAAGGCTTGGAAGTTGGATTGATCCAGCCGCGCTATCGTCTCCTTGGTTAGAGTGCCGTGGACGCAACCGGCATAGACTTTGCGCGCCCCGCCCTCCTTGACTGCGGCCGCCCCCTTGAGAACGGAATCACCAGTAATAATCGCGTCGTCGAAGAATACTACATCGCGGTCGTCTACGTCGCCAATAACCCTGTTTCCCCCGGCCGCTTGGTCAACGACGACGAGAGGCAACCCCAACCGCTGGGCATAGGTTTCGGTGACCTTGGCGCGGCTGATGTCCGGAGCGGCCGCGACTAAGTTAGCTCGGTCGAGGTCGGCGTAGTAGGAGCATATTGCCGGGACGCCGCTTAGTTGATCCACTAGAATCCGGCTAAAGCCCATCGTCTGCGGGCTGTGTAAAGTCATGGTGAGAATGCGGTCCGCCCCCGCCTCGGCGATCAGGTCAGCCACTAAGCGACCCGTCACGGAAATTCTTGGCTCGTCTTTGCTGTCGGCCAGCGCATACGGATAGTAGGGCAAGACCGCGGTGATGCGACCAGCCGAGGCGTATTTTAGGGCGTCTAGGGCTATGAGCAACTCCATCAAGTAGTCGCTAACGGGCGGGCACGAAGTTTGAATAAAGAACACATCGCGGCCGCGCACGTTTTCGCAGATCTTCACCTTTATATTTTCGTTGCTAAAGTCGATAAACTCGATGCGCCCTGGCTCAAGGGCCAGCGACTGGTAAATGCCCTCAGCTAATGCGGGATTGCTCCGCCCGGCGAAAACTTTGAGATCTGCACGGCCCATCAACAAGTCCTTTAGAACATGGCTAGTGCCGCTCGGGCTTGTGCGGCAATTGGGTACTGGGCGAACGTGCGACTGACCTGTTCGAGTAGGACTTGTTGCTTGTCGCTTTCGCCGGCCAACCCATATATGCGGGCTGCTTCCATCCGCGCCATCGCCTCGCGGATAGTCCCGGCCTGCTGGGCGGCATACGTTTCGTAGTGCTGAGCCGCGGCCACAAGCTGCCCTTCGGCTTCGAGGCAGGCACCCAGACCGCTTTGGGCGGCATAGGCCAACACATCCAAAGGCTCGTAGTTGTCCAAGTAGGTCTGGTAATAGCCCCGGGCCTCAACATAACGGCCCTGAGCGTAGTGGAAATTGGCCAAGAGCACGGTCCCTTGGGCTGCGGCCGGGGTCCCGGCATAGGAGGACACCAGCTCCTCAGCTAGGCGGATCGCCTCGGTCGGCTCTCCGCCCTGTTCGACCATCAGTACATCGCCGAGCAGAGCCGCGGCTTTGAGCCGATCAGCCTCCTTGGACTCAATAAAATAATTGATGGCCACAATGACCGCGACCGCAGCAACGGCCCCACCGACAAAGAGACTGGCGCGCTCTTTGACATATTCGACCGCTTCCATGATCCATTCGACGAACTCATCTTCGCGGAGTTCACTCTTGCTCAGTTTACGACGTTCACTCGACATAAAGGTATAGTGTCTCCATTGTTTTGGGTTCGGGTTTCAGTAGACGATAGCGCTTTCCAATTTGTACTCGGCCAAGCGGTCGCGGCCTGACAAAAAGCTCAACTCCGCCAATACGCTGATGCCCACGACAACCGCTCCTAGCTCCTCGAGCGTTTGACACGTCGCTACCAAGGTGCCGCCGGTGGCCAAGACGTCATCCACGACCAAGACCTTCTGTCCCGACGCGATGGCATCCGTATGGATTTCTAAGGAGGTCTCGCCGTATTCGAGGGCGTAATCTCGACTCAGAGTGGCCGCCGGTAGTTTACCTGGTTTGCGCACTGGCACAAAACCGCATCCAAATTCGAGTGCTATGGGCACCGCGAACACGAATCCGCGGGACTCTATACCGACGACTAGGTCCACTTCGGTGTCCACAAAGGGTTCGAGCATAGCTTGGACCGCAGCGGATAAACCAGCGGAATCTTTGAGCAGCGGCGTGATGTCTTTATAGGAGACGCCGTCTTGCGGAAAATTGGGGATTTCGCGGATTAATTCTTTTATGTACATTTTACATATAATATATTATAGGACTTAAAACAGTGCATAAATAAAGGGAGCCACAGCCGACCCTTGAGTCGTGACTATTAACAGCCCCAACAGAATCAAAGTAAAAAATATCGGCCCCAACCACCACTTTTTGCGCACCTTCATAAAATCCCATAACTCAGCTAAGATACTCAATTTACTTACCATCAACTAGTCCTCCCATTCAATCAAGCGGCTCACAGACTCGCCGTGGTGAATAGCTTTGATGGCATCCCCCAACAATCGAGCCACGCTCAGCACGGCGATTTTGCGCCTTGGCTTGTCCGCAGGCAAGGGAATGGTATTCGTAGTGGCGAACGCTTCCACCGAGGAGGCATCGATCCTTTCTAAGGCTTGTCCAGAAAAAACGCCGTGCGTACAGCCAGCCAGTATCCGGCGTGCGCCCCTCTCTTTAAGGACCCGTATCGACTCCATCATGGACCCCCCTGTCAGCACCTCCTCGTCGAAGAGCAAGGCGTCGCGGCCTTCGACCTCACCGATCATGTTTTTGATTTCGACCTTTTCGTCGTCCGCGTGGCGGCGTTTGTCCATGATGGCCAGCGGCAAGCCGAGCCGACGCGCATACGCGCTGGCTTCGTCAGCACTCCCTACGTCGGGCGACACGACCACAGCATTGCTGAGGTCTTTCATCCGCATAAAATTGCACAACAGGCTCGTCGCCCACAGTTGGTCCACCGGAATGCGCGAGAACGCTACGATTTGTGGGCTGTGCAAGGTAATAGTCAAGATCCGGTCGGCCCCGGCCGTTTGGAGCAAGTCGGCGACGAGGCGGGCGCTAATGGAAATGCGCGGTTCGTCCTTTTTGTCGGCGCGCACATAAGGATAATAAGGCAGCACGGCCGTGATCCGACGCGCCGATGCGTACTTAAGCGCGTCGATTAGCAACAGCAGCTCAACAAAATTATGATTGATCGGAGATGATGATGTCTGGATGACGAAGACGTCGTCTTCGCGGACGTTCTCCTCAATTTTAACCTTTATATTGTCGTTTGGCGCGCGGACGATCTGGCGACGAGCGGGCGCGATGTCTAAGTAATCACATATTTCTTGGGCCAGTTGTGGATTGCTGGAACCCGACAATATTTTCAAGTGATTTTTCATGCCCTAATCCCAATTGTAACATTAAAGACCGGCCCAAACTAAGGCAAGAGGCCCGTCTTGACAGCCTGCTGGAGCAAAGCTAATTTGGCAGCTTCCCGCCGCTTGTCAGATAAAAGGAAAGAGGCCTATGGCGCGCGTAAATATCATGCTGCCGGACGATCTGCTCGAACGCATTGATCAAGTTGCGCAGCAGGAAGGCGTAAGCCGCAGCAAACTCCTGCGCCTAGCTTTTATGGCGTACTGCCAGCAACGGGAAGCAACCTATGAGTATCAGCGAAAACAGGCAGCTATTGAACACGGGATGGCGCTCCAAGACAGCTTGCGCGAAAAGGCACTGCCTTGGGATCCTCTTAAGATCCTACGTGCGGAAAGGCAAGCGCGGTGATTCGCTACGCGCTAGATACCTCCGTTATGCTGAGGTGGTTTTCTCCAGCGCACGATATGGATACCCACAAGGCCCTTGGCCTGCGCCAAGAGCAGCTAGCGGAAAGAATCGCGCTGACCGTGCTCGATCAATCTATATACGAATTGGCTCATGTCCTCAAGGAAAGCCGCCAATTCGATCGCACCCATATCGACGACGCCTTGGCCAGCTTGGAGTACATGCACTTGGATATTGTGCCCTACAACGCCGAAATTACCCGCAAAGCCACTCAAATCGCCTTTGAGCATTCCATCAGCATGTACGCCGCCGGCTTCATTGCCTTAGGTGCCCATCTCCGCTGCCAAGCCGTGACCGGCGACAGCGATCTGTACCGCAAAATCGCCTCCCTGCCTTGGACCGTGCTCTTGGCCGACTTAAACTTCTGACTCCTTAGACTGCCTCAAGCGCGCGCTCTATATCGCCGATTAGTTCATCGGCGTCCTCAATGCCCACGGCATAGCGCACCAACTGGTCGGTGATACCAATGGCCAGCCGCTCCTTCTCACTCAAATCGTAATAAGAAACAGTCGCCGGATGCGAGACGAGAGTCTCCACCCCCCCCATGCTCGGCGCAATATAAGGCACGGCTAGCCGATGAACGAAATTCCGCGTCTGCTCGGGGGTGCCGTCGATCTCAAAGCTGATCAGACCGCCAAAACCGCGCATTTGCTCTTTGGCGACGCAGTGATCGACGTGGCTTTCGAGGCCTGGGTAAAAGACCTGACGAACCTTGGAATGAGCTTCTAGAAACCGGGCTACTGTCAGGGCTGTATCATTTTGCCGCAGAACGCGTAATGCGAGCGTCTTCAATCCCCGGATCAATAAAAACGAGGTGTTGGGGTCAACGATCCCGCCGGTGATTCGTTGGTATTCGCCAATGGCCTCGACTAAAGGAGCCTTGCCGCAGATGGCACCCGCCATCAGATCGTTGTGCCCACCGAGGTATTTGGTAGCACTATGGATGACCAGATCAACCCCGAAATCAAGCGGCCTTTGATTAACCGGCGTGGCCAAGGTGCTATCGATGATAACCTTGAGACGCCGCTGTTTGGCAAAAGCGACGAGGTGTTCCAAATCGAGGACGTGTAGATGGGGATTGGTCGGCGATTCGGTAAAGATCAAGCGGGTCTCTGGGCGCACCGCAGCCGCCAACGCATCCATGTTACCGGGCTTAACTATGGTCGATTCAATGCCGAATTTGGCCAAGACTTCGCAGAATTTGGCCGTCATCCGGTAGCAATCTTCCATCAGCACCAAGTGTTGCCCACTGCGCAGCATTGCATAGAGCACCGAGGTAATCGCGCTCATGCCCGACGGGAAGAGCAAAGCGGCTTCGGCGTTTTCCAAGGCGGCTATTCTGCCCTCGGCTGCCCGCTGGGTCGGATTGCCATAGCGCCCGTATTCATAGAGTGATTTTTCGCCGGCCTTAAAAGCGACAAATTCATCTAGATCGGCAAAGGTATAGGTGGCGGTCTGGGCAATGGGTTCGATGAGAGACTGGGCAAACTTATCTCGTTTCACGCCCCCGTGAACGGAACGGGTCGATTCTCCGGCAAAACCATCGTGGTTCATTGTATTTGATCTTTCAGTGGCAGGCCGTGGCCAGCGTTCGCTGCTCTATGGCTTCGAGAACGGCCCGATGCACGGCCTCGTATTCGGCTTCGACCTCAATGGGTAGATTGCGATGCTGTGGTTCGACGTGGAATTCCTGCAATTGGTCTTCGTGGTATTTCACCTTGAAATCTGGAAATTTCAGCCCGTGCGCCGTGGAGATTACGATCACCCGACTCTTGGGCTCGATATGCCCTGCGACGATCAATTTCTCTAAGGCTGCTAAGGCAACGCCCGTGTGCGGACAGGTGAACAATCCATTGCTGTCGGCCCTTGCACAGGCGTTGGCTAATTCGTCTTCCGTAGCCTCTTCGACGATGCCGTCGAAGTGCTGCAAGGTGCGAATGGCCCTCTCTCGGCTTACGGGATTGCCGATTTTGATGGCGCTGGCCAAGGTATCGCGGGCCGTTTGCGGCTCAAAGGTGCGGAACCCATCCAGATAACTGAGATAAAGCGGATTGGCTTGGGCTGCTTGGGCGACGGCAAGGCGCGGCAGCTTATCTATAAGCCCCATTTGCTGGACCTCGATAAACCCCTTCCCCAAAGCACTGACATTACCCAGATTGCCGCCCGGGATAACGACCCAGTCGGGGACCTCCCAGTGAAATTGCTGTAACAGCTCAACCGCGATAGTCTTCTGCCCTTCAATGCGGAGCGAATTCATCGAGTTGGCCAGATAGATTTGGTCACGGCGGCAGATTTCCTGCACCAAGGCCATACACCCATCGAAGTCGGTGCGCAGGGCAAGCGTCAGCGCGCCATTGGCTATGGGCTGGATGAGCTGGGCGGTGGAAATCATGTCTTTGGGCAACAACACGATTGCCGGAATGCCAGCGGCCGCGCAATACGCAGCCAACGCCGCCGAGGTGTCCCCGGTTGAGGCACAAGCTACTGCAGGTATAGACTGGCCCTCGGCAATCATCTGGTTGACCATGGAAACCAATACGGTCATACCCAGATCCTTAAACGAACCCGTGTGGCTATTGCCGCATTGCTTTATCCACAGATCTTCCATACCTAGCTCGGCTCCCAAGCGCTCGGCCCAGAGCAGATTGCTTCCCCCCTCGTACATAGAGACCACGTTTTCGTCTTCGACGAGGGGGCAAACCACCTCTTTCTTGCCCCAAACCGAACTCCCATATGGGTGTACCGAACTCATGTAGCGCTGGTCAAAGAGCGCTCGCCACTCGCCGCCCGAGCGCCGCTGTAAGGGATCCATATCGTGGCATACTTCGAGCAGCCCTCCACATTTTTGACAGTGATAGACTATCTCGTTTAGCCGATAGCGCTCGCCGTCGCAATTGAGACACTGGAACCAAGCATTATAGGAATAGGGCATGCCAACTCGCTCTGTTGGGGTGAATCAGGGCTTGTTTAGCCAAAAAGGGCATCTATTTCGTCCTCGTTTTTCGACTCTTCTTCATCGCTCGTCGCTTTTCTTAGATTCTCTTGCTTGTCGCCGCGCAAGACCTCAATGTTCTCATCGGTATCGTCGGGCGCAGCTTGGATGCTTTGCCGGGCATCAGCACGGGAGTCGTCGGGCGCGGTGATTTCTCCTACAACTTCCGCATCGCTGGAGAACAAACCTGCGTCTTCGACCTGACGCTGTAGAAGTGCCTGTGCCAAGCTGGCAAAATTTTCTTGGACTCCCTCACCAGCAGCAAGTGCTGGAGCATTCTGGCGCACGAATTCGACGACGTGATCCAGCCCGGGAAAAGCATCGTCAAAAACCGTCAGATAGGCCCTTATTTTTTCGTCCTGTATCTGGCTCTTGACGTATTCGAGCCATGAATGTCCAAACAGCTTGGCCAGCGACTCCAAGGCTTCAAGTCGCTCCTCAACATCGCGCAGTTCATCCGCGTTCATCCTTGCTACCCCTGGGTATTGAATATTCAAAAAAGTAGCACTAACGTGGAACCTCTCTCTTCCTAGGGCGTTTAATCTATGCGAGCCATTCCGGTCATGGTTCGTATCCCTCCCAGCGGCTAGGGTACCCTTGGGGTGCCCTAGCCGCGACTTATTTTAGTTCAATCTCTGTACTACAATGTACCCCACGGGCAATTCCACGACTGAACTTATTTCGCCAATTTTCAGTTGCCCTACCACTTCCTCAATTTCAGGCATGAGTTCACCCGGCCTAAAAAAACCCAAATCCCCTCCCTGATTGGCGTTGGGTGCGATGGAAAGCTGCTGCGCTAGTTGGGAAAAATCGGCTCCTTGAGCCATTTTTTCGAGGATTTCGCGTGCGGATGCTTCTGTTTCGACCAATATGTAGCGCGCTCGCATCTCACCGGCCAGCATCGCCTGTACCTCTTCGATTTTGGCCGTGATTGCCTGAGCTAGGTAGGGATCCTGCGCCTGATCTTTAGCTCGTTTGTAATACTCAAGTGCTTCGGCATAGCGTCCGACTCCGGCGAGGAGGAAGGCGATGTTGTTGTAGGCTTCTACATTGTCCGGCGACAACTCCGCCAACTTTTGATATTGTTCGATAGCTTGATCTACCGAGTCTTTTTCCGCGTAGTAATATCCATATAGGCGATAGGCTTCCGCATTTTTGGCATCTAGTACCAAGGCCCGGTCGAGGCGTTCGCGCGCCCTTTCGCTCTGCCCAGCCTGCATGTAGAGATAACCGAGGGTGCTGTGGACTTTGGTTGAAGACGGAGCCAGAATGCTTGCTTGTTCGACGTAAAAAATAGACGAATCTAGCTGGCCCATGGCTAAAAAGGCTTCTCCCAACGCCGAATATACCGGTAGCTGCCTAGGGTCTTCAGCGAGTGATTTTTGCAGCGATTCAGCCGCCTGTTTATAGCCGCCGGTCTGCATGTAGAGGCTGGCCAAGCGATTGAGAAATATCGCGCTGCCAGCACCTAGTTCATGCGCCTTTTTGTATTCGGCTAACGCCTGCTTAGGCTGTCCTTGCGCCAACAGGGAGTCTCCGCGCTGGACCGCCTCGACGATGGCTTGGCCACTAGCCGGAACTACGATCCCGATTACCGCGGCGATTAGTCCTATAAACCTCATACTTCCTCGCATCGCGTGCCCAGCTAGCGCAGTTGGCGCAGGACTTCCTCGGTAATCCGCTCGACTAGATCGCTTTCTCCCGCCACCTCACAAGACGGCCGATCCCCAATTCCAAAGCGATTTCTCAGATTCGTGAGATCTTCCACGTCTTTACCCCCCAGCGTGCGAATACCGCCGAGTTGGTGCGCGACCAAGGTGATCTGGGCAAAGTGTTCGACGGTCTCCATCTTGAAATGGGCATCCATGACGTGTTGGCCCACGGTAACCACTCCGTGATTGGCCATTAGAACGGCGTCGTATTGCCGCAAAAGCGGCTTCATCGGCTCGACGATATCGGGACCGCCGGGCGTGCCGTAGTCCGCGAGTGGAATGCCTCCGAGGCTGACGATGACCTCCGGCAATACGCACTGAGTTAGCTCAATACCCGCGACGGCAAAACCGGTCGCGGTCGGCGGATGTGCATGGACGACGGCGCGGACGTCGGGCCGCAACTTATAGATTTCGAGGTGCATGCGGATTTCCGACGATATTTTCATCGATCCCGCTACCTGCCGGCCCTCCATATCGCAGGTGGCCAGCATGTCTGCACTCAGATAGCCCTTGCTTACTCCAGTCGGAGTACACAGCACTAGATCGTCCTCTATGCGGACGCTGATATTGCCGTCATTGGCCGCTACGTATCCGCGCTGATAGACCCTGTGCCCTACTTCGCATATTTCTTTTTTTATCGCATACGCCGCATTCATAAGGCGACCTTTCCCATCGTCCGCAATCGGCGGCTACCAATCCACAGCCAGCCCAAGCCAGCCGGCAAGCACACATTGCAGACAAAAATCAGGATACTGGCCACAAAAGCGGGTTGCGGCGCAAGGCCGAGGCTGCTAAATACCAGAATGGCCGCGGCCTCGCGGACCCCTAGATCCAAAAACCCTAAGGGCAACAGGGTTTTCAGGGCAAATACCACCGGCACCGCCAACACAACAGTTGAGTCGGCGCTCACGCTGGCGGTGACTAAATAGAAAAATTGCGCCATGAATACCAAGTTGAACAAGACGGATAACCCGGCGATGGCCCCCCATGCAACCGGGCCACTCGCTTTCCGGCGGCACCAACCCCAATACAGCAGCGCGCTGAGGATACAGAATAGCAACAGCAAAAAGCCCCTGAGATGAGGCCATAAAATCCATGCCGCTGCGGCCCCCAATCCCAACGTGACCGCAGCCGAACTCAACTTGTCCACAGCCGTCAGCACCGCGGCCTTAGTCCGGCTCCGCCCCAAGAAAACGCCGCGCCCCAGTTCTCCCAAACGGCTCGGTGTCACCAGACCGAGGGCGGCTCCGCCTAGCAACGAATAGAGCGCATCGCGCCTGTTGGCCTCAGGGATTTGGTTGCGCAACAATAGCTGCCACTTAATCCATTGCACGCCGATGCCCACTAGGGCAATGGCCCCGCAGATGAGCACTTTATCCCCACCAACCTGCCCAGCGGCTGCAAGCAATTCAGCCGGTTCGAGGTACCATGCAGCCCAACCCAGTAGGGCCGTTGCCAAGATGATTTTTGCCCCAATTACCATGCAGTTGCCGGGAGGTGGATTAGGGATAAGGCAGCTTCCGTGCTCTTATGCGGCCGGGGAATGATGCTGAGCGCGACTATTTCACCTGCACTCGCTGCGGCCACGGCACCAGCTTCCGTAGCTGCACGCACAGCGGCCACATCTCCGCGGACGATGACCGAGACTAGTCCATCGCCTACTTGCGGCCAGCCGACCACCTCGACATCCGCGGCTTTGACCATTGCGTCTGCCGCTTCGACCATAGCCACCCAGCCGCGAGTTTCAATCATGCCCAAGGCGCGTCCCATTGGTCTGTTTCGCTCTTGTTTAAACGGCAGAAGATAGGCGACCTAACACCTTCCGTCAAAACACAAAAAACGTTCCCCAAGGCGATTCTTCTGGGCTTCAAGCCTTAAAAAGAAAAGTGATTACATCCCCATCAGCGACGACGTAATCCCGGCCTTCGCTGCGCAATTGTCCGGCTGCTTTCAGCGGTGCCCATCCCCCCATAGTAATTAGCTGCTCACAAGGGGCCAGCTCTGCGCGGATAAACCCCTTTTCCATATCCGTGTGGATCCGCCCGGCTGCACGTGGGGTTTTTTCCCCACACGGCAACTGCCAAGCCTGTAGCTTGCCGTTGGCGAGCGTGTAGAAGGTAATAAGATCTAGCAGTTTGTATCCAGCCTGGACTAAGCGCTCTATCCCCCCATGCTCCAGCCCCAATTCCCGGACGAATTCCGCTCTCTCCTCTTGGCTCAGACCGACCATCTCTGCTTCGAGTTGCGCTGAGACAACCAGTACTTGGTCCGCTCCATAGCGTTCGACTAGCTGACCCACCCGTAGCCCCGGCGCGCCAGCTTCTATCTCCCCGACATTGGCCGCATAAAGCACCGGCCTTGCTGTCAGCAAGCTATACGCAGCGAGCGCGTCCCTTTCTTCTGGGGTCAACCCCATCGCTGCCGCGCCCATTCCGCGCTGCAATCCCTCTAAGACCTTGGCGCAGGCTGCCAGCTCTTGTGCGCGCGTGCTCCGCGGCTCAGAGCGGACCACTTTGTCTAGATGGGGTACGGCCTTTTCCATCACCGCCAAATCAGCCAGCAGCAACTCCGTTTCAATGGTCTCAATATCGCGTAAAGGGTCAATCGCCCCATCTACATGACTTATTTGCGCGTCGTCAAAACAGCGCACCACGTGGACTAGAGCATCCACATCTCTGACGTGGGCGAGGAATTGATTGCCCAACCCAGCCCCTTGGTTCGCGCCCCTCACCAGCCCGGCAATATCGACAAAGCGGATGCTGGTAGGCGTTGTAGATTGCGGCTGAATGACTTCGCTTAGCCGCTCCAAGCGCGGATCCGGCACCTCGGCGGTACCTACATTGGGGGCCACTGTGCAAAATGGGTAATTAGATACCTCGGCCCCATCTCCTGTCAACGCATTGAAGAGCGTTGATTTGCCCACATTGGGCAAGCCGATTATGCCGATGGAAAGAGCCATATCTCATATCGCAAATAAATTAAGTCCCTGTAAGTCAAAAGCTCACAGGGACTTAATTCGTGGTCGGGGTGGCCGGATTTGAACCGGCGACCCCCTGCTCCCGAAGCAGGTGCGCTAGCC
>JAGWBY010000008.1:0-14450 GCA_021295675.1 Candidatus Latescibacterota bacterium | reverse complement strand
ATAAAAATGGTCGGGGTGACTGGATTTGAACCAGCGACCTCTTCCACCCCAAGGAAGCGCGCTAGCCGGGCTGCGCCACACCCCGACTCAATTATCCGACCATCCTCTGGCGACAAAATGGTGAGCTAACCAGGACTCGAACCTGGGACCTCCGGTTCCGGAGACCGGCGCTCTATCCAACTGAGCTATTAGCCCCTAGCCTAGACGTTCTTCTTGTGTCGATTCTTGCGCAGTCTCTTCTTGCGCTTATGCGTAGCGATCTTATGCCGCTTTCTCTTCCTGCCACAGGGCATCTTTTCTATCTCCTGGACCTTTGTCCTCTGCGTTTTCCCCATTGACGCGCGCCCGCAATTCCTTTGAGGGCTTAAATGTCGGGGCCTTGCGACCGGCGATTTTTACTTCAGCACCCGTGCGTGGATTGCGACCAGTGCGCGGTGCGCGCTCGACGACTTTGAGGGTACCAAAACCGCGAATCTCAATGTGATCTTCCCGTTCCAAAGCCTCGACTACGGATTCAATAAACCCATCGACCACAGCCGCAGTATCCGTCTTGGTAAGCCCTGTTCCCTCGGCGATTAGACGCACGATATCAGCTTTCGTCAAGACCGCACTCTCATTCGGATGGGTTGAAATTGCGTAACTATCACGCCAACAAATAGTTTTAAAGGATATGGCACGGCTTATGCTCTGTCAAGGCGAGCAGCACCTTCTTAATCTTTGCCGAGTACGAAAACCTCTTCGAGGACAGAGAAATCCACAATCGACTTGAGGATAACCCGCAAAAAGACTGGTGCTCGTTTCTCCTGATTCACCTCTACCACCGTGCCGATCGGTATGCCCTTGGGGTACCGCCTGCCCAACCCCGATGATACGACTAACTCGCCCTCCCGCACCAAGTTGCTCGATTCGACGAATCGCAACCGGAACTGGCCATCGATCCAAGAGACGATACCTTGGGCGCGTGTCTCTTGGATCAAAGCACTCACTCTCGTACGCATCAACAACTGCACGACCGAGTCCGCTCCGCCGACTTGAGCAATGTGCCCGACGAGCCCTTCAGGTGTCACCACGGGCATATCCTTATCTACGCCGTGGTCGCGACCAACGTTGATGACGATCGCGTCGTAAATATGGTCGGGGTCGCGGCCGATCACCTCGGCAGAAATAACGCGCGTACCCCCGCCTAGAGGCCGAAAGGACAGGGCCTTGCGCAGGCGCACATTTTCCCAGCTAGCTTCCTGTAGCTGCATGTTGTCAAGGGCTAGGGCTACGTTTTGAGTCAGGAGAAAACGGCTCTTTTCCTCGTTATGAGCAGAGCGGATGACTCGCGAAAATAGTGCTTGCCCTGATGCCAATAAACCGGCTTGGCAGCGCTCGGCGATATAGGTCTTATAGGATGTAGGTAAGCCCATCAAAATCAAGGCGCAGCCAAAGGCTAGTCCAATGACGATGAGCTCCCGAGTATTGGCCATGACTCAGTTAGAGCAAAACTTGGCGGTAGTTATCAAACTCTTCGAGAATGCGGGCATTGCCCCGTACTACGGCCGAGAGGGGATCTTCACTATCGACATACGTAGGCAAATTCGTCGCCTCAAGCAGGTGTTCCCTCAGCCCCCGCAGCATGCTTCCACCACCGCAGAGCACCATGCCCCTATCGAGGATATCTGCCGCCAATTCGGGCGGCATCCTCTCCAGCACTCTGCGCACGCTGGCGACGATTTGAGCTACGGAACCGGATAGGGCTTCTCGTATCTCAACTGAATCTACTTGCATGACTTTGGGTAGACCGGCTACGGTGTCGCGACCGCGCACCGGCATACTCTCTTCCGTTTTCAGTTCCGTCGCCGACCCGATTTTCCACTTGATGTTCTCGGCACCTTGGACACCAATAAGCAAGTTGTGCTTTCTGCGCATCCACTCGGAAATTGACTGATCCATAGCTTCCCCAGCCACCCGCAGCGACTCGTGTTCGACGAGACCTGAAAGGGCGATTACAGCGACCTCCGTCGTCCCGCCACCAATATCGATAACCATTGAGCCTACGGCTTGATGGACTGGCAATCCCATGCCGATAGCCGCGGCCATCGGCTCGCTGACCAGATAGACTTCTCTGGCCCCCACGCGCTCGCAGGAGTTTCGCACGGCCCGTTTCTCTACTTCAGTGCTGCCTGCCGGGACCGCTACCACGATCTTGGGCCGCACGAAAAGTTTGTTCTTTTTTACTTTGCGGATAAAGCTGCGAATCATCTCTTCGGTAACTTCAAAATCGGCGATAACGCCGTCTTTCAAAGGCCGAATTATTTGAATTCCAGCGTTTTCACGCCCCATCATTTCCTTGGCCTCTGCGCCGACGGCAATAACCTTTTGGGTGGCGACTTGGCGGGCAACAACTGAGGGTTCGTTGAGGACGATTCCCTTGCCTTTGACATACACCAAGGTATTGGCGGTACCCAAGTCTATACCTATTTCATGCGAAAAGAAACGAGAAAAAACGCTCATTCTGTATCTCCATCCAAAAAGTTGAATCTCGACTCTGTAGCCTTGGTCTGAGCCCCTAGGCATTGAGAGCATTCGCTTTGTCTATTTATAATAACTAAGGTCATTTGGATTTGCCAAATCACCCGCCCCCCTTATATTTTTTATCGCTAGCTAATTTGAACACACTGCACGCAATTTTCAGGGAGGCAGCCGATTCCTATGAACAAGGCCGCACGACATGTACTGCGGAAATTAGGGACCGACACTAGCTTGGACCACGAACGCCAACAGCGCCTTTCGCGCGAAGTCCAAGAAGAGCAGCAAAAACGCCGGGAGCAAGGAGCTGACCAAGATACCAGCTTCGAAGCCATTCCCGAAGAAATGCTGACCGAGTCGGAGAAGCGCCACGAGAAGTATCGCCGCCAACAGGCCATGGCCGGGCGGTTCACCCCCGCTGCCGAGCGCCTGCCCATTATGACGGCTGAAGAGCGGGCCGCCCACAACAAGGATCGACCGAAGTGGCAGCAGACTTCGTTTGAGGGGCCGATTGAAAAGCTAATCGAGAAATACCAAGACTTAGAGGAAGTACAGCGTCACCTGACCTTGGGTCAATCCATGAAGTATGAGTTTACCAGCGACGGTCGCGTCCTCGACAAAGAAGGCAATGTGATCTTCGATGGAGAAAAGATCGCCAACAAACCCTAGATTGGCTGGCTCGCTCTCCTATTAAGACGCACAAGTGGCTGTTGGCCGCGGATGCCTTTTTTATTTCGAGTTCTCATCGGGCTTGGCCTATTGGGCATTTATGGCTGCAATCTCGATTACTATTGGCATCTAGCCCGCGGCCAAAGCCGCGTGGTGTACAAGCGCATTTCAGTCCAAACTCTCCTCGTCCGCCCCGATTTAGCCGAGCAAACTCGGACACAACTGGAGCTGATCCAAGCCATCCTTCGCTACGCCGAAAGCGTGGGGCTGAAAACAGACGATCAGTACACGACTTTCTACGATACGGGCGGCGGTCCGATCAGTTGGAATGTCAGCGCTTGTCCACCCGACCGCTTTTCACCCTATACTTGGGATTTTCCGTTCGTCGGCGAGGTCCCCTACAAAGGTTTCTTTCGCCGCGATTTGGCTGACGAGCAGCGCGATGCCCTCGCCGCCGCAGGGTACGATGCCATTGTCCGTCCAGTCAGTGCCTATAGCACCTTGGGATTTTTCTCTGATCCAATTCTCAGTCCAATGCTCGGCTACGCGCCCGATCAACTAGCCGATTTGATCCTCCACGAACTGACGCATGCCCTCGTGTATGCCCCAGGGCAGACCGATTACAACGAGAGCTTGGCAACCTTCGTCGGTCGCCAAGGGTCCCTGCTTTTCTTGGCGCAGCACTTCGGCACTGATACCCCACTCTTGCAACAGGCCGAGGCACGCCGGGCGGATGCCGCTCTCTTTCGGCGGTTCATGGCCGAGACCGTCGCTGCACTCGACAGCCTCTACTCATTGGACTTGCCCCGCAGCGTTGTACTGCGAGACCGGCAAGTCGTTTTTGTCCAGCGCCAGCGCGATTTCGCCCTCATTAAGGCGCAGTTTATTCACAACCAGTACGATGGGTTCCTACGGTGGGAACTTAACAATGCGCAACTCTTATCTTATCGTCGCTACAACGCCAATTTAACGCTTTTTTCCGCTGTCTATCGCGCGCGCGGCGAGGACTTGGCTAGTGCCTTGGAGATTTTTGCGGCCTGTGCTGAAGACGACGAAGGCCGAGGAGGACCGGGTCGGCGACGCAGTCCAAGCCAAAGGCACCAAGGATTATTTCACAGATGGACAGTGACAAAAATCGCGGACTTAGGGGTTAGAAAACCAACGAGGAACCCCTCTTAGCCGATTTTTCGGGTCTGAATGGTAGCTAAACACCTTTTGACAACGCTCTTGCTGGCGACCCTCACCTTTGGCCCGCTTGGGTGCGCCGCTAGGTTGCAGTCTGCGCTGGTGGGATCCCTGATAGAGGACGTCAGTGCGGCCACGGCCCGGCACGACGACTTGGATTTGGTCGCCTCGGGCGTGCCGACCTTCTTGCTCTTATTAGAGGGTCTGCTGGTGGCCAATCCGCAAGATCCGCAATTGCTCTTAAGTGCTGCTGAAATATATACTTCCTACGCCACTTTGGTCGAAGTCGATGATCCCGAACGGGCCAAGCACCTGTACCACCGGGGCAAGGTCAACGGCCTCAAAGCCCTCGCCCTGCGCCTTAGCCAACCAGGCTTGCTCCAAGCGCCGTATGCCGAATATATCCGCGTCACCGACGACCTAGAGGCTTCAGACCTGCCGGTCGTATTTTGGGCCGCTTCGAGTTGGGGAGCCTGGATTAGTGCCAACATTGAATCCATGGCGGCGCTGGCCGAATTGCCCAAAGTTATTAAACTCATGCAGTGGATCGTGGACCAAGACGAGACCTTTCAATACGGGACTCCCCATGTCTTCTTGGGGTCCTATTACGCCGCCCTGCCGCCGATGTTGGGTGGCAACCCGGAAAAGGCCGCCAAGCACTTCGACCGAGCCGTGGCCATCAGCAAAGGACAGGTACTCATGGTGTACGTTGCCAAGGCCAAATTCTATGCTCGGATCACTTTTGACCGGGAGCTATACGAGTCCCTGCTCAACCAAGCCCTAACCAGTTCGGCAGACGCCGTACCGGAGCTTACCTTGCAAAACATCGCCGCCCAAAGACAGGCGCAGATTCTCTTAGACCAAGCCGATGATTTCTTTTAAAGGACTTTTTGCGGTCGTCGCCGCACTCATAGCCAACTCTGTTGCGGCTCAACCCAATCACCTCCTCAAAATTGCGACCCTAGCCCCAGAGGGTAGCAGCTGGGCCGATGTCCTCCGTACCATTGATGCGGATGTGCGGCGGGAGACAGGGGATAACGTGGGGTTCAAAATCTATCCCGGCGGCGTCCAAGGCGACGAGAAAGTCGTCTTGCGCAAAATGCGCATCGGCCAGCTCCACGGCGGTAATTTTGGCGGGCAAGGCGTCAGCCAGACCTTGCCCGATGTGCTCGCGCTGCAAATGCCCTTTCTCTTCGATAGCTATGCCGAAGTGGATTGCGTACTCGAGAAAATGGATGCCTTTTACCGACAGGGATACGAAGAACGGGGTTATGTCTTTCTCGGTTGGGCCGACATCGGCTTTGTCCACATTCTCTCGCAGCAACCCATAGCTACTGTCGAGGACATGCGCGCCCAAAAGGTATGGCAGCTACCCGATGAACCGCTGACCTCCGTGCTTTTCCGTTTAGCCGGCGTCACTTCGGTTCCCCTGAACATCCCAGATGTCCTCCTCGGGTTGCAGACTAACCTAATCGATGTGGTGTACGCCTCGCCAGCGGCGACCATTGTCCTCCAATGGTTTACCCGCGCAAAATACGTCACCCAACTGCCCATCAACTACACCCTAGGCGCTCTCTTGATCGACAAGCGATCTTTCGACAAAATTCCCGCCGAAGATCGCGAGCACATCCACCGCATAGCTCGGCAGCACATGGCCGATCTGAATCAGCGCAACCGCCGAGAAAACGACGAGGCCATGACCGTGTTGCAGGCCAACGGCCTGTCGCTAGTCGAGGTGAACCCAGAGGATATAGAGACCTTCAAGGGCCTCGTCGCCAGTTCCGAAGCCGAGCTTGTAGGCCGGGCCTTTTCCCGTGAGGCCCACGAGCAAATAGCGCGACATCTCCAAGACTTCCGCCGGACTCCCCCTTGAGCGGTCAGCATTTCCTCCACCGCCTTGAGACCGGCTTTCTCGTCCTTTTGGTAGTCTGCCTGCTAGTGCTGACCTGCGGGCAGATTCTCATGCGCAACCTGTTCTCCATCACCTTCTTGGGCACTGAAAGCCTCGTGCGGCACCTTGTGTTGTGGATTGGGCTAGCCGGCGCGTTGGTGGCCACCCGGCTCGACAAGCATATCCGCATTGACGCTGCGTTGCGCCTGCTACCTGCCCAAGCGCGAGCTATTGTCTTGAGCTGCGCGGACCTTTTTGCCGCCGCGCTTTGCTCCTATCTAGCCTATATCGCTGGGCGCTTCGTGCTCGACGAACGAGCATTCGGCACGGTGGCTTTCTTTGCCGTCCCCGCTTGGATCGCCCAATTGTGCTTTCCCCTCGTCTTTGGCCTGATGGCGCTGCGCTTCCTCTTGCAGGGCGGGCGACGCCTTCGCACTCCGGCAGACCGCCCGTGAGCAGCCTCCTAGCCACCCTAGCCGCTCTAGCCGGCGTCCCACTCTTTGTGGTCATCAGCGCGATGGCCATTTTGCACTTCTCCATCGCCGAGATCGATTTAACGGTCGTCTTTATCGAGATGTACCGGATGGCCGAAACGCCGACTTTAACGGCTATTCCGCTTTTTGCCCTCACGGGTTTTCTCCTCGCTGAAAGCGGCGCAGCGTCTCGACTGGTGCGATTCTCTCAAGCTTTGCTCGGCTGGCTGCCAGGGGGATTGGCCATTATGGCCATTATCGTCTGTGCTCTCTTCACGGCTTTGACCGGGGCTTCGGGGATGACGATTGTCGCGCTCGGTGGGCTGCTATTGCCTGCTCTGCGCCAACAGCGCCTGCCCGATTCGTTTTCCCTCGGGCTGATTACCACTTCGGGTAGCTTGGGATTGCTCTTTCCACCGAGTTTGCCGCTGATCATCTACGGCATTGTATCCGAGACGCCGGTAGACAAGCTTTTTATCGCCGGCATCGCCCCCGGCTTGCTCCTGGTAGGTGCCCTGTCTTGCTACAGCTTATTCCAAGGACGGCGCTGTGCCGCACCCGAGCACTCCACCGGGTGGCGCGAATTACCGCAGGCCTTTGTCGCTTGTAGTTGGGAGCTTCTGTTGCCAGTGGTGATCTTCGGAGGGATCTACGGGGGCATAATCGCCGTCAGCGAAGCTGCGGCCTTGAGCACCCTATACGCTTTGGTGGTGGTAGTGCTAATTCGCCGCGAGATCTCCATTGGACAACTGCCGAAGATCATCTGCGAGAGCATGGTACTCGTCGGCGGCATTTTCGTCGTCTTAGCTGCCGCTATGGCCTATACCAATTACCTCATTGATGCGGAAATTCCAACGCGCTTGCTCGCCTATATAGAGACTCACATCAGCAGCCGCTTGCTGTTCTTGATTCTTCTCAATGTGTTTCTGCTAGCGGTTGGCTGTATGATCGACATGTTCTCCGCCCTCCTCATCGTCGTGCCCTTGATCCTGCCCATCGCCGAAGCATACGATGTTCACCCCATTCATCTCGGGATTACTCAACGCCGCCGGTTGGACTCAACCTCTTTATTGCCAGCATTCGCTTTGAACAGCCCGTACACCGGCTCTACCGCGTTTCCCTGCCTTTTCTGTTGATCTTGTTGGCTTGCTTGGTCGTGATTACTTACTGGGCTGATTTGAGTTTGTTTTTGGTCGAGTCTTAGATTTTTTTGTTTTGTTTATTTACATATTAATCATTATATGACGTTTTCTATTTTACGGATCACGTCTTGGCCTGCTTTCTCTATATCTTCGGCTGCGAAATTATACCCGAGTGCTTGCACGATCACTGGGCCGACCTCAAACTGCTCGTCCACATCGCTGCTGGGATAGAGCAAAAAAGCCCGGCTCGTGCCTAGCTGCACCGCATAAGCCACCACCTGCTGCACATCGCTTTCCACGGGACCATCGGCCTTGTATTTTGCATCTATTACCGCCAGCGGCTGTCCGGTTGCCGCTGAAAACAGGGCCATATCCAAGCGAAAGGAAAGCCGCTCAGTTCCCTTCAGTCGCGTGTGATACTGAGCTTTCAGTTCGACCTTGTGGTTGAGCTTGTGGTCGATGAACGCCGTGCAAAACCGCTCGAATAAGGTCGGCATGTGCAGCAGGTACGCCAGCCCTTCCTCGGCTCCCAGCCCCCAAGCCGGACTGCGCTGTTGGAGCAAGGGATAACACAAAGCATGCATGGGTCGGTAGTCCTCGTTTAGCCGGTGGTACGCGACGCCGAGGCAATCTGCGGGGCGAATATGGCGGTAATTTAGCTCGCTCAGCGTCCACCAAGCCCGGCTGACCATTTGCCGAACGCTCTCGCGGCGGAAGGCAAAGCGCCGCAAGCCGTACAGCGCGTTGGCCAAGATGCGGTTGTCGATGATATCGGGCGTGTGCTCTGCAAACCGACAGTAGGGATGGACGCCTAGACCACTGCGCTCGGGGTACATGCGCCCCCGCACCCACCGACTGGGACCTTCGCGAGTTTGGTAATCCCAAAACAGCCCACGCCGCACCCGTTGCAAGACCTTGCGTGCGAGCACCTCAGCCCAAAACTCGTATATATCCCCCATGGTCGCCGGGGCCTTGTGCTCACTGATCTTGGGCAACTGATAGGCGTATTCTAGCATGGGCATGAGCAGCGAGCAGCGTACTTTGGGATTGATTTCCAAGGCAGCATCTGCGCCCAATGGCACCACGCCGACATAGCCCCGCGACCTGATCTGATAACACTGGCTATTGAGCGGGCTGGGGAAACCGAACTCCAGCTCTTTTGGATATTGGGCATGCAACTGTAGGGCCTGTTCGACCGCAAGCTCGGCAGCCGGAATCGCGGCCACTTCCTCTTCGATCAACTCGTAGCGTCGCACGCCTAATCCTGCAAGCGCCCGGCGACCTTGGACCAGCGAAAGCGCGCCATCTGGTCCGGGCGATCGAAAAACACCTCCTCCAGATATGGCTCGACTTCTCCTTGCCAAATATGCGCCAGCGCTGTTGTGATATCGGCCACCATAAAGAAAGAAATGCCCAACTCGCAGTCCTCATCCCCAATGGATTGATTTACCTCTTTTAGCAGTGCAACCAATTTCTCCGGCGGTACGCCCCTGTTATCGAGATAATTTGCTAAAAGCTGGTAGTTGGGCCGCAGTCGGATAAAGCTGAACCGCCGCCGCATGGCTTGGTCAACCAAGGAGATCGACCGGTCGGCTGTGTTCATCGTGCCGATGAGATAGACATTGGCAGGGATCGAAAATTCGGGGCCGCCAGCGGCCAGCGCGATTGAGCGGTGGCGGTATTCCAACAGGTACATTAGCTCGCCGAAAACACGCGCGAGGTTTGCACGGTTTATTTCGTCGATGATCAGCGCACAGGGTTTTTGTCCGGCTTGGCTCGCCTTGGCGCAAAACCGCCGAAAGTGCCCGGCGGCCAATTCGTAGTGCAGTACGCCCTCTACCTCTTGGGGCCGAATCCCCTGGACGAAGTCCTCATACGCGTACGAGGCGTGGAATTGCACGAGTTCGCTAACACCGCCGCCATCTACCAGATAGCGCGCTAGGCGCTCAGCCAAGTACGTCTTGCCGGTGCCGGGCGGGCCGTACAGGATGAGCTGCTGCTTGCGCCGCCATTGGTCAATCCAGCCCTTTAGCTGATCGTCACCGTAGCCAGTCTCCGCGGTGAAGGCCTGGGCGTCGTAACTTGCGCCCACACGGGTCCCGCCGAGAGCATGCCGCTCTACAGCCTCTTGTACCTGTTCCATTCGCCGTTCGATCTCGCTTTCTAAAACGACCGGCTGTAATTGCTCGACTTCAAAGGGCCGGACGCGCAGGTGCAGGCCCGTTTGACGCAATAATTTCGGTTGAATGGGCGCACAGCGATACACTCTCAACACCGTCAGCCAAATATCTCGCTCAATCCCCGCCCTCCATGCTTCGACGGCTTGGGCCGTCCACGGCGTCAGTTCGGTCGCCAGCGAACCGACCCAAGCGGCATTGGGCACCTTGAAGTAGCCTATGGGCACGGCCAGCGAATTCACCAGCCCTTTCTCTGCCCAGTGCTCAGCTTGCTCTGCGTCCCTAAAATCTTTCGGCGACCAGCCGGTGTCCGCCTTGTCTTTGGCGTAGTAACACGCGGCCTCGCTTTCCCACAAGGGCATGGCTTTTAGCAGCCGCGTGCCGCGAATGATCGCCATTGTCTCGCCCGCTACCAGTGCGGCGACTTCGGGACCGGGGCGGCGCAAAAGCCGGTCGTACGGCCCAGTCAAAGGCTTGTCTAAGCGCAGGCGGATAGATTTCAATTGAGCCATTGCATGTACCTTCTATGCAAGATAATAGGCTCGGGCCGCTCTTTCCAAAATTCAGGCCTTTTTTATTTTGTCCTCCACCTCAAGCCCCACAAGGTCCCTTGCTCCGCCGACTTTCTTTGACCAAGCTAGCGCCCAAACAATGGGTGAGCTTACTATTGGGTACCTCGGCCCTCCTTTTGGGCTTTGCCGCCCCTCTGACTGCGCTGCCTATCCCAGTGCAAAACGCCCTTGGCATCACCCTTTTTGCCTTGGTCTTTTGGACTACCGAACCCATACCCATCGCGCTGAGTTCGGTGGGGGTGCTCGCCCTGATTGCGGCTGTTGGCCTGCTGAGCTTCGAGCAGAGCCTAGCCCCTTTCTTCTCCAAGACCGTTTGGCTCGTCCTCGCTGGCATGGCCCTGAGCTTAGGGGTAGCCAAAACGGGCCTTGGAGACGCACTAGCATCTTGGCTTCAGTCCCGTCTGTCGCAACGCCCCTTCTTCCTACTCTGCCAATTGCACCTGCTCGGGCTAGTGACGGCTTTTCTGATCCCGTCCGGGGTAATCCGCGTCCTGTTCTTGATGCCAATTGGCATCGCCCTCGTCGAGCGCTTACACATTCGCCCATCGTCGCATCTCAAGGCCGCTGTCCTGCTCTCCTTGCTTTGCAGCACGTATTTTGGCGGTTGTGGGCTTTTGACTGGCTCTGTCCCCAACTTGGTCTTGGCCGGCCAATACGAAAAAACCCAAGGCACACCTATATTTTGGGCCACTTGGTTGTATTGGATGTTTCCGGTCATCGGCTTTTTGCGAACGTTAGTATCGCTCGGTGTGATCTGGATGCTTTTCGGCCGACACCTCGACGGCCATGTCATTCAGCGAACTCCTTCCCCGAGCAGCGCTCCACTGACCCGCGTCCAGCGACGCGCCCTGTACATTCTCCTTGCGGGCGTGGGCTTGTGGGCCACGGACCTCTTGCATCACATCCAACCCGTCTATATTGGTTTGGGCCTAGTGGTGGTGTTCCTCTGGCCGCGCTGGGGACTGCTCCGTTTTGGCGACTTAGTCAAGGTGCGTTTCGCCCTCCTAGTCTATATTGTCTCTTTGCTCTCGTTGGGGCAGGCCTTGGACGAGGCCGGATTTAACCACCTGTTCATCGCGGCTTGCAGCGAATATTTGACGTTGGAGGAATACGGCTGGCTGGGCAAGCACCTATCGCTTTGTTTGGTCGCTCTGCCGCTCGATTTCCTAATGGACATCGCCGCTGTAGCCGGTGTGGCGACCATCCCTCTGATGGAGCTAGGTGCCCAGCACGGAGTCGCGCCGTTACCGGCAGCATTCAGCGTGGCGATGGCAACTACTTTGGCCTTTTTGCCCTACCAGTCGGCACCTTTCATGGTGGCCTATGGTTTTCGGCAACTCTCCATGCAGCAGCTCATCCTCGCTCAAGGCCTTATTTCCACAGCATCCTTGGTTCTGCTCTGTCCGCTCAACCTGCTCTATTGGCGGTGGCTAGGGCTAATCTAACGCCCATTGGCTTTTATGATGCCCAATGCTTATGATAAATCACGTCATGCCTACAGCCATCGCCAACGTCCTCGCCCAGCGCTACGCCAGCCAGGCGATCCAAGATCTGTGGTCTGAACGCGGTCGCATCGTCCTCGAGCGCGAGTTGTGGATTGCCATCCTCAAAGCACAGCGCGATCTAAAGCTCGATGTGCCCGCCGCAGCCATAAACGCCTACGAGCGCGTCAAGGATCAAGTTGACCTCGAATCCATCGTGCGCCGCGAAGCCGTTTTGCGGCATGATGTCAAAGCGCGCATCGAAGAATTCTGTAGCCTAGCCGGCTGCGAGCACATTCACAAGGGGATGACCAGCCGCGATCTGACCGACAATGTCGAGCAGTACCAGATTCTCCGCTCCCTACAGCAAATGCAAGTCAAATACGTAGCCCTCCTCCTGCGCCTAGGCCAGCGAGCACTGCAATGGAAAGAGCTCGCTGTCGCTGGCAGGACCCACTACGCGGCCGCGCAACCCACGACGCTCGGCAAACGCCTCGCCATGTTCGGCGAAGAAATGCTGATCGCTTTTGACCGCCTCGACGAGCTTGTCCAACGCTATCCCCTGCGGGGCCTAAAGGGCGCAGTCGGCACAGCCGTCGACCAACTAACCCTGCTCGACGACGATGCCGACAAGCTCGACCAACTCCAAGCCCAAGTGCGGCACCACCTCGGTTTCCAACGGGAACTAGGGGCCGTCGGTCAGATCTATCCCCGCAGCCTCGACTTTGAGGTGCTAAGCTGCCTCTACCAACTCGGGGCAGGAATTGCCAATCTGGCCCGTGCAATCCGCCTAATGGCCGGCCACGACATGCTAACCGAGGGCTTTGCCGCCGGACAGGTCGGCTCTTCGGCCATGCCGCACAAAATGAACTCCCGCAGCAGCGAGCGGGTCAATGGATTGCAGGTCGTCCTCGGTGGCTATGTCCACATGCTGGGCGCACTAGCCGGCGATCAGTGGTTTGAAGGGGACGTCTCCTGTTCGGTCGTGCGCCGCGTAGCCCTCCCCGATGGATTCTTCGCCTTTGACGGTATGCTCGAAACCACGCTCCACATCCTCGATGATATGGGCGTCTATGAAGCAGTAATTGCTCGCGATCTCGACCGCTACCTGCCCTTCCTCGCCACCACGACGCTGCTGATGGAAGCCATCCAACGCGGTGCCGGCCGCGAACAAGCCCACACTGCACTTAGAGAGCACGCCCTAGCCGCGGCCATCGACATGCGCGAACAAGGCCAGAGTACCAGCGAATTGGCGCATCGCTTGGGCGCAGATTCTCGCTTTCCGCTCAGCGAAGAGGAGATCGCCACCACGATCTCCCACAGTCGTCGCCTCACGGGCGCGGCCACCCAGCAAGTCGAGCTTTTCGTCGGTCGAGTGGAGGAATTGGCCGCGGCCCATCCAGAAGCACACGCAATCGAAAAGGGGCGGCTGCTCTGACCTCTATGCGATACAAGCGAGTCCTACTCAAGCTGAGCGGAGAAGCCATCTCCGGCCCGCACGACGTGGGCTTCGATCCCGAATCCCTAGAGCACATTGCCGACGAAGTCCTCAACTTGCACTCTTGTGGAGTCGAAATATCCATCGTCATTGGCGGCGGCAATATATTCCGCGGCACGCTCGCCAGTCAGTGGGGCATTGAACGGGCCGAAGCCGACAACATCGGCACCATGGGCACGGTGATTAACAGCTTGATGCTGCGCGGAGTTCTCACCTCTAAATCCAATGTCGAGGTCCGGGTGATGAGCGCTATTCCCATCAATACGGTAGCCGAACCTTTTATTCGGCTACGTGCGATTCACCACCTAGAGAAGCACTACATCGTCATCTTTGCCGCTGGCATTGGCAATCCGTACGTCACTACGGACTACACCGCGGCTCAGCGCGCGATTGAGACGCGGTCCCAAGCCCTGCTTTTTGCCAAGAATCAAGTCAGCGGCATCTTTACCTCCGACCCCCATGCCGATCCCCAAGCGAGGCTGTACCGGCGGATGCACTACAACACGATCATCCAAGAAAACCTCACCATCGCCGATCAATCCTCCGTTCTGTTGGCGCGCGACCACAAGATGCCCATGCACTTTTTTGACTTCTCTGACCAGGGAACCATAGAGCGCATCTGCCGCGGCCAAGACATAGGCACCTTGGTGACGGATGTGGACGAAGACATAGTAGAATAGACAAAAAGGCCGCCCCGATTCGGGGACGGCCTTTTCTCATCAGGGTCTTTACTTCTTTTTTAGAATTCGTATGCAAAGGAAAACCGATGCGCGCCATTGGTCTCGGTCAAATCCAAACCAATGTCATACGCATAGTCGAACACCAACTGGTTCCACTGATACCCCAAC
>JAGWBY010000098.1 GCA_021295675.1 Candidatus Latescibacterota bacterium | reverse complement strand
AGGTCCGGTAGCCCTCTAGGCCGTAGTTGTCGTAGGTGAGCAGGCCGGGGCGGTAGAGCATTAGGCGGGCACCCGTGGTATGGGGCTCGAGCAGTCTGGGATCGCCTTCGCCACGCACCGTCGTTGCTAGGGCCGCTATAAGCGCGCCTGTTGAGATCGCTTTTAGCATGGACTCAATTCGTCCTCACCTGCAGGAAAAACTCCGAAGTTTCTACTGTGCCCGTCGTGCTGGAGTGGACAAAGTCGGTAAAGGATTTTCGCAGTCCTAGGTTCATGCTGATCCGGTAGCCAGTGTAGCTGCTGTTGTTTTGCAAGCCGATGATATAGTGCCAAGCATTGAAATCGTTGGAGGGCGCCACGGCGAAAGCCCTGGATGCCCGCCTTTATGGTGGTGCGTTCGGTCAAGAAAAAATCGAGCCGCACGATCGGCGCTAGGTTGGTCTCGTCGACTAGGTCGCCCAACAGCGCTGAGTCGGAGCGGTGATAGGTCCATTTGAGCATGGGAGTTAGCGTCAATTTCTGGCGCGGCTGCCAAGCGTAGTCGATCCGATTTACTAGGGCCAGAGACCAGTCATTGCCCGAATTTTGTGTCTGGCCATCGTCAAAGGTATCGGCAAAGCGGTGGTTGAGTTCGCAGCGCCAAGTGTTGTTGAGCGTCAAGTGATCGACGCCGGTGTAGTCGAATTTCACATAGCTCAGATGGGCATGGCTGTTGCGATAACGCAAGGGATCGTCGCGCAAGCCGATTTCGTAGCGGCCCCGCAGCAGCGGGTTGGACACGTATTGATAGAGCGGGTCGGGAATATCGTCCTGCACGCGCTTGCTGCGGTGGCGCAGCTTTAGGTGGATATTGTGGAACAGCGGTCGGCTGTATTCGAGTTTGGCGTACAGGGAGCGATTGCGACCTGATCCGGCAATCTGGTCGATAGCGTGTCCGCCCAGCCGCAACCCGAGTTGGGAAGTGGGGTTGAAGGTAAAGAATACATGCTGCCCTTTGCTGTCGCGCTCGTACGGGTAGTCGGGTTTGTTGTCGTTTTCGCGTGAGTCAACCACGCCGTTGTTGTTGAAATCGTCGCCGTACACGAAGTCTTCGGACTCGACGAAGTACATGAGGAAGGGCTCTTGGTAGTCGGGCAGGAGATTGTTGTTGACATTGGTGTCGAAGATGCCGTCGCCGTTGTCGTCTAGGCCGGGGAATACTCCGAAGCCGACGTCGCGCAGAGAGCCGGGAAAGAGGTTTTCTTTGACCTCAATGGCCGCCTCGGTGACGTCGTTCTGGAAGCGCAGGTCTAGGGGATCGTCGTGTTCCCAGGAATCGGGCCAAGGGTCCAAATCGTCGTTGTCGTCGACCAGTTCGAATTCTTTCAGGGCGGGTATGAATTCGTCGAAATAAGTGAAAGAGGTGCGGTATTGGGGTGGGACCCGAAACAGCTCCCAGCCCACGGCAAAGTTTGCGAACAGGCGCTTGCCCTGCAGCGAATAAGCACTTACAGGTCGCTTGTGCCGTCGGCCTTCTTGGACGGGAAAGATGAGGTGGTGGGTGCTGGTATTGAGGTCGCCGCGCACTTCGAAGCCGAGCAGATCCAGTTCGAGATTAGCACCGTAGAGTTCCAGACCCGAGGGGAAGCCGTAGTCGAACTCAACCCATCCCATATTCGAACCGTTGCGGACGTTGCCCGCGGCCCGTACCACATTGCGCCAGTCTTCCCAGACTGAGCCGACCACGCCGCTCCGACCAATGGGGGCACCTAGGTCGATGGCGTAGTCGTTGGCCGCTAGAACTCTAAAGGAGATATGTTCGGCCTCGGGCGGCACGACAAAGCGAAACAGCAATACGTCGTCGCCGTCGGCTTGGAGGACATTTTCGCCGTCTAGCTCCACTGATTCGGCATTGTTAAACAGGCCGCCGCGCGAACCGAAAAGACTGCCGAAACCAACGGCGTGCGGTAGCCAGGACTGCCGACGGCGCAGATGTGGCACGTCTTCCAAACGCAGGCGTTCGGGAATCATGCGTCGCTCTTTGCCTAGGGCCACGAGGCCGACGATTCGGCGCACTTCCGGACGATCATCTGTACATCGTGGACTTGGGCACCAACACCATCGGCGGGCGAATCATCGCTGATGGCGAGAAAGACTTCGCCGGGTGTGATCAAGTTGGTGGGGAAAGCGCCTTTGCGGAAAGATCCCTCCCGGCGTCCTAGCAAGGTGTCGGTGATATGGGTGTTGACGTACGAAGCGCCAAATTGCAAGACACTGCCGATCTGGGTTTTCCAGTGTCCGCCGAAGAGATAGGTCACAAAGTCGAGTGGCCGCGCAGAGGCGAAATTGCGCAGGGGTTCGGAAATGCGCGAGCCGAGGATGGTGAAGCGATTGCGCTGCGAGTTGGAGTCCCAGCGGATGCCATTCATGCGGTTAATCGACAACATCATGGGCTTGAAGCGAGCCTCCACGGCCCGGCCGAGGATGACCGATGAACCCCACGACGACCAGATTCTGAAAAAGGTCTCGGTAGTCGTCGTCTTTGAAAATGATGCTGCCGCCAAAGGGCGAAATGGTGCGGAATTCTTGGGTGCGGTAGAGATCGGCACCGTTGAGCAGGGTGAAGCCGAAGGGGTCGTAAACGCGCGTCTCTTCGTCGAGGAAGAAGCCGCCCGCTAGGCGCCGCAGACGGATATCGCGGTAGGAAAAATGAGCGTAGTTCTCGTAATCCTCGTTGGCCCACAGAGGATAGTATTCGCGGTTGAGGTACTGGCCGTGGGACCGGTCAAAAAAGCCGATCAGCACCAGCAAAAGCAGGCAGGTTGTTTTACAGTAGCGCATCTCAGTACATCACTGCTACGGAGCACACGGCGATTTTGTCGCCCTGGTCCAATTGGGCCCGCACCCGCACTAGGTATAGACCCGGCACCACCAGAGTGCCGTCGTCGGCAAGACCATCCCAAAAGCCTGGGCTGAGTGCAGGGTCGCCTTCGGCTGGAGGGCGCACGTATTGGCCGCCGCGCAGCGAGCCGGTGTCTAGCTGACGCACCAAGCGGCCTCCTAGGTCGAAAATGTCCACGTCTATTTCCTGTGGCACGCTGATCCGGGAGAGGACGAATTCAATGATGGTATGGTCGTTGATGTTGTCGCCGTTGGGGGTGAAAACGGGCGGGTTCGTTCGAACTTGGTCCAGTATAGGTCCAAACGCGTCGAGCGCCCGCACATTCCAAGAGTAAGCGACACCGGTGTCTGGATCAGAGGCAGTGTCCTCTTCGGCGTCGAGTGAGATAGCTGCCTCGAAAAGGCGAACTGGTTGGTCAGCAACCGCGCCCTGAAACGCAGTTGCAACTGGCCGGACTGGTGCCAGAGATCGGCCCCTACTAACTCCAGCGCGTCTCCTGAAATAGTGGTGCGGGCGATTTCCATCCCCGAGGGAGGCACAATTTCTGTCACCTCGGCCAAGCTCGGCATATCGATGCGGATGCGCTCCACGCCTAAATCGCCCTCGTCGAATTCGACTTCGAGATGGTAGACGAATTCGGTCTCGCGCCCCACCACCCCCTTGTTCGGTTCCACTCGGACGCGGGCGGCCGAGGCGGGTGTTTGCTCGGAGAAAGCAATGATTAGACTATCCAAGCGCGGGCCGACGTCTTCGAAATCAGTGGAGAAATTGACCCGGTACTGCAGCAAATCCCTCGGTTCGGGCACCTGCAGAGCGGCTTCTGAGGCATCGGTCTCAGGGCTCCAATCGCTCCAAGAGACGCCGTCGTTCGAAGTGCGGAACTGCATGCTCAGGGCGGTGCCTGCGGGCCGCTGTCCGGTCCAGCGGAAGCGGTTGTAGATTTTGCGCTGGCCGGGCAAGCCCAGATCCAGCGGTGCCGAAGTGAACGTACCCGCGGGAGCCACTCCCTGCCCGGTCACTTGGATATCGGCGATGCGGGCCCGCCGCAGTGGATCGAGTTCGGTGGCGACCACGCGCAAGAAGCGGCCGAAAATCGGCTCGAAGGCGACGGCGGTTTGCGCAAAATCGGCAATGCCGCGAATGGCGCCGACTTCGCGCCACTGAAAACCGTCGTTGCTGACCTCGACGGCGTACCCCTGCAAGGTGTTGGCGGCAAAATCTTCGGCATTCGTTCCGGCTGTAAAGACCCGCACTTCGCCGAGCAGGCGCTGGATGCCGAGATCGACGCGGGCAAAGCTGTTGAGTTCGTCGGGTTCGATTGTCCAGACGCTTTCGGCTTGGCCGTCAAATACCTCCGGTCGATTTGCCGACTGACTAAGTGCGAGGTTTTCGCCCTCGACTGTGCGCAAGCTCAGCCCGTCGCCGCCCACGTCAACGCCCCCCGGATAGCCGGCAATTACTTCCGCTCCGAGGGTGTCGTCCCAACCGGAAAGCCTGTGTCGCTCCAGCCAACCGCGTTGCACTGTTGTCCAACCTGCTATCTCGCCGACATCTGCCGTTAGCCAGTCGGTGCCTTGCTGGGGGTCCCCGCTCCAGCGCCAGACCTCTTGCAGACCGCTGGTAGTACTCAGCCACACCTGTTCGCTGGCGACCACTTCGACGATCAGACCGCTGCCGTTGCCCTGGTCCCAGTTTTCCACGCGCACGGCTAGATGGTTGTCTCCGCCTTGCAGTTCGACCGCCAGTTCCTCTACGGTCGTCCAGTCGCCATCGCTACCCACCGCGTCGCCGTTGAGGAAGACCTCGTATTCATTGACCGCGGTTAGACGCAATGCGGCCGGTGTCGCTTCAGCCACATTGAAAGTAAGCCGGTAGTAGACGACTTGGTCCCACTGCGCTATCTGCCACTCGGCCGCAACCGCGGGCGAGAGCACCGCCAGAACAAGACCTACTACCGGTGGTATGACTTTCATTGCTCAGCTATTTCTCGTTGTGCTACAGTGACGATTTTGGTAACTGGATTGACCACTAGACGGTGGTATTGGCCGAAGGGCTTCCAGCGCTTTGAGCCGTTTTCCCATACGTGTTCCGGCTCTTGTTCCGGCACTGACAGGCCAATGCGCCGCAGGGCTTCGGTCGTATCAAAGGGGTCCATCTTTTTGAATGTATAGGTCACATAAGACGCGTTGCCGTGTATCAAATCCACGTAAACATAGGTGCTATCTCCATCCGCATCCCTCCACTGTAGAGTGGTTACTTTCTCGGAGCGCGCAAAGTCGAAATCCGGCTCGCCCAGGCGCTCCTTTAGGGCTGCTCCGGTTTTGTTCAATATCTGGTGCACCGCAAGCAGCGGCACTTCTTCCTGGCCGCACGCAGCTAGCAAAAAGAAAGTTGCAAAGAATATGCTGGATTGCACTATTCCACCTTGAAAGTGAAGGGATACGTCACCAATACAGGCAGTGGCGTCAATCGGGGTGCTGTGGCCCGCGCTCCGGGACCGCTCGCCAGCCCATTCTCTCCACTTGTGGCACTAGCCGCTGATGTTTGCAGTGCCCCTATATCAATGGGCCGGAAAGCCCACCGCATAATTTCTTGCTGCATGCACTGGCCCACAGCTTGGCTACCCACGCTCGAGTTGGTGGCCTTGGCTTCGGAAACGGCTCCACCCACCTCAATGGTGAAGCGCATGGTCACTGCGCCTTCGGTGGCATCTCCTTTGTCGAATGATTCGACGAAGCAGCGGTTGAGACCTGACAAACGCTGCCGCACCACGGCCCGAATGGCACTCAGGCTGCGGGTGCGCTCACCGGGCAGGTTACCCATGATCCGGCTGGGGCCATTTTCGGAAATCATCAATGTTTCGGCGGTCTTGCCGCTGGTTGCCCCTTTTTGCACGACGCGATCTTCCACTTTGTGTTTAAAGGCAAAGCGCAGGTCCCGCTTTTCCACGGGTTTGTCAAAAGCCCCGAAACGCAAGACGAAGTCCTTCAAGGTCAACACTACTTCCTCGGTTTCGGGATAAACTGGATCGAAGACGATGAAACCGCCGTAATTCTCGCTCTTAATAGCTGCGCACCATGCCCATGCGCAGTTCAAAGCGATAGAACTCGTTGCCGCTCTGACCCCGCTGCGAGCGGTAGTAGTTTTCGAAATTGCCATAGGGCGACGACGAGGTGATGCCGTAGGCGCGCAGGAACTGACCTTGGTCGGTCTCCAATACGGCTGCCAATGGGTCGAGCATGACTTTGGGCTGAGTGCGATTGAAAATAGTGACCTTGAAAACGGTGAAGCGGTTGGGCGTATAACCTAGGCGCGTATCGATCCAGTCGCCGTAGGTGTAGGGATTGGTCGAGTACTTGCCGCGCCCCGACTCGTCGGGGAAGAGGGCGTTGAGCTTGGCGTCGGTCATGTGTTCTACCTCGAGGCGCAGACCGGCCAGTTCCCAAGAGATAGCGCCATCCTCCTGCAGACTATAGGTCCCTTCCGTTGCCGCGGACTCGACGACCGGCAACAGCAGGGTCTCGCGCTTGACGGCCGTGGGAAAGAGAAAACAGCCCGATAGCAGACCGCACAGAGCAATAATCCAGATCAATCGGCCGCGTCCCATCGCGCTATTATCCTCTTTACTCATTGGTTTTGCTCCGTGTAGAAATCGATCTGTTGCTGGGCAATGGAGCCTTGCTGAGTCAGGGCGAACACCACTAGGTTGACGCCCATTTGTAGCTGTGGCTCATTGCGGAACTCCTTTTCCCAGGCGCGTCCATATTCCTTAGTTGTGAAGATCGCCACCAGCCGCTCGCCGAGAAAAATGCCTTCTAGAAAGGGCACTTCGGGATGAAAATCGCGGCCGAACACGAGCCTATCCTGAGTCCGCTTTGGTGGCGGGCCATCGTCGAAGTCGTAAAAGCTGTAGTATATGGGGTGGTCGTTGGGGATGACTTTGAAGCGCGCATCCCGCCCCAGCGAAGCCTTGAGCATTTCCCGCAGCGAGGCTTCGGCCGGGGTGTACTCGGTGGCGGCATCCCGTCCCAACTCGCCCATGGCCTCGACCATGACAAAGCCTCCTTGCCGCAAATAGTCGCCCAGATTGGCGATCTCCTGCTGGGCGACGGAGATGTACACGAAGGGCGCCCGGAAGATAGCACGCGAATCGAGGAAGAGATGGTCGTCCACTTCGGCCCGAATTTGGGTAAATCCATTAATGGCTTCGACTAGTTCGAAGATGGCCCGCTGGGTTGATGGTTTGAAGTCGTTGCCCCAAGCTAGAGCTAGGTAAACGAAGCCAGTGATGTTCTGTTTGTCGGTCGGATCTTGGACCACCAGTCCCTTATAGCGGCCGATATCGAGGGCTTCCAAGTCGAGAAATTCCTCCTGCATGCTGATGCGCTTCTCCGGCTCTTTGGGGCTCTTGATGGCGACGCGCTGCACTTCGGGCTGGACCACTTCTAAGCCTAGGTCCGCACCACTCGCAACGCCGAAGCGGAAGGTCTTGATTTTGCCAACTAGGTCGGGGAGGCGAATCTGGGGTTTGCGGGTGATTTGCGGCTTGGCCGCCTGCACCTGGCGGGTCATCTGCCGTTTGGGGATTTGCCGTTTCTCAAACTCAAAGGCTTTGGTCAGGCGCGGCTTGCGCACCACTAGGTGCATCAGCGGGGGTTTGGGAGCTTTTTTTTCTTCTTCCCTAGTAGCTAGGTAGATTGCGGGTATGGCCAACAGAGCAATAGCTACCGCCAGCGCCCGGTAGAGTACCCTGCGCTGACGGCGCAGTAATTCCTCTAAACGGAGCGCGTCCGTCGGCGTGGCGAAGCGCTTGGCATCGATTTGAGCGGCCATGGTAATCCTATAAGCGGTTGGTTTCGATCCACTCTTTGTGCATACGGGCAAAGCGATGGGCTTCGGCCTGCTCGTCGGCTAGGCGACTGAGCACCTGGTCGTAAACCTGCACCGCCTCCTTCCACTGCCCCAATGACTCGTAGCAGACCCCCATATTACTCAGCGCTCCAATCTCGCTTTCGGTGCCGGGATAGTCGCGCGCGATTTCCGCAAAGCCAGCCGCCGCCTGGCGGAACTGGGCCGGGTCCTGCTCTTCAAGGGCTTGGGCAAAGAGCGCTTCGACTTCGGCGTAGCGCAGATAGGCCACTACTTCGCGCAGGTCATCTATTAATTCGGGAACCTTTTGCGCCACCGGACTGCTCGGAAAGCGGCGGAGGACTTCTTGGTAAGCCTGTAGGGCTTTGTCGTATTCCTTCTCATTGTAGTAAAAGTCGCCGATGGTGAACTGGGCATTGGCCGCCAGAGCGCTGCCCGGGTAGTCGGCAACCACGCTTTGGAAGGCGGCGATGGCTTGGGACTCCCGTTTCATATTGAGATGGGACCAGGCCAGATTGTAGAGGGCATCGTCGGCCATATCCGCTTGCGGGTGCATTTCGAGCAATTGCTGGTAATGCGCTTGCGCTGTCTCGAATTGTCCCAAGTTGTAATGGGCCTCCCCGGCCCTGAACAATGCGTCGGGTGCCAGCTCGCTTTGGGGATAGGAACTGACTAGGTCGGCAAAGGCGGCCGCGGCTTGCTCGAACCGAGTCAAGTTGAAATGGGCATAGCCCAGATAGTAGAGGGAGTAAGGGCGGTTGCGATGATTGGGCGTTTTTTGCAGATAAGTTTCGAGCACTCGCACGGTTCCCCCGAGATCGTCCCGCTCGAATAGGGCCTGCCCTAGAGCAAAGCGCATATCGGCCGAGTAATAGGAGTCCGGGTAGCGGGACAGTGCCTTTTGGTAGGTGTTGATTAGCGCTTGGGCATCACCCCGCGAGGCGTGGGCGTCGCCCATTAGGAAGTAGGCTTTCTCTTGGAGGAAATAGGGTTGCTCTCCGCGCACAGCGGGCAAGTCCAAGGAGAGAATCCGCCGGCATAGGGCCTCAACTTGGTCAAATTTCTCTAGGTTGTAGTGAAGTTCGGCCAGCACCACTAGGTGTTCGGCGCGCTCGACCGAATCGGTTGCCGCCGCTACTAGGGCTTGGTAGTCCTCAATGGCTTCTTCCTCCCGCCCTAATTCGAGATGGGCCAGACCAAGCATGCGCTGGGCCGCTCCTGCTAATTCCTCGTTGTCGCTGTGCAGCAGCGCTTCTAGGTCGGCTGTCGCCTCCTGATAGCGCTTGAGCTTGAGCAGGCTTACGCCGCGGCCGTAGAGGGCACCCCGGCGCACCTCCTCGTCGTCGGCTAGTTCGATGGTGCGTCCCAACGCCTCCACTGCGGCACCGAATGTCTCCGTTTCGATCAGGGTGCGCCCTTTCATGTAGTGGAGACGGGCCTGTTCGTCTTTAGCGGTACTGGCCGTCAAGCCTGCCTCTAGCGCCTCTAATGCCTCCGAGAAATCGCCCTCCGCAGCCAGCAGGTTGCTCGTTTCGAGCATGGCCCTAGAAAACAAATTTGAAGTGTGGTCAAGCTGTCGGAATAGCTCCACTGCCCTGCCGGGCTGGCCCAAATCCCGGTAGCACAAAGCCAGTTCGAAACGGGCCCGGTGGCGCTGCGGGGACTCGGAGTATTTTTGCAGAATGGACTCGTAAGCGGCGATGGCCCGTTCGAAGTTTTCTCGCTGGTAGTGGATGCGGCCTAATTGGAAAAGAGCGCTGCGCACGTAGTCCGGGTCTTGCTCGGCTTCGACGATCTCTTGATAGAACTCCAGCGCCTGAGCAGTGTGCTCAGCACTGCCTAGTAGGGCACCGAGCATCTGGTTGCACAGGGCGATATTAAACGGAGTAGCAGCTAGGGATAGTTCGCTGCTGGGGTAGTCGGCGGCAATGCGTTCGTAAGCGGCGATCGCCTGTGCATAGGCCAAGCGGGCGTCTTCATCGGCCGCGGCTTGGCGCTGGACTTCGGCCCACTCGTAATGGGCCCGCCCGATCTTGTAAAGGGACCAGGGCGATGCCAGACCAGCGGCTTTGGCCACATCCCCGTACGCATCTAGGTAGAGTTGGTATTCGTCGATGGCGCGCTGATAGTTGCCAAGGCCGTAGTAGTGTTCGGCTAGGAGGGATTGCATGCTGGCTTGAAAAATGCGATTGCGGCTACCGTCGATGGCCTCGCGGTAGGTGCGCACCGCCGCTTGGTCGTCGCCGCCTTGGGTGTACATATCGGCTAGACGGATATAGGCCTCGGCTACCAGTTTTTGTTCTTGGGCGAAGGCGGTTATAACCTTGCCATAGGCGGTAGCGGCACCGGCAAAATCCCCGCTTTGGGCGAGGCAATCGCCTATTTTGATCTGGGCTTTGGCCGCCAATTCTAGCGCGGTCTCATCCACTAGGCCGGCTATTTTCTCGCGCCGCATCTTCAGCAGGTCGCGCTCGCTGAGGCGGTCGATGTCTTGGCGGTTAACCACCTCCTGATACCAGGAAGTGGCCTGATCGTAGCGCTGCTGCAGAAAGTAGGCTTCGCCGATTTGGAAAAGTGCCCGGTCTGCGCGGTACCCTTTGGGGAAGTGTCGCCCCAATTCCTCAAAGGCGGTGATGCTTTCCTGGTACTGCCCCAATTCAAAATGGGCCCAGCCGATATTGTAGAGGGCGTTGTCGAGGTATTGGCTGTCGGGATATTTTTGCAGAAAAGCTCGGCCCTCTTCTATGGTGTGCTGGTAATCACCGCTTTCGTAGAGGCAGTTGACCAGCCGGTTGCGGGCCAATTCCCGCATCTGCGGGGAGGTAGTCTGGGCTTCGGTTGCGAGGAAGTAGGCGGCCGCTTCCTCAAAGTCGGCTGCTGTCCGTTCGGCGAGTTGGCGTTGGCGTTCGAGGTCGCGCTCCCAGGCGGCACGGCGCTGGGATTCTTGGGCGCGCTTGAAGTAGCTATTACCTGTCTGGTAGAGGGCGATTTCTTTGATTGGGGCCGTAACTTCGCCGACTGCGACCTCAATTTCCGCCGTGTAGAGCAGCGGGCTTTCAATGGCATTGATGCGCTCGTAGGTTGCGATGGCTTGCTCGTAGTCTTCGGCGGCGTAGAATTTCTGTGCCTGCTTAAAAGAAGCTTGTATTTCGTCCGGGGTCGGGACGAAATACGAGCCTACTACTAGACCCAGCAAAGTGCCTACAATGAGCAGCGGTGTCATAGGACCTCTCAAAGAAAGAGCACGCCAGCACACCAAATTCTGCAGATTAGCCAAAACTGTAAGAAAAGGCTAATGCGGTTGCAAGTATTTCTCTATGCGGTTTGATAATGGGTTTTTATGACATAAGAGGAAACAGGTCCGATGTTTCTTTGGCATGTTGCTAGAGGCGAAGTATATTATCGGCCGTGCGCTGGAGCGGTTAAATTCGCACGGCCCCGCGCGTTCTATATCGAGTCTAACGAGCTGTACAACTCATTGCGGGAGGAATGCGTTATGGAAACCCTGTTAGCCGGCGGCATCCTGATGATTCCCTTGGGACTGTGTGCCGTTCTCTCACTCGCATTCATTCTAGAAAGGGTCTGGGTGCTCAGTCGCATTCCCGACGAGCAGGCCGCTCAACAGACTCTCGAAGAGGCGGAAAGAGCCTTGGCGGATCGGGGGCAAGAAGCTGCTGCCCAGTACTGCTCCGACCACAAAGGCCCTCTGTGTTTTATTTTTGCCTCCTTGCTCAAGCGCTTTGACACCCTCATGCTCAAACGTCGCGAATTCCGTCCCACCAACGAGCGCCTAGTCCGCTTGGCTGGACAGGCCGGTGCTGGAGACCTTTCCCGCTTTCTGCTCGAGCAAAAGGAACTTTCCGACCTCAAGGACGAGCTCGTGCTGGAGACGGACGAAGCCGGCAAGGTCTATCTAAGTCGCTATCTGGTGGTGCTCAATACCATCGGCAATATCTCGCCGTTGCTGGGTCTATTCGGCACCATCCTCGGCATGATCACCTCCTTCAAGGCCATTGCAGTGGCCGGCACGGGCGATCCCAAGGTGGTGGCTAGCGGCATTTCGCAGGCTTTGGTCACCACGGCCACAGGGCTGGCAATCGCCATCCCCACCATCGTGGCCTACCGTTCGCTGGCCCGGCGCGCCGACCACCACCGCAGCCGTCTCGAAGTCTATGGTCTGGCTTTCGTCAACACCTTGCTGGTGGTCGGTCAGGAGCAATTGGACGGGGAGGCAGCCGGCTGATGGCGTTGGTGCTTGGCCGCAAACGAGAAAGCCTGACCAAAGAGGAAGGCCCGGATCTGACGCCGCTGATCGACTGTGTTTTCCTGTTGCTCATTTTTTTTATGGTCACCACCGTCTTCATCCACTCCAAGGGGCTAGACGTGGACCTTCCAGCCCAGAGCGAGGCGACGGAACAGCAGGAAAAGAAAGACATCAACATCCACATCGACGCCCAAGGCCGCATCCAGATCGGCGGCGAGGACGTGGTGCCCAAGGCCCTAGTCGAGCGGATCAAGCGGGCCATGAAAGAGGCCAACAACGATAATATCATCATACAGGGGCACGTCGATGTTGCCCAGGAGTACGTAGTCTTGGTGGTGGATGCGGCCAAAGCGGCTGATGTCGCGGGTATAGCTTTCGCCAAAGAGGAGGCCCCCTAGTGATGCAGCGGACCTCCATATTGGAAGACCTAGAGGATGAAAACCTCAACCTGACGCCGCTGATCGACTGCGTTTTTTTGCTGCTCATTTTCTTCATGGTCACCACGGTCTTCAAGCAGCCCTACAGTCTGCAGGTGGAGTTGCCCCAGGCCCGTCAGGCTACCATCATCGAAGAGAAGAAATTGGTGGCCTCAATCGACGAGGCGGGTGCCATGGAGCTCAACCGCCAGCTAGTGAGTATGGCAGAACTTCCAACGTTGCTCGCCCGCGAGAAAGAGACGACTCGCAGTTTGACCCTGAAGACCCGGCACGGTCTTGTGCTCGAGGTCATGGAGGTTGCCAAGCGGCTCGACGTCGACAAGGTCGTTTTGGCCACCGAGGATGAGAAAATCTGAGCAGCTTCTGCAGCGATCAACAGGAATCCCATGCGCTATCTCATCGCCATCCTTTGCTTAGTCTTTGCCGCTTCCGTCGCTCCCGCCGAGGATGCCCTGCCACACCACGCGATCCTCCGCGCCGCCGGACCTATTGTCGTAGATGGCCACCTCGACGAGTCTTCCTGGGAGGCCGCCCAAGTCATCGACCAGTTCTCTTTTCCCTGGTGGACTGAAGGAGCCAAGGATCGCACCGAAGCTCGCTTGCTGTGGGACGATGTGCATCTGTACGTCGCCTTCACTGCGCACGATCCGCACATTTCGGCGACCCTGACGGAGCGCGACAGTCCGGTATCGCGCGACGATTGCGTCGAGGTATTCATCGCCCCAGATACCAGCCAAGTCACCAGCTATTTCAACTTTGAATTCAACGCCTTGGGCACGATTCTGGACCGCTCGCCGCACGCCGATCGTTCGTCCGCATGGAACGGCGAGGGCGTGCAGGTGGCCATCGACATTGAGGGCACACTCAACCAAGAGACGGATCAGGACACGCTCTGGACCGCTGAGATCGCCCTTCCTTTTGCCGTCTTCGATCCATACGCTCCCCGCCTACCTCCGACCGCCGGCGATGTGTGGCGCCTCAACCTGTACCGCACGGGCGGCGCAGTTAATCTGCAGTACATCACTTGGTCTAATACCTTGACGCTCAAGCCGCAATTCCACGTGCCTCAGCGTTTTGGAGTGGTGCATTTCGACAGCCGGTCGGTATTGAGCCAAGACGAATCCGAGTAGGAAGACGCGGCTAGCCGCGCTTTCAGCAAACGGTTGGGCTTCTAGTGATCTATCGCGTCCTACTGCTCGCGCTGTTCGCGTCCTGCGAATCCGCAAAAGAAGCGCCGCTCGTCCTCTATGAGAGTCCGCATGGGCTGGTGATGCTGAAGGCGGCGCGAGTCGATTTTGCGGCAGCGGGCGAAGACGCGGCTGCGGCGCGGGCGCACTTTGCTGCGGGCGAAGATCATCTCGACGAGGGACGTTGCGATGATGCGGCTGTGAGCTATTTGCAGGCTGCGGCGAGGCGACCTTCACCAGCGGTCTGGCTCAATACGGGAGTCGCGCTGCTGTGCGATGGCGAGTATGAAAGGGCCGGGGAGGCGCTGGCCAAGGGGCTGGAACTTTCTAAAGCTACTGAAAGAGAAGACGTTCAAGCTGCTTTGCTGGGCAATCTGGGCCAAGCCCATCAGCGCCTAGGGCGTCTCGACTCGGCGTTGGTGTGCTACCAAGATGCGGTGGCGCTGTATCGGCAGAGCGGTTTTGCCGCTGGCGAAGCCCAAGCGCTCGGCGATTTGGGCGCGGCCTATTTCATGCAGGGTGATCCAGAGCGGGCGCTAGGCTTTCTAAAGCAGGCGCGGGATATACATCGGCGGATTAGTGATCGCCTTGGGCAGGCGCGGGATCTCGACCGCATCGGCACAGTTTACTTCGTTCGGGGAGCGACGGATTCGGCACTGGTGACCTTCACAGAGGCGCTCGCGTTCTACCGGGACGAGGAGTATCTGCGCGGCCAAGCCGGCGGCCTGACGAATATCGGCAACATCCACCTAGACGAGGGCCGGCTCGATTCGGCGCACTTTTACTTTTCCGCAGGACTGGCGGTCCTCGAGCACCTAGCCGACGACGCGGCCCGCGCAACTCAGCTGGCGCGGATTGGACAAATCTACCAGCAGCAGGAC
>JAGWBY010000097.1 GCA_021295675.1 Candidatus Latescibacterota bacterium | reverse complement strand
GATCGGAGATTTTAGAGGCTCCGTCGCGCATATAGGGCATGTGGCAGTCGGCGCAGGAGACGCCGCTGCGCGCGTGGATTCCCTGGCTCCATAGTTCAAATTCCGGGTGTTGGGCCTTGAGGACTTTCGCGCCCGTCTCTTGGTGGACGTAGTCGTAAAACTCGCTCCCATCGTCTAAGGTCATGGCGTCCCAAAACGCTTCCATTTCCTCTACCTTAAGCCCGTTGCCCCAGGGAAAAGTCAGTTTCGCCCCGCTGCCGCAGTAGTATTCGACGTGGCACTGGCCGCAGGTAAACGAGCGCATCTCGTTGCGGCTCGCGCTCGCATTGGGGTCGTAGGGGTGGTCGCGGCTTCCCCGCCGCCAGCGTTCGAGCGAGGGTAGGTGCGGGACTGGGGCGTCGGACTCGGCCAGCATTTGGATGCCTTGGATAAATCCGGGCCGGGTGATGCGCAACTGCATGGTCGCTGGGTCGTGGCAATCGACGCACGATACTGGATGGGCGTGTCCGGTGTCGTGCAACATCTGGTTTAGCTCGCGATAGGAGTAGGCGTAGGATTGCTCAAAGCCCGCAGTGGCGTCGCCGTCGCCAAGCTGTCGGTAGAGGGGCATGATGGAGGACTGGGGCTTGGATTGCCGCTCGGTTTGCTCTTGGTCGTAGAGCATGTAGGCGTGGCCGCGCCGGTCGCGGTAGTCGAGTGAGAATGCGTAGCCGAGGAACATCCGCCTAAGCCAGGGGTCGCGTTCGATCTTCTGCGCGGGTAGGGCCTCGCTGCCGCCGTGTCCGCCAAAGCGCGTGCGAGTCGCCTCGGCCGTGCGCTTGTAGCTATCGTATTGTCGCGGCCAGTTGATGCCCCAATGGGCCGGGTCGGTGTCGTCCTCCCCGACTTCGACGAGGCGCATCGGGCCGCGCCGCGCTTCGGCCTTGCGTTCGTATATGTTGACCAATAGCCCGGTGACGAGCGCGCTGGCCAAGGCGACTAAGGCCAAAAGGGCGATGGCTTTATAAGGTATTTTGCCAGACATAAGCTACTCGTCGTTATGGATGTCCTCTGCGCCGCCCAAGCCCACCCATTCTCCGTGACCAACTGTGCGGTGGCAGTGGACGCAGCGCACGGCTTCGGTATCGACGATTTGGTGGACGAAGGCACTGTGACACGCGAGGCAGTTTTGCTGTAATATGCGGCTGTTTTTCTCGTTGATAAAGATCGGCTCGGGGAAGTGATTCCAGCCGTTTTCGGCCTTGGCCAGATACTTGCTCAAGAAACTGCGCGGCAGATGGCAATCGACGCAAGTGGCCGTGGCGTGGTGGCTGGATTTGCGATAGGAATCTAGCTGGGGCCGCATGATGTGGCAGTTGGCACACGCGTCCGGGTTTGTGCTGAAATAGGACAGCCCCTCTCCGTAGTGGAAGGTAAAGGCCCCCACTCCGGTTAGGGCGGCTAGCCACAACAGGCCGAGCCGTAGGTAGAGACTTGTTGGACGCATGGACGATTTTTCTGCCGCCTTGTAGGTCGCTTGTCGAGCCGGTATCTTGGGTTACAAAAAAACTAAGTACACGACAGTAATCCAATGGTTCGACTCCGCTTTGCTCCGCTCAGCATGACAGGTGATGACGCCCCATGCTGTCATGCTGAGCGAAGCGAAGCATCTCACACCGCTCTACTGTCGTGTTCTTAGCAAAAAATAAAACATGGATGGACAGGATGGACAGATGCGCTGGGTTTTTGCGCTGCTGATTGGTCTAGGGACGGGGGACGCCACCGCTCAACCTCGGTACGTGGATGTGGCCGCGGCGGCTGGCATTGCATTCGAGCACCGCAATGGGGCTGAGGGGCAGAAGCAGTTGCCCGAGACGATGGGGTCGGGCGTGGCCTTTTTTGACTATGACGACGACGGCTGGCTCGACCTGTATTGGGTCAATGTTGCGGGTCCGGCCGCGCTCTATCGCAACGAAGGGAACGGCCGTTTTGCCGAGCGGACGCAAGCGGCCGGCGTGGGGAATTCCGGGTGTGGCATGGGTGTGGTGGCCGCTGACTACGACAACGATGGCGACTCAGACCTGTACATCACCTGCTACGGCGCGAACATCCTCTACCGCAACCGCGGCGACGGTCGCTTTGCCGACGCTACGGCCACCGCTGGTGTGGGCGACGAGGGCTTTGGTACGGGTGCGGCTTTCGGCGATTGGGATCTCGACGGCGATTTGGACTTATATGTGGCCAATTATCTGGACTTCCGCGCCGACCCGGACCGCGCCTGTTTTCGCCAGGATAGCATCCGAGTCTATTGCGCGCCGTGGACCTATGCGCCCGAAGGGGATGCTTTCTACCGCAACGACGGCGGCCGCTTCGCCGAGGTCGGTGCAGAAGTGGGCTTTGCTGCGGGTCAGGCGCGGGAGTTGGGCGCGGTTTTTTCCGATTGGGATCTCGATGGGGATTTGGACCTGTTCGCCGCGGGCGATGGGACGCCCAATTTGCTCTACCAAAACGAGGGCGGTCACTTCGCGGAAGCGGGTTTGATCGCCGGAGTTTCCTACAATAGCGAGGGCCAATCCGAAGCCGGCATGGGTGTGGCCGTGGGCGATTACGACAACGATGGGGCCTTTGATTTTTTTGTGACGAACTTCTACTTGGAGACCAATACCTTGTACCACAACGAGGGCGAAGGGTTTTTCCGCGACCGGACGACGGACGCTAAACTGGGCAAGTCCTCGCTGGCGTACCTAGCTTGGGGCACGGCTTTCTTCGACTGGGATCTGGATGGCGATGAGGATCTCTTCGTGGCCAATGGCCACATCGACGACAATGTGGAACTTTTCGCCGAGACCACGTACGCGCAGCCCAACCAATTGTTCAGAAACGACGGCGCGGCTGGATTTGCCGAGATCAGCGCCGCGGCCGGGCTTGGCGCTGTGCAGTCGAGCCGAGGGATGGCCTTGGGCGATTGGGACAACGACGGCGACCTCGATATTGCGGTGTCCCACATCAATGCGCGTCCCTCGCTTCTGCGCAATGACATAAGCGGCGAGCGCAACTACTTGGCCGTCCGCACGGTAGGCGTGACGAGCAATCGCGATGGCGTCGGCGCGCGCATCCGCGTCCGCACTGGGTCTCGGGTGCAAGTGCGGGAGGTGCGTCGCGGCGGCAGCTATCTGTCGAGCCACGACCCGCGCGTCTTTTTTGGTCTCGGCACCAGCGCGCAGGCTGACGAAGTGGAAATTCGCTGGCCCAGCGGCAAGGTGCAGCGGTTAGAAGGAGTGTTGGCTGGACAGGTGTTGACTGCAGAGGAGCCGCGATGATTAGGGCTTCGTGTCTAGCGCTGCTGCTTATCGGCTGCCAAGAGCCGGAGCCGTCCTCGCCTACCGGGCGCGCGTATTTCCAGCAGGGGCTTGAACACGCCCAAGGCGGGCGTTTCCAAGCAGCTATTGCCGCGTACAAGCAAGCGGCCGCGCAAATGCCCGACGCGCCCCAAGTCTATTACAATCTGGCCAATGCCTACTTTTTGACCGATGCCCTTGATCAAGCCGAGGCCGCGTACCAAAAGGCCATAGCACTCAAGCCGGATTACGCGGACGCATATTACCAGCTCGGTGCCGTGTACATTCGGCAAAAAAAGTACGAGGCGGCCTACGCGCCGCTCCGCCAGGCATTGGAAAGCGACCCCGGGTACATTTCCGCGTATAATGCTTTGGGCCTGCTGCACATCCGGCAGGGCGCATACCAAGAGGCCGCTGACCTGTACGAGCGCGCCTTGCAGGTAGATTCGACTCACTATGAGCTTTGGTACCATCTCGGCCGAGTTCACGTCAAGCGCGGCGAGCGCGAGGCAGCGAAAACTGCGTTTGCCGAGGCGATTGGCACGGACACGACCCAAGCGGGCGCGTACGCGGGTTTGGGTGCCTTGTATGTGGAGGAGCGACGCTACGAAGAGGCCGAGGGTCTTTTGCTGCGGGCCGTTGCGCTGCGCCCGTTTTGGGCGCGTCCGCACTACGACTTGGGGCAGGTCTATATGCGCTTAGGCGAGCGGGAAAAGGGCCGCGAGGTGTTGGAGCGATTTGCGCACCTCGAAGAAGAGGAAAAGATGATCAAGAGTTTGGAGTTTACGCTCTTGAGCGAGGCCAAGGACGCGCGCCGCCACTACGACCTAGGAGTACTCTACGGCCAGCGTCGCCAATTCGCCAAGGCCGCTGCGCGCTATCGCCGCGCCTTTGAACTCGACTCGACCTTTGCCGCGGCCTATGTAAACTTGGGCAACATCTATTTGCGCGGAGAGCAATTCGCCGCGGCCCAGCAGCTTTTTGCCCAAGCGCTCGCCGCGGATTCAACCCACGCCAACGCGTACAACAGCCTCGGCAACCTGCACCTGATGCGCCGGGACTTTGCGGCCGCTGCAGCGGCGTTTGCCAGCGCGGTGCGCTTGGCTCCAGATGACCAGGGATTTAGGGAAAATTTGGACATCGCTCGGGGATTAGAGGCGGGCGATGAGCGTGGACAATAGCGCGAAGGCTTGGACAGTGCCGCGTTAGGCGGCGGCTAGTTCTTTCATTGCGGCGACGAACATATCCAACTCATAGGGCGTCGTGTATATGTTCGGGCAAATGCGCACCGCTCCAGGATAACCCGGTGGCACGGTGAAGATCTTGTATTTGTCGTACAGGGCATTGGTAACGTCCGCGGGATCTTGCCCCTTGATGCCAACGGTGGAAATGGCACACGAGCGGTGGGCCTCGCGGGGCGTGTGGACGACGATGTTGGGCACGTCGATCAGGCGATTGACCCAGTAGTTTTTGATGTAGCGCAAGCGCGCTTCTTTGCGCTCCAAGCCGATGGTTTGGTTAAAGCGGATGGCCTCGGCCAAGGCCAGTTGCAAGTAAGCCGGATACGTGCCGATGTGGGCGAACTTGTGGATCGAGTCGGAGGCGTACCCAGCGTCGCCGAACAACGGCCACACCTTGTCGATGTTTTCTTTTTTGATGTACAGGATGCCCGTGCCCAGCGGTGCCAACATCCACTTGTGCAGACTCGCTCCGTAGTAATCGCAGTGTAGGTCGGGGATTTTGTCGGCTAGATGGGCAAAGGAGTGGGCACCATCGACGATGACTTCCACCCCCTGCTCGTGGGCCATGTCGCAGATTTCGCGCACGGGCAGCACTTGGCCAGTTAAATAGACGATGTGGGAGACGAGGATCACTTTGGTGCGCGGCGCGATGGCCTTTTTGTAGGCCGCGACGATCTCGTCATTGTCCATGGAGGTGATGGGCAAGTCGAGCACTTTGTTGACTATGCCCTCGCGGGCGGCGCGCTGCTCAAACGCGACCTTCATGCTGCCGTATTCGTAGGTTCCCCACAGGGCCTGGTCCCCGGGTTGCAGCTTCAGGCCCATGATGACGATGTTGAGCGATTCGGTCGTGTTGCGCGTCAGGAGGATTTCTTCGTCCGAGCAACCGGCAAAGCGCGCTAGCAATTGATGCATCTCGCGGGTGTCGTCCACCAGTTGTCGCCGCATGTAAAACGAGGGGATTTCGTTGATGGCGCGGGCGTTTTTGCACACCTCATCGACCCCGGCTTCTGGCTGCGGACTGAAATAGCCGTTCTCAAAGTTGATAAACTGGGGCGACAAATTGAACGCCCCGCGCACGCTGTACCAGAATTGTTCGTCTAATGCACTGGCCTCTGGCAAGGCTGGGCCGAGGCGTTCAGTGGCCGCGTGGACCTTTTGCAGGCTGTCAGAGGCCCATATAGATGCCGCGGCTGCGCCGAGCGTGAGGTTGCCGGCCTTTTTAAAAAAGTCCCTTCTCGAATCTGTCATTTCCGTGCTCTGTGTGTTGTGATTAGTCATGGGTAGAAGCTAAGGGGCCAAAAGCCGCGTGGCGGCGTCTTCAGGGCTGAGGTGGGGGATGGAGCGGTTGAGGAAGGTTTCGAGCAGTTGGGCCGGCGTTAGGTCGGTGGTGTCAATGGCGAATTTGCGGCGGATCCAAGAGGCCCGCACCTCTTGCTCGAAGCGATCTAGTATTTCTGGAACGTCTGCGGCGGGGACCAATGAGTGCGGGTGTGGGGCTGCGGCCATGCGGGCGCGGATTGTGTCGGGCGCAGCGTACAGGTGGACGAGCATAGTGTCGTCGGGCATGTCTGGCTCGTATTCGCGGATGTTGATGTCGATGCCTGGGTAGTAGTATTGGGGGCCGTACACCTTTTCCTCGATGTGGAAGCCGCCCAACAAGATGTCTCGGTAGCGGTGCAGCAAGCGCACGTGATAGACGATCTGGAACCGCTGGAACCGCTCCTTGATGGCCGGCAGCATGGCCAGCATGGCTAGCTGCTCCTCGTCGCTGAGGTGATAGGCATCGGGGATGGTAAAATGATCGTCGAGATGGTGGCTAATTCCGCGACTCAGCCCCCATTGATGCACCTGATCGACGAGGGTGCTGACGCCCGAGTATTCGCAGCCGACGGCAATGACGCGCATGAGCATATCCTTTGGAATGTCGTGAGGTGAACTGAACACTATACTGGCCCCACAATCCTCTGTCAAATTTGTCGCCGAAGGACGAGCATAGGAGTAATCGGCACTGTATATTGGCAATTATCTTAATACACGACAGTTTACGCATGGGCATCGAGGAATAAGATGTTTCGACTCCGCTTCGCTCTGCTCAACATGACAACATGAGGCCCTGTCATGCTGAGCAGAGCGAAGCATCCCATACCGCTCTGCTGTCGTGTACTTAGCTTTGGCACTCAACTTCTTAGAAAGGAAGCCTTATGGCAGATTTAAAAGTAGCGGTCATCGGCTGCGGCGGCCACGCCCAGTCGCACTTCCGCATGATTGCCGAAGAATCGCGGCTGCGCTTGGTGGGCATTGCCGAGTTGGACGAGGAGCGGCGCCAAAAAAATCAGACCGAATGGGGGCCGGAACGCGCCTTTGCCGACTATCGAGAGATGCTCGATGTCTGCCAGCCGGACGTAGTGCACGTGGTCACTATGCCCGGCCACTTGCTGCCCATTGTGCTCGATTGCTTGGAACGCGGGTTGCACACTTCGGTGGAGAAAGCGCCAGGCATGACCGCGGCCGAGACCGCGCAGATGGCCGAGGCAGCCCAGCAGAGCGAGGGCAAGGCGCTGGTGTCTTTTAACCGGCGTTACTTTCCCCAAGTGCTAGCCGTGCGGCAGCGCATCGAGGCGGCCGGCGGCGCGGTGCATTGCGCTGCCACGTATAACAAGCCGGTGACCCTGTTGGGACCGGCGACACCCGATCCGGTGATATGCGACGCCATTCACCACGTCGATCTGCTGCGCTGGCTGGCTGGCCGCAGCGCCGAGGCAGCGGCCATTCCGGTGGAGGTGCAGGGGATGGTGCAAGACGGCGAGCGGCCTGGGTGCCACCGCCACAACGCTGTGGT
>JAGWBY010000096.1 GCA_021295675.1 Candidatus Latescibacterota bacterium | reverse complement strand
GGCCCGGCGCGACTTCCACCCGCCAGCGCGTCACCCCGTGCGTGCCCGTGTGCGCCCCCGTCGAAAGGGTGGCCCAGTTAGTCGGGGTCCACACTGGGAAGGAAGGAAGGGTCTGGTTGACCGCACCCTCGCGCAGCAGGCGCTCGAAGTGGGGCAAAGCCCCTTCCGCGGCGAATCGCTTCATCATTGGGACTATAAAGCCGTCCATGCCAAAGGCGTAGATTTTGCGCTCCATATCTCCTCGTCTAGCAAAAGGTCGTCAGATGTCCAGATAGTTAGCAGCTTTTTCCCGCAGACAGCAACAAGATCAAACTCCTCTACCGCAGCAGTACCGTCACTTCGAGCGGTTGTGGAACAAGTGCTTGATCCGTTCAATTCTCTTGACTCCCCTAATGGAGCCGACCAACTTAATTAGATCGAGTGGGCCGGCTGGAGCGGGGGATTCTCCCACGGAGAGCCGTCCGGGACCAGGGCGTTATGATATTGATGTACCACAATGTGGACGATGCGAGCGGCTTCAATACGGTGGCCCGGGATAATCTAGTCGCCCAGTGCTGTTTCTTGAAAGAACAGCGGGTACAGGTAATCACATTAGCTCAATACGTCGCACAGGTGCGCCAAGGGGCATCGACCCGGCACACCGCCGTACTTACCTTCGACGATGGCTATGTGGGCTTTCGCACAGTGGTCTTGCCCGTGCTGGAGACTTTCGAGTGGCCCGCCGCCCTATTCGTCCCGGTCGATTGGCTGGGACGCTACAACGACTGGGATCAGTCGATTTCTCCGATCCCATTGGCTATCTTGGATTGGGGGGCATTGATCCAGATAGCGGCGCATCCGCTGATAACAGTGGGCTCACATGGGTTGTCCCATAGGTCGTTGGGTCGGTTGAAGCTAGGGGAAGTCGAGCGCGAATTACAGATATCCAAAGCCGTACTCGAAGAGCGTTTAGAGCGACCTGTCGACTATTTTTCCTTTCCCTTCGGCCAACTCAAAGATATACATCCAGCCGCAGTTCACTGCCTGCGGTCCAGTGGGTACGAGGCGGCTTGTTCCACTCGCTGGAGCCTAGCCAACACCCGACGAGATTTGTACCGTCTGCATCGCATCGAAGTCGAGCCGGGCGATACGATCGAGCGCTTTGCCGCCAAGTGCACCCAGTATTACCATCCCCGGTTTTTCAAGCAAAAAATCAAAGACGCCCTGTACCGCCTGCGGCATTGACTTTTGGGATTCGCACCAACGGACGGAAAAAGGCCCACATGGACGAAACCAACGTACAATCCTACTACGAGCGAGAAGCCGGCGACTACAACCGCGATTTCTACGAGCGCGACGATCCCTATCCGCCCTTGCGCTATCGGCACAATTACGTCCTGGAGATGGTCGGACAACTCAAGTGGGCCGACAATATCAAAATCCTCGATGCAGGGTGCGGACCCGGCGAGACCGTGATCGATTTAATGCAGCGCAATTGGTCCCTGTGGGGCATCGATATCGCCGACGCGATGATCGAGATCGCCCGCGGCAAACTGGCCAAGGTCAAAGGCAAGACCAATCCAGTGCACTTCAGCGTCGGGGACATCGAGAATCTGGATTTCGAGCCGGATCAGTTCGACTTGATCATCTGCTCGGGGGTAATCGAGTATTTGAGCGATGACGAAAAGTGGTCCCGAGAGCTAGATCGGGTGCTCAAGCCGGGGGGCATACTCATCATCAACATTACCAACCGCTACGCCGTGAGGAAGTGGACAGCCCCCTTGATCGACCGGCTCAAACGCAACAAGCAGTTGTTCGCCTTTATGGACTACGCGAAAAGGAATATCATCAAAAAAGGCAAATTAAACGCCTTTCCCTTCATACCCCGGATGCACGGACCTGGGCAATTTGACCGGTTTTTGGCCAGTAAGGGCTTCATCAAAATCACCCACCGGTATTTCGACTTTTCCATCCTCCCAGCCCCGTTCGACACCTTGATGGGCTTTGTGAGCGTTCCAGTACGCCAGTACATGGAGCGCTTCTCGACCTGGCCTATGGTGCTCAACGGCACGGGCTATATTGTCTGCGCCCGCAAACAGGGCTGAGTTATAACCTCTGAGGGGGCCTGGAGATCAGGCGCGCCCTGGGCTCGATTTCGCAGGGCCTGCAGGACGTGGCCATCTCTTCGGTCGTGCACTGCATAGGCCCCCTTTTTCCCGCAGACAGCAATCAGATCGCCACCGTTTATTGACGGGTATCCGCGGATTTGGCTACGTTTGCCAATTCGCCGCGCACCCGCTACTTCATCCGCTAGACCATTCCATGCCCCCAGATCCCCAGCCCTCCCCCACAATCCGCCTGCCGGCAATGCTGACTGGCCTCGGACTCTGCGCGCTGATCGCCGTCGGCCTGCCCTATGGGGAATTCGTGATCAAGGGTACCCGGCTGGGCCTGAGTTCATCGACACCTGCGGCCTTTTTCCTGCTCTTCTGTTTGCTCGCGCTGGTGCAACCGCTGCTGGGGCTAATGCGGCGAAATTGGGCCTTCAATCGCGCCGAACTGCTGCTGATTACCGCGATGATGATGCTGGCAACGGCGATCCCATCGCGAGGCTTTACCGGTGCCGCGCTCCCCGCCATTTCTAGTGTGCTCTACTACGCAACCCCAGAAAATAACTGGGCGGAACTGCTGGTGCCCCACATCCCCACTTGGATGGTCGTCCAAGACGAGGTGGCGATCAAGCAGTTTTACGAGGGACTCCCCCGAGGCGAATCCATTCCTTGGGTCGCTTGGGTCGAGCCGCTTTTTTGGTGGTTGCTCTTTATGGCCGCTTTCTACCTCGTGCTCATCTGCGCGATGGTAATTATGCGGCGGCAGTGGATGGACCACGAGCGGTTGCTCTATCCACTGGTCCAAGTGCCGTTGGGGATGATTGAGGACGGCCCGCGACCCGCGCACATAAAGCCCTTTTTGCTCAATCCAATCATGTGGGCTGGCTTTGCCGTGCCGGCGATCCTCAATACGATCAACTCCTTTAGCCACTACTACGAATTCGCGCCGCGCGTCGATCTCAACCTGCCGCTAGCCTTGGGGCACGACGCGGTTGTCCTGCGCATCCGGCTCAACTTCCTGATGATGGGCCTAGCCTATTTTATCAACACCGGGATCTCCGGCAGCTTGTGGTTTTTCTATGTGTTGGCCAAAGCTCAAGAATGGGCCTGCTCGACGCTGGGCATCTTCACCACCGAACAGCTCGACGCCTTCAGCCACGCCGGTCCTACCACGGGCATGTTAAGCCACCAGAGCATGGGCGCGATGATTGCACTGGTCGTCTTGGGGCTGTGGACGGCACGCGGGCATCTAAAAACTGTGTGGCAGCAGGCCAAAGCCGGCGGCAGCGCAGCCGGGGAGTTGCTCTCCTATCGGACGGCCGTGGTTGGCTTGGTCGTAGGCTCGGTCGTCATGGGCTTGTGGCTGTGGCAGACGGGGTTGCCTTGGTGGGCGGTGGTGCTGTTTCTCGGCGCGGCGTTTGCCATCTTCTTCGCCCTCACCCGCGTGATCGTCGAAGCGGGTCTCTCGTCGGCTGTGGAGGGACTGTCGGGCGCGGGCTTTGTGGTCTCGGGCGTCGGCTCATCAGCGCTGGGGGCGACGGGGATGATGGCGCTGGGCTTTACCCTCGCTTGGGCGGGCGACCTGCTGGTCTTTATGATGGCCCCCTGCGCCAATGGCATCCGCATGTTGCACGGCCTCAAGGTCGGGCGGCGACGCGTCCTAGCGATGCTAACGGCGGCACTGGTCATTGGCCTCTTGGGCTCGATCTACGCAACTTTGAACTTGGGCTACCAGTACGGGGCGCTCAACCTGCACCGCCAGTATTTCTCCGGGCTTTTCGCCTTTGAGCCGTTTCGCTTTGCCGCCCGCTTCATCGAGACGCCGACCGGCCCCTATTGGCTGGGGTGGCTCTGGAACGGGGTGGGGGCCGCGGTCATGGCGCTCTTGCTGTGGGCGCGTCACCACTTGCTGTGGTGGCCCTTGCATCCCATCGGCTACGTGGCCAGCGGCACCTGGATCCTCGGCACTTGGCTGATTAAATCCGTCGTCTTGAAATACATGGGGCCGAACGGCTACCGCTCGACGCGCTGGTTCTTTTTGGGGGTGATACTCGGGCAATTTGCTTCGGGCGGGGCGTGGTTGGTCGTGGATGGCTTCACTGGGATGACGGGCAACGTGATCCGCATGTATTGATCCTGAATGCGTCATTTCACGTGGCCGGGCACAGTTGACAGGCAAAGTGGCATAGATTATAGCTATAAAAATAGCTATTCTATTGAGATCGATGCCGGAGACCAAGACATGAGAACAGTCCAAATGACCCTCGATGAGGAACTGATTGAGGAGGTTGATAAGGTCGTAAAAAAAATAGGTACAACGCGATCGGCTTTTGCGCGAGAGGCTCTATACGCTGCTCTCAGACATGAAAAAATAAAAGAAAAGGAGCAAAAGCACCGGGAGGGATATGCCCGCAAGCCGGTTCAATCAGGCGAATTTAGTCCTTGGGAAGACGAGCAAGTGTGGGCTGAGTGATGCGGCGAGGTGAGGTTCGTTGGTACAAATTCGCCCAGCCAGACAAGAGGAGACCCGTTGTTATTCTCACTAGGGATTCGGCGATTAAATATCTGGGCGAAATCACCGTAGCACCGGTGACGTCAACCATTCGGGACATTCCCTCCGAAGTACTGCTGTATCAACGAGATGGAATGCCCAAAGAATGTGCGATCAATCTGGATCACATCCAGACCGTGTCCAAGGGTAAAATAGGCTCCTTAATTGTATCCCTCTCGCTGGCTAAGCTAGAAGAATTGCGCGGTGCGTTACTTTTTGCTTTGGGATTTGATGGCTAGTTCTGCGGTGCCGTCCCACGAGGACAGGTTCTTCCTCTATATGTAAAGCCATGAATTACATACAGTTATTCGTATTGGCAAAAAACTTGACACTCGCCTAGCCGTTGATTAAATCAAACACCATGTTTATCGCTACTACCCGCTCTCTGTGGCGCTCGCTTGCCCTCTTGGCCTTGTTTGGCTGCGCGCCAGACGATCCAGTCGTAGCCCAAGTCGGCGACGTGGCCCTCACCAAAGCCGAATACCTGCGCTTTGTCGAGCGCTTGCCGCCCGGCTTGCAGAGCGAATCCGCGCGCGACCACCTACAGTCCCTCGTCGATCAGGAACTGCTGCTGCAAGAGGCCCGTGCTAGAGGAATTGAGCAAAGCGACGAGGTCCGCTACCAGCTAAACGCCCTCGTCCGCAAACAGCTCTCCCAGCGCTACCAAGCCGAAGTGCTCGCGCCCCAAGTCGAAGTAACGCCCGAGGAAGTCGAGCGCACCTTCTCCGATATGGGCTTCGACCGCGAGCGGCTGTTTGCGCGGATTCTGGTGCGGCAGCAACAAGATGTGGACCGCGTATTGCAGGCCCTGCACGAGGGCGAGCCTTTTGCCGAACTAGCGCAGCGCTTTGCCGCCAACGACCTTTTCGCTCCACAGGGCGACGGCGTTGTCGGTTGGATTGGGCGCACCCAAGCGCAGCGCTTTGCCATTCCGCCGCAGACCTTCCTCTCCCTGCCGGTCGGCCAAGTCGCCGAGCCGTTGCGGTTGGCGGGCGGCTGGCAAATCTACCGCTTTGTCGAAGACCGAGCAGCCGACAAGGCCGATTACGCGGAAGAAGCCGCCCGCGCCGCGCACCGCGAAAAGTGGGAAAGTCGCCTGCAAATCGAAGTAGAAACCCTGAGCCGCTCCTTGAGCCTCCAGTTGGACCACGAGGGTCTCCAAACCTTGCTGGCCGAGCCGAATCTCGCCGATTCGCTCGCCGCGCTGCCGCTCTATCACTTTGACGGCGGGGCGATTTCTTTGGGTGAATGTCTCTACGACCTGCGCTCGGCCGGCTTCCGGGCCGCGTTGCAAGACAGCGCCCAGGTCGTCTCGCTGGCCCGCACCATGTTCTTGCCGGCCTATCTGCTAGCAGCGGCGGCTCAGCAGCGCGGATGGGATCGAGAAGCCGATTTCGTCGAGTGGCGCGAGCGCAAGCGCAAGGCCCTCGTCTTGCAGCAGCTCACCAAAGCAGAAACAGCGACAAAGGCCGTACCCAGCGAGGAGGAAGTCGCCGCGTACTACGAGGCCAACAAGACGCGCTTCCGCACGGCCGAATCCGTCCATATCAACCAGCTCCTCGCGCCCACCCGCGAGCAGGCCCAAAAGTTGCGCCAAGCCCTCGCAAATGGCAGCACTGTCGCCGAACTGTTGGCCCGACCGGACGTCGAGACTCACGGCGACCCGCACGACGGCGCGCTGCACCTGCGCAAGGTGGTGCGGTCGCGCTATCCCCAACTCGTGGACGCGGCCTTTGCCGCAGAGGTCGGCGAATGGGGTGGACCAGTAGAGGTGCTAGACCAATTTGGCGTATTCCGGGTGCTCCACAAGGAGGGTGGCGACATCCAACCCTTCGCCCAAGCGCGGGCGCAAGCGCGGGCCATCTTGGCAGCAAGGCTTCAGAACGAGCTCATGGATGCGCTCATCCAACGCCTGCGCGCCGAGCGCGAAAGCCAAGTCGCCTTATTCGCCGAGCGCCTGTAAGGAGGTGCCATCGTGGTAAAAATAAAATGGAGGGTCCTCGCGCACTGCCTGCTATGGGCATGGCTGCCAGCCAACGCCCAGCAAGGGTACGACATCGTTGACGACCGCATTGTCATCACCGGGCGCAGCCACTGGGAGCACTGGAAAAAACCCGAACACCTGACCGAGATCGACAACTCAGGTGCAGTGCGTCCGCGACGCCTGCGCTCGATCTACAACGTCCTCTCCGACCCCAGCATCGCCCGTCCGGTCGTGATCACCAACAAAAACCCGCGCATTCTCAATGTGGATAGCACCCTGAAAGTAGATGTGCTCGGCCAACCCATCCAAGACGCCCAGAAAAAATTCGTGTACGACTATCTGGTGCGACCCGGGGTCAGCCGCGCTGGTTCCAACATCGAGGTGGCGGCCCACATCGTCGACGGCGATCCGACCACCTTCTGGGAGCCCGACCCAGACGATCCCATCGAGCAGTGGTGGGTCGAAGTCGATCTAGGCCGTGCCGTGCCCGTAGAGGGCATTTCCGTGCGCTTTGTCGAAGAGGAACTGGGCGATCCTTTCTTCAAGTACCTCCTCCTGTTGGCACCGAATCAGACGCTATCGCTTACCGACGACGGCAGGGTCAGTTTCGAGCTGTTTGTCCCCCACGAAGGGCCCAACACCCGGCAGCGTGCCTTCTTCTTTGAAAGTGCCGCCGCAACCGGGGGAGCGTCCCTTGCGAACCCGGTCAATCCCGGCCTCGTAGATCCTTCCGGCGGAATCAGCGCTGTCAAGAAACTGCGACAAAACAGCGCCGATCCGGCCTGGACTGGCAAGGTCATCGAAACCATCCGCATCGTAATCACCGACACGCGCGGCGGGCGAGCCGAGCAAATTGACCAAGCCGCGTGGGAGGCCCTGCCGGCGCATGAACGCGGCGACATCGTCCACTTTGTGCGCGACTTCGCCGGCCGCGAAGAGCCAGTGGATGCCGAGACCTACGAGTCCTTGGAGGAAGAGCGCCGTGGGCGGCGGGAATTCTATCGCCGCGAATTGCCGCGTTTGGCCGAGGTCGAAGCTTGGGGCTGGGGAGACAACATCAGCCTCGGCCTAGTCGAAGGTGGCGGCACTTTGGATTTGACCTCGGCCGGCAAAACGCCGGGGCCGGCCTTCGACGGGGATATCGGTAGTAGTTATCAGCAACCCACTCGAGACTTCCTCAACCCGGGTGCCAACGTGCTGACCATCGACATTGGTGGCACGGTGTGGCTGGACCAAATCCGCTTCGCCGGCGGCAATATTCGCGGCTACCAGATGCGGTCGTCCACCGGGGAACGCGATGCCCAAGGCAAGCTGCGCTGGCGCACGATCACCCCGCCAGAGCGGGTAAAAAACGTCGATAACGGATTCTTTGGCTACCTCAACGATGTGCAGGATCCCGTGCGCAAGGTGCGCTTTCTCGACTTGTTGACCTTGGCCAATTTCATCGGCGACGACCAAAACCGCAGAGATCGCTTCTGGTCCCGATTCAACGAACTGATGCTGTTTGCCGAGGGCGTACCCGCGGAAATCGCGTTGGAGTCCGACTTGATTGAGCTACCTGGTTTGGTGGCTTTGGGTAGCATCCACTGGGAGGCCGACACGCCGCCGGGCACCAAGGTCGAGCTTCGCACCCGCACTGGCGACCAACTCATCCAGCAGGTGCGCTTCTACGACAGCAATGGCATTGAAAAGACCGCGGCTGAGCACAAGAAGCTCCTCGCCTTCCTCAAAGGGCCGATTGACACATCCTTCGCACTAGGCCCAGGCTGGAGTGCTTGGAGCCAGCAGTACCAGCAGCCCGGCGACCCGGTAACGTCGCCCAGTCTGCGCAAGTTCATGCAGATCCAAGCCCGCCTACTCAGCGAGGACCGCCAGATCGCACCAGCGCTAGAGCGCATCTCCGTAGAGCTACACACCCCAGTCGCCCTCGGGCTGCGAGCCGAAGTCTGGCCGCCCGAAGCCCAAGTGGGGGTTCTGGACACTTTTGAGGTCTTCATCCAACCCCAGTTCTTAGAGCGGCCCATCGCGGTCCGCAGTCTCGGGTTCGACGAGATGCTCATCAGCGCCGACCCGGGCCTCGATATGCAGCTTATTGACGTGGCAATAGGCACCGAGGAGCAGTTTGCATCTGGAGCACCGCAATCGCTTTTGGATCTGGCAAGCACCGACGGCCAGATGCTGCAAGGCGACTCGCTCCTAGTCCGCCTCCCAGAGGTCGCCCTCAGCGACACCGACGCGCTGCCGCAGCTATACTTTCGCACGGCGGACGATGGCGAGGAAGTGCCCACCAGCATTGACGGCCAGCTTTTGACGGCGACCTCGCATGCCCTGCTCCCAGACGCAGTGCGCGGCGCGGCGCGCTACTTCCGCATTGCTGGAGAAGAGCTAGTGGAAGTCGATCGCGCAGCCTACGACGAGCTACCACCCGAGTCCCAAGGACCCGTGCGCTACTTCCGCAAGGTAGTAGGCGTGGGCAACCAGACACTTTTCGACGAGGTTGGCGACACGCTCAGCGCGGCCCAGTACAGCCGGCTAGGCCTTGCCAGAGGATGGGTCGTCGGCCAAGGCCGACTCGTGCGCCTGCGCTTTGCAGCCAAGATATTTCTCCACGGCACCAAGCTGAAGGTGGCCGTGCGCAACCAAGCGGCCAGCACGCCCTATCAGCCCGCCGACGCCGCCGACGCTACCGCGTTGCGGCCGTCGCAAACCCTGTCGATCGCCGCGCTCGGTGCCAAACAGATCGTCGCCGACATCTCGGTAGCACCCAATCCCTTCACGCCCAACGGCGACCTCATAAACGACGTGGCCCAAATCGAGTTCTCGCTGTTCAAGGTCTATGCCGAGCGGCCAGCCGCCGTCCGTATATGGGCACTCGACGGCCGGCCCATGCGCCTGCTAGAGGGCACTGCCCAAGGTGGGCACCAGCGCTTTACTTGGGACGGGAAGGACGACCTTGGCCGCGTCGTACCGCCCGGACTCTACATCTGCCAGATCGACGTGGATACCGACGCCGAAGACAGCGTCGGACAACGGCGATCCCACCTTATCGCGGTAGCCTATTAGGGACGGAAAAGAGAGCGCCATGCACACTATTAGAATAAGCGTCGTTTTGCTACTCGTCGCCGCCGGAGCAGCCCAAGAGGCAGCCGGCCAAGTCGATTACAGGTCTCGCTTAGGGCTACAGCAGGGCGATGAAACCTCCTTTGCGCCCCAAGGGCCGGACGTCATGCTCGGCGTCCTCGACCCAGCGGTGCGCCGCTGGTACGTGCCGCAGGAGCTCTACAAAGAGTACCACTGGCGCCAGTGGCAGTACACCAACTACGCCCGCAACCCCTATCAACGCTACGTCGATATCAGCCTT
>JAGWBY010000095.1:32894-35310 GCA_021295675.1 Candidatus Latescibacterota bacterium | reverse complement strand
CCTCATTGCGAGGCCGCTTCAGCCATCGGCCTAGTTCCTCATGCGGGTGGGCGAGAACCTTCTCGTAGGAGAGAGCCGGAAGCGGTTGGTGCCGGAGCCGGCCCGTAGTATCCCGCTGCGGTCCGACTATACACACCCCGGGAACTCGCGCCCACGGATCAGGGGCCAGCCGTTGATAGGTTCCGGCCCGACAAGGCAACCGCGCTGGTTAAGGAGTTCGGTCTCTTCCGGTGTACCGATGTAACGCGTGTCCGAAGAGACGTAGTGAATCGACCAGCCTCGCCGCCGGTACGGCGTTGTATTCGGACCGCTGCAATGGAGTGCCAGGCTGTGGTGAAAGGTCGCATCACCCGCCTTCAGTGGAACAGCGATCTCTTGGGCGAGCACATCCTCTGTCAGCATGTAGGGGAGATGGTCCCAGTTGACGAGGCCGAAGTGGTGGCTGCCCGGGATGAAACGCACACAACCGTTCTCGACAGTCGCATCGTCGAGCAGGACCTGGCATGTGACTTGGAAGTTGCTCGCGAAGAAGGCCCAGAAAATGGAATCCTGATGGTAGCGATTCGCTTTGGCGTATGGCGGCTTCGCAAAAACCTGGTCGTAGTAGAGCTTGATGTCCGGCCCCATCAGGGATTCGATGATGTCGACGATTTTGGGGCTTCGTACAAACGCATTGAAAACCGAATGGTGGTACGAAGGCAGGTTGAGATGACTTACCGTATCCAGCGGGTCCTCAACCGGCGTGCGATCTTCTGGGGCGGTTACTTCCCCTTTCGGGTAGACCTGAGTGCCGCGTCGGTCATGTCGGCTTCCGTGAGGTGTGGGCGGTTCCGCGGCTTGAGCCGTTCCCGGAGTGTGGTGAGAGACGTTGCCTTCCGGGTAGTCGGGGACGCGACCGAGCGCAAGGTCGGCGTAGTGATTGCGCAGGGTCTCGAGTTCGTCCGTGGTCAGCAGTTCTTTGACGACGATATAGCCGTCTTGGAAAAATTGGTTTTTCTGTTCTTTGGTCAAAGTCATGAGTGTCTCCGAATGGAAAGATTCAATCGTTATTGAACGCGGGCGCGACCTGTTCCGAGAACATCCGAAGAGACTTGCAGACCAAGTCGGGGCTCAGGTCTCCAATGCGGGTCCATCCCATAAAGTTCTGCAGTCCCGTGTGTTTCTGGATCCAGTCCGGATCGCCTACGATGGCGTGATCGGCCAGGATCTCGTCGAAGGTGATGTTCGAGAACTTCTGTTTCAGTCCCTGATAGAATTCCATCTGACCGGGAGGTGCCATTTCCGGCGGCGGCGCGATCACCTCGGCAAGCAGGGTGCGGAAGTACCACATGAGTTGGTCGTGGCATTCCTCCCGGGCTTTCTGGCTGGATTCGGCCACATAGAGGAACCTCGCCAGGGGGAAGTCCAGTTTGCCCGACATTCCGCACGCGTCCGCAGTCTTGTGGTACGACTCGTAGAGCTGGAAAACCTCGTCGTAGGGGTGCAGGAACGAGGTCAGGACGTTGTAGCCGTTTTTTATGACCCATTCGTACGTGGAGGGACTCACCGCCGCAACGTAAACCGGCGGGTGGGGCTGTTGTACGGGCTTCGGGATGACGTTGACTTTCCTGACCTTGTGAAACTTGCCGTCGTATTCGACAGGGCCCGTCCAGGCTTTCAGGATGATTTCCAGTTCTTCCTGAAACCGTTCGCGGCTTTCCTCGAGGTCGATTCCCCAGTTGTAAAATTCCTCAACCTGATAACCGCGCCCCACGCCGAAGAGGAGCCGCCCTTTCGACATGATATCAACGGTGGCGAAGTCTTCCGCAACAATGACGGGATTGTGGAAGGGCAGCACGACAACCGCGGTGCCGATCTTAATGCGTTCGGTAATGGCCGACGCGTACGCGGCCATGGCATGGATGGACGATGTGATCGAATAGTAGTTGGCCCCCGGTGCCTTATGGTCGAAGTGGTGTTCCGCCAGCCAGATGGCGTCCCAGCCCGTTTCGTCCATGACTTGCAGGTGGTCCTTGCCGGGCGGGGTTTCCAGCAGATAGAATTGGCCGAATTTCATTGGAAATCTCCTGAGGTTTCGTGACAATGAATAAGGCACCGATATCGGTACTATCAATTCGCTGAAACTGTTGTCAAGGGTCCGCCGGTCAGGGCGGCGACGATCCGCAGGCACCCGCCAAAGGCCGCCCTTACATCACCCTCCCGGCGCGGCTGATCCAGGCCCTCAGGTCCATGGCCAAGCTGAGGAACGTAGGCACCAGAAACAGGGTGAACAGCGTCGACAGCAGCAGCCCCCCAATCACCACGCTGCCCAAGCCCCGGTATAGCTCGGACCCGGCACCGGGGAAGATGACTAGCGGCAGCATCCCCAAGGCGCTGGTAATCATGGACATGAAGATCGGTCGCACGCGGCTGAAAA
>JAGWBY010000095.1:9939-32885 GCA_021295675.1 Candidatus Latescibacterota bacterium | reverse complement strand
GTGCGTCGCGCAGGATATTGAGCGTTTGGTGGACGATGAGGATGGCGTTGTTGACCACCACGCCGATGAGGATGACAAAACCGAGCATGGTGAGGATGTCGAGCGGCTGATAGGTCAGCGTGAGGTTGACGACCTCCAGCCCAAGAATGCCGCCAGCCAGTGCCGGCGGTACGCTGAGCATGATGACGAATGGGTAGAGGAAACTCTCGAAGAGCGCGGCCATCAGCAGGTAGGTAATCACCAAGGCCAACAGGAAGTTCCACTGGAGAGCTTGGCGGGTGCGCCGCAGGTCGTCGGCCGAGCCGGAAAGCTGAATCTGGTAGGGCGGAGCCAACTCGCCCGAATCGACGAGGGGTTGGACGATCTGAGTCTGGATATCATCGAGCACTGTCTCTAAGGCGATGGCGGGATGACTTGGACGGTGATGGCCCGGCTGCGCTCGATGTGGTTGATCTGCTCGGGGCCGGTGGTAACTTCGACGCGAGCCACGGCGCTGAGCGGCACCAGTTGGCCGCGCGGAGTGTAGATGGGTAGGGCTTCAATGTCCTGGGTGCGGAACCAATCCTCCTCGCCCCGCAGCACCAAATCGATTTCCTCGCCTTGGAACTGATAGCCATCGACGAGAGCACCGTCCAATAGCGCGTTGACCGCCGAGCCGATGTCTCGCGCCGAAAGTCCCAAGTCGGCGGCGCGCACGCGGTCGGGGAGGATGCGGACTTCTGGATTGCCCAAATCGAGGCTGGGGATGGGACGGGCTTGAGCACCGGGCACGACTTGGCGGACTTGGCCGAAGATTCGGCCTCCTAGCCCAAGGAGGCGGCCCAGATCGGGACCGGTGATCTCGATGTCGATGGAGCGTCCGCTGCCGGTGGCGCGCTGAAAGAGGCTTGACTGCTGCACGATGGCGAAGGTGCCTGGTACTCCGCCGAAAACCGGCCCTTGGATGCCCGCGTCGGATCGGACGAGCGCGCGCCCATAAAGGCCGAGCGGCCAAAGGCCACGAAGAACATGTTGTCAACCGGCGGCCCCGATAGCGCTTGGGCTTGAGGGCTGTCGGGAGCCGCGGCCGCCTCCCAGTGGGGTCGCAGGGCGTCTTCGATGGTCTGGCCGACTTGGATCAGCTCGTCGAGGTTGTAGCCGGGAGGTGGTAGGACTCTGCCGAAAATTAGGTTGCGGTTGCCAGTGGGCAGGTATTCGGATTTGGGCAGTAGGGTCCAGGAGATGACCAACGAGAGGCCGACCAGCCCGGTGATGACGCCCAAGCGCAATACCGTGCTGCCGCTGATGCGGAAGACGCTTTGAGCAATAAAGTTGCGCACGCGGTCGCCCCAAGCGGCTAGCACGTCCCTGCGCTGTTTGTCGCCGCCGAGGATCTTGTTGGCCAAGCTGGGGATGACGGAGATGGCCACGATCAAGCTGAGCACCACCGAGCAGGAGACCGCAATGGCGATGTCGCGGAAGAGCTGACCGGCCTCGTCTTGGACGAAGACGATGGGTAGGAAGATGGCCACTGTGGTCAAGGTGCTGGCGAGGAGCGCTCCCCAGACCTCCGAAGCCCCGTCCAAGTCTGCTGGTGGCGGAAAATGTTTTCGAGCGCGACGATGGCGTTGTCGATGACCATGCCCACCGCAAAGCTCATCCCGGCCAGGCTGATGACGTTGATGTTGCGGCCCAAAAGCCACATGGCCAAAAAGGTGCCGACAATTGAAATCGGGATGGATGTGGCGATGATCGCCACCGAACTGATGCTGCGCAGAAAGATAAAGAGCACCGCTACGGCCAGTGTGCCGCCGATGATGATGTTGGAGCGCACCAAGCTGATGGCGCTGTCGATGTAGTTGGTCTCGTCGTACACCTGCGTGAGGTGGAGACCTTCGCGGGCCAGCGGCCCCTCGTTGAGTTCGCGGATGGTGCGGCGGATGCCGTCCATGACTTCGAGGACGTTGGCCCCGGTCTCGCGCTGGGCATTGATGGCGATGGCGGGTCGGCCCTTTTGCCGCACGGCCGCCACGGTACGGACGTAGCCGAGGCGGGTGCGGGCGATCTGCCATCGGCCGAGCGGACGACGACCTGCTCGATGTCGCTGGGCTGCTGGTACTGGCCGACGGTGCGCACGATGTAGCGGCGCTTGCCCTCGTCAAAAGTCCCGGCGCTGGTATTGGCGTTTTCGCGGGTGAGGGCTTGGGCTAGGTCTTGGACGGTGATCTGGCGGGCAGCCATGGCCTGCGGATCGACGATGACTTGGAGCTGGCGGTCGTAGCCGCCGTAGATATTGCTCCGAGACACGCCGGGCACGCGCTCAAGGGCGGTTTTTACTACTTCCTCGCCGTAGTCGCGGAAGCGCTCGATATCCAGATCGTCGCGGTCTGGCAGGGGTTCGAGCATAATCCAGGTGATGGCTCCGCTGGGGCCGCTGCCGCCGGCCGAGATCACAGGCCGCTCGGCGTCGAGCGGATAGCCAAATACTTGATCGAGCTTGTTGGAAACCAACAGCAGCACGGCGTCTGGATCGACGCCGACGTTGAATTCGAGGGTTACTACTCCGCGACTATCGTTGCTGTCCCTCGACGCTTTTGAGCTGTTCCTCTTGGCGCTGGACGATCTCTTGCTCGACTTCTTCTGGGCTAGCGCCCGGCCAAACGGTAGAGACCGTGATGAGGGGTCGGTCGACGTCCGGGGTGAGTTGAACGGGGATGCGGAAGAGGGATATCAAGCCGAATAGCGCGATGAAGAGCACGCCGACGATTACGCTGACGGGACGCTTGATGGCCGTATCGACTAGGCGCATGACGGACTATGGCTGCCTGCGGATGATGCGCACGGCTTGGCCGTCCATCAGCCGCTCGTTGCCGCGCACTACCGCTAGATCGCCGGGTGCGAGTTCGCCCGTAACGGCGACGTAGCCCTTGTGTGCTAGTCCGGTTTCGACGGGGCGGCTGACGGCCTTGCCGTCGCGGGCGAGGTACACGACCTGTCCTTGCGGGCCGGAGACTAGGGCGTCCTTGTGCACCAGAATCGAGGTCTTGGGTTGCGCGATCTGGAAGCGCACGCGCGCGGACATATTACTGCGCATCCGACCTTTTGGATTGGTGGCCTCGACAACGACCGGGAAGGTGTGGGAAGAGGCATAGCCCTCGGCGAGGATGACGGCCACGAGGCCGGCGATGGGGTCGCCGCCGAGAGCATCGACGAAGATGTCGGCGCGGTCGCCCAAGGTGAACTGCGACACGTAGCGCTCGGGCACATCGACGTACACGCGGACGGTGTCGATGGAGATTACTTGGGCAATCTCGCCGCCGCGACCGACCCATTGGCCGACCTCGGTAAAGATCTGGATGATGTGTCCAGAGAAAGGGGCGCGGACGAAGAGGTCTTCTACTTGCGCTTGCAGACCGGCTAGTTTGGCTTGGGCGCGGGCTAGTTCGTAGGCGTCGTCGCGCAGGTCTTGCTCGGAGACCGCGTCGGTGGCGCGCAACTGGCGGCTGCGGTCGTAGTTAAACTGGCGCAGTGCGAAATCGGCTTGGGCTTCGGCTAGCGAGGCTTGGAGCGGATCGTTGGCTAATTCGAAGAGGGGATCGCCGCCGCGCACGGTTTGGCCAGCTTCCGCGAAGCGCCTGAGCACTCGGCTGGAGCGCATGGGCAGGATGCGCCCGACAAAGGAGAGGTCTTCGACGAGCGGTTGTTCGAGGACCTCGGCGACGATGACCGGCGTCGGCGGGCGTTCTTGGCCTAGGAGCGCGCCGGGCAGCAAGGTCAGGAGCAGGAGGAAGACACGGGACATTTAGATTTCCTTGGCAGAGTAAGAAAGCGCCAAGAAAGTAGGAATTGGATTGAACTGGGACAATAGGAGCGCTACTCAAGACGGCGAAGACGGTCAAAGATGGTGTCTGGGGTGCGCTTGCGCCGCAGAATTTCGGTCTCGCGCACAAACCGCGCGCGGTAGTTCTGGCCTCCGCTAGCCCCGTACTGGTCGATCAGGCGCTCGATGCGGCGGATGCGCTCGCCGGTAGGTGGATGGCTGGCGAACAGGTTTTCTAGGTCGGATCGCCGATGCGCTTCCAGCTTTTTCAGTTTTTCAAAAAAGCGCAGCAGGCCGCGCGGGTCGTACCCAGCCTCAATGGCGTAGCGGACGCCAAAGGTATCGGCTTCGCGCTCGTCGTCGCGGCTGAAGCGGGCACTGCCGAGCTGGGAGGCGATCTGGCCGAGTTGGTAGGGATCTTCGCCGAGAGCGAGGCTGGTGAGGAGATCCATGCCGAAGCGGGCGGCGAGTTGGTTGGCAGAGTGGCGGCCGACGATGTGGCCGATCTCGTGGGCGAGGACTCCGGCGATCTCGGCTTCGTCTTCGGCAATCAGCAGCAGGCCGCTATAGACGTAGAGATAGCCGCCGAGGACGGCGAAGGCGTTTATTTGTTTGGGGTCGTCGAGGACTTTAACGCGGTAGCGGATGCCGGGGCGGTCTTCTATGGCAGGGGGGAGCAGAGCCTTGGTGATGCGCTGGATGTAGGACTGGAGGCGGCGGTCGGGATGGAGGCGTTGTTGGGCTTCGATTTGAGCGGCGAACTTCGCGCCGAGTTCGAGTTCGGTTTTATCGGAAATCAGGGCGTAGCCCAACTCGCGGCGGACGGTGGCGCAGCCGGACGAGAGGGTACAGGTGGCGATGAGCAGGACGAGGAGGATGCGTTGGGGCATGGCCGTTGGCTTTCTTGCGATGGGTACAGATTAAACACCAAGCAGCTAGCGTCGGTTACTTTTTCTTCCGCGTGCCAAATTCGATCACTTTTTTTTGCGGCGAGAGGTTGATTTCGTCGAGTACCGTGCCATTGCGCGCGGTCAGGGCTTGGACGATGACCTCGGCGACGTCTTCCGGCAGGATGTAGTTGTCGGGCTCCGGGCCGGGCCGGAAGTCCAATTCGTCGAAAAAGGGCGACTGGACCATGCCGGGGTTGACCAACGTGACGCGGATGCCAGCGCGGGCGCACTCGGCGCGCAGGGCTTGGGCAAGGCCGCGCAGGGCAAATTTGGCCGCGCAGTACAAGCTGCCTTGAGCCGTGCCAGTGAGCGCGGCTTCCGAACCCATAAAGACCAAGTGTCCGCGACCGGCTTTTTTGAGGGAGGGAAGGAAAGCGCGGGCGACGAAGACGTGACTGGTGAAATTGAGGTCAATCAGGACGCGGATTTGGTCGTATGAGAATTGCTCTAGGGTGCCGAAGCGACCTACACCGGCGTTGAGGACTAGGGCGTCGAGGGCCGGGTAGGTGGCGACGAGAGTCTGTAGATGGGCGGGAAGTTGGTCGAGGTCGGCGAGGTCGATCTCATGTGCCTCGAAGCGATGGTCATCGCAGGGGAACTTGCCGAAATCGCGGGCAATGCCGATGGCGCGACCTTTCGCAGACGGCGCGGCCAATGCCGGAACTGGCACCGGTGACTAAGACGCGCATATCAGACCTGTAGGGTGGTGGAGGGACAGGGGAAGAAAAGCTCGGCGGGAATGTACTGGAGCAATTGATCCGCGCAAAAGTCGTGTAGCTCTTTAGCCAAGGCAGGCCGATAGGAAACCATGCCGTCTTTTTCTTCCAAGCCATAGGCGAGGAGTTTTTCGTCTGGATAGAGCTTGTGCATGGTTTTGTACATGCCCTGCGGCAGGCGGAATTGGCCTAGGCTGACTGAGTGCAGACCGTCGCGGCGGACTTGCGAGAACACGAGGGCGAACAGGTCGCGATAGCGTTCCTCGTAGGCGCGGTCGTAGAGCAGCGGATCAAAGCGCAGCCCAATGGGCCAGCCGCGTTCTTGCAGGGTGGCGATGGCTTCTAAGCGCCGAGCGACCGGCGGTGCGCCGACTTCGAATTGGTCGGCAAGCGCCGGTGGGGTCATGCTGAAGGCGACGACGCAGTTGGGTAGAGGCTCGGTGGCAAGTAGAGTTTTGATGCGCACGCTCTTGGTGCGCAGTTCAAAGTACGCCTGCGGGTGGTCGGCAAAGAAGGGGAGGAAGTCGGCTGTAAAGTGGGTAATGCCCTCTAATGCAAGGCTATCGCAGTCGTAGCCAGAGAAGAAATAGGGCGTATCGGATGCGTCCGCGGCGATGTGCGCGGCGATGTCCTGCTGGAAGTCCTCGTAGTTGACAAAAAGGACCAAGTGAGCCGAGCGGTACAGCCCTTGGAGGAAGCAGTAGCGGCAGTCGTAGGGGCAGTTGAGCAGGTGTGAGAAATAGTAATTGCGCTCGCCGCCGATGCCGTAACCGTCGGGGGCAGGGAGGACTCGCCGTCCGGCCTTGTGGGCGAGGATGAGTGCAGGGCGGCGCTTTTGCAGGCGGAAGTTTTGCGCCGTGCGGTTGAAGACCTCGCCGTAGCGGGCGCAGGGGACTAGCTGAGCGCGGGGGAAGCGATCGATTAGGGCGCGGGTGCGCGGGTGGTCGAGGATGGAGTCTTCGGCGTAGATGAAATCGAACATGGGCAGCAAACAGGTGACTAATCTAAACGATTTCCACAGACTTCCAAGTATAAGCAAGTGATCCGCTATACGTAAGAATCTACTTGACAATATGTCCTCAAAAAGGGACATTGCGACTATGGAAATCGTCTATACCGAGGTCTTTGAGAATTGGCTCAAGCGACTCGGCGATCGACGCGCTAGGGTCTCGATAGTTTCCCGAATTGAACGCATCGAAGACGGCAACTTTGGCGACCACAAATCGGTTGGCGTCGGCAAGGGCTATCGCGCCTACTACGCAATTCGGCGAAACACCGTGGTGATCCTGCTATGCGGTGGCGACAAATCGACGCAGCGGCAAGACATCAAACGCGCTCAGCAAATGGCGAGCGAGATATAAGGAGGCATCATGAAGCTCAAAAAATTCGACGTAATTGATTTTCTCGACAACGATGAGGCGTTGATTGAATATCTCAACGTAGCGCTAGAAGAAAACGATCCGCAGTACTTTGCTAAGGCTCTCGGCAACGTCGCCCGGGCCAAGGGAATGTCTTCCATCGCCGAAGCCAGCGGTCTAGGGAGGGCAACCCGCGGATCGACACGCTCTTTAGAGTGCTGAATACACTGAACGTCCGGCTTGCTATCACCCAGTAGCTTCTTTGATTTGCTTTCTCGTTCAATATAAGCTCACACAGGGTAGCTTGATTTTGGTTCCATGAGCAACGTCATTTGTTGTTCTGACTCGAAATCTGGTTCTTCTGAGTGGATGAATTGTTCCAATTCCTCCAGCCTTCCAAGTTGTTGCGCCACAGAGACAAATGAGATACGTCGCAATATATCGATAGTGATCGGTCGCTTAGCATCTGAGAATACTAAAGATCGAAGAAAGGCGAGTGCAGGCTCGGATGAGAGTAAGTCACAAAGCAAACGCGCTTCAGCCTCAGTATTACATGGAATCGAATAACAAGTATCGTCCACCATAACCGGACGATTAGCCAACGGTGGGACAACTGAAAACGAGAAAGACTTATATAAGCCCGAAGTCGCGACTTTCCATGAAGAGAAGGAGTATTTACCTATACCAAATACGGAGAAACGAGGCCGGTTTTTGTAAATCGAACTTTTTCGACCGTCGAGAGTCGCCGCATGATCTATCAGGTACTGCCACGTCTTAGGGGCCTCATTCTCGATTATTGATGTATCATCGCCGATATGTTTCTGCGTGGCTAAAACAGCCTTACGCGGCACGATGCGACCGTTGCCAAGGTCAGACGATTTTAACAATGGATAAAGATAACGATCTTCTAGCTCGACCGTCTCGCCCAATCCATTCCGGTACAATCCACCTTCGCGAGTAAACTCCATGACCTTGGCTGCATCATGCTTGATTCCAGACCTCCAAGTATAGGCCATTGATCCGCTACCAAATTCTCTGAATTTTCTATATATGTTGATGTCAGAAACCAACTCTCCGTCAATAAATCCGAACTGTCTTGTAGGAGATTTTAGACATAGGTCATCATAGATTGTTGCAACCCGTCCATTTGTACGCACGCCAGTGAGAAACAAAAGACAGGCATCAACGGCAACGGCAAAAAAGGCCTTGGCATCTATCCGAAACAGACAAACCCCTTTCCGCCCTCCATCTATTTTCCAGAAATGTCGTAAGACCTTTCGAGCCGTCATTGTCTTGCACAACATAGCGACGGCACCATTAGGTGGTATTGCTTCAATCAATCGAATAAGCATCCACTCGGCAATGTCAAAATTGGACTTTCCTGTGCGAGCATCTAAGCCACGCAATCGCTGAAAGTTGGTCCTCTTAGGTCGATTCTGACTACCTAAGATTCCAAGTTCAGAGTTTGTAACCCAAGGCGGGTTGCCAATCACTAGGACTTTTCCCGATGCTGTGCGGTTGAGTACCTGCTTCCAGTCTAAGTCAAAAAAATCTCGATGAAAAAGCTTAACTCCACGTGTCTTTAGTGTTTCGGATGATTGAGCTACATAGTCCCGATTAATCTCATAACCCTCATATTGACACTCCTGCCCCCACTGATCGTTTGAAGCGTCGAGAAATGCACCGATCCCTGCCGTTGGTTCAACGACTAGGTCGGGGTTCCCATAAATATCAGCAACTAGGGATGTTACCTTAGTTGCCAATTCTTGGGGGGTCTGAAAGTCACCAAATTCTTTTCTTTTATTCATAATTTTTCGATGCCGACGATTGTTCCAGCTTGCTGAATCACACGGCTGTATTGGAGCCGCCATTGAAGCGCATTAGAGATGGTCAGATAGCCAATTTCAGGAGGGTTTGCTAGTACTTCTTCTGCGAGTTCCTGTGCTTGAATATCGTCGAGTGGAAGCATTCTATCACTAAAGAAGGCGAGCATATCGTCGAGATTAGCGTCATTTTCAAGAATGCTTCGGATGCCGTTTGTTGTCTGAAAATCTGCGGTTTGTGATTTATCGACAAAAATTGTGTGATGAATATTTAGACTACCTGTCTTTGTTTGCTCGTCGTCAGACTTTTCATATACGAAGGCAAGTAGGTTATATCCGAGGCCGTAAATTTTCTGTCGTGCCGATTTGAAAGGACAAGAAGATTGAGGCTGTTTAATGCTAGTGACCTTGATGTCCACATTCAACTCAGGAAAATCAATTCCTTTGGCTGAAGATCCTTCAATGTAATCATATTTTTTGTGAAGATTTGCTTGAAACTTTTGCTCTAGATAGGTACCGACTGCCTTGCCATCCGTCACGCCAAAGAGAGACGGTTCGGCATGAGTAGATTCTTGGACAGCAAATGCGGTGGCCTCGGTCTTGAGGTGAGGAATCGTCAATTTCTTTAACATTATAGTTGGTTCGAGAACCAATGACGTTGTTGCATGAACCCGTGTTCACTCTTCAGTAAATCGTTTGATGACGACAGGCTCCTTATTAGATTAGTCGTCCAAGAATCCTTTCATGCCCAAGGTATCGTATTGTCTGCACCCGGTCAATACAGGACTAGCACCTTACCTATAGAAAAGAGATCGGCAGGATGGGGATCGGGATACTGTGTATGCTGGGAGTGTTCGCGTTGTGGAGCGTCATCCCGGTGTTGGTGAAACTGCTATTTCCCGTTTTCGATCCGTTCACGATCGCCTTTCTCCGGTTGCTGCAAGGTGCGGCGGTCGTGTCGGCCGCCTTTTTCGCGCGCGGCCATAACCTGCGGGACATTCAATGGTCTTGGTGGCATGTGATCGGGGGGGTGGGCATGAGCCTGAACTTCTCGCTCTATGCGTTGGCGCTGAGTTATACCACGGCTAGCGCTGGCTCGTTGGTCGTCCAGGTGCAATACGTTGCGCTGACAGTGCTGGCCGTCGCCGTGCTGCGCGAGCGGTTGGGTGCAGGGAAAATAGCGGGGATGGCGCTGGTGCTGGCCGGAGTCGCGGTGATCGTGGGAGCGCGCGAGGATGTGGGCCACCTGTTTGCACCGCGCTATGTACTGGGTAATGTGCTGATGCTATTCTCGGGACTGGGCTGGGGGATCTACGCGCTCGCCAACAAGGCCCTTGCACAGCGGGTGGGGACCGCGGCGATACTGTCCCCAATGATGACGATGGGCGTGGTGGTCACGGGCGCACTTGCCGCGACCCATTTTCAACTGCACTCGGAGCCGACGGTGACCGCGTGGATTATAGTGCTCGTTCTGGGCGTGTTAGCCACTGGCTGTGCGTTTGTTTTGGTCTCCGAGGGCATGAAGCGGTTGAGCGCCGTGCTGGTCGGCACGCTGACCGCTACGGCACCCATCGGGCAGATCGCGCTGGCCCACTGGGTCTTGGGGGAGCCAGTAACTTGGAGCCTGACTGGCGGTGGGGTTTTGATTTTGGCCGGCGTGCTCGGTATGGTGTATGCCGAGCGATTCCAGCGGCGAGATCGCAGCTAATATTTACTCTCGAATTCTAGTCCTCAGCCACTAGGTGCGCCCGTTCGGGCCGCAGGAGCTCTCTTAGTTTAGCGTCGTAGTCTCGCTTGGTCGCCGCCTGATTTTCGGGTAGGCCGATTTCGACCCCCGCCGCCGTATAGGTCATAACCAGCACCTTGCGCGGCTCGTCGTCTATATTGGTTGATCCGCCGTGGACCATCGACGTCGTCAGCACGGTCACCTGTCCCGCTTGTGCCAAAACCGGTTGCGGCGCGGCGTATTCCGGCGGCAGGTTCACCATTTTGATGCCCTGGACTCCCGGCACTGCGTCTTTCAGCAGCGGATCGGCCGAACGCGCGGCGGCTACTAGGCGGTGGCTGCGCACGCCGCTCATTGACGTCGGTCAACCACAGAAAAAAACTGCATACGACTCGCCGTGGCGTCGCAGCCCAATCCTCCAAGCTGTACTGAATATCGGTGTGCTGGTCGTAGCTGAACTCGCTTTCCGGCTGGGGATAAGAGGCCAGAATCGCCGTTTGGAAGAAGCGGCTCGCATCGGCTCGCAGCACTCGTTTGGCGACTGCTTCAAAGAAGGGATGCTGGATCAGGTCTAGTAGAGCTGGCTCGTAGTAATTGCAGGTCGCTCCGTAGCGAAAACGCGGTGCTTGGTCTGGTTCGGCTGCTTGAAAAGGCAGTAGCGCGTCGATGGCGGCCGCGGCCGCGGCGATTTCTTTGGCCGTCAAAGGTGTGTCGATGGTGACAGCACCCTGCTCCTCAAAGGTCCTTAATTGTTCGGCGCTGATCATAGTTCTCCCTAAAGCAAGCACATGACTAAATCAAAAAGCGTCGTACAGGGTGTCCAGATGGCCTATTAGCTCTGGGTCTCGTACGATGCCATCTGGGCTGATCCAGACGTACGAGGGAGACCCGTTTATGTGGTATATCTCCGTTGGCTTGGTCTCGTTTTCGACTTCGATTACCTGGGGCCATTCGATCCCGTTCTTCTCCACATAGCGAAGCACCGCCTCGCGGCTCTTATCTTCGCTGATGCCGATGATTTCGAGGCCGTGCGTCTGCTTCGTCCTATATATCTCCACTAGCTCAGGTGTATCCTCTATGCATGGTCCACATCTTGTGTGCCAGAAGTTGAGCAGGACATGACGTCCCCGGAAGTCAGCGAGGCGGAGCGTATCGCCGTGGACATCTACAACCGCAAATTCGGGCGCGGGTTCACCTTTTGTTATCGCGGTCTTGGGGGGGACTTCCACGTCGGTCGGTACCAGCACGACCTTATCCCCGGCCGGGCTGATCGTCTCAACCTGAAGCGATCTGCCGAAGATGTTGAAGGGGCTATCGGTCCGGTAGGTCTCGCGGGATTGCATTTTATTTTCAAAGAGCCCATCCTTGTTTAGATCCCAAAGGATGCGGCCGAGATTGTCGTGATAGGTGGCTGCGTCGAGCCTGCTCACTACAGCTAGTTTGACTTCCTTGCCGCTTAGTTCGACAGATCCTACCCGCATGTCGAACACATGCCCCCTGAAATAGGGATTATCAGGACTCCTGTTTTCTGGAAAATTCTCAAACTTGAACACCGCGACGGGTACGGTCTTCTCTTTTACTTCCTCGCCGTCGGTATATTCGAAGTGGACCTCTGACTCTGCGCGAATTCCATAAACAGTGTCGCCAAACTTAGAGTTTGAGGGATAGATCGGCTTCTCGTCCACGAAGTCCTCGTCGTTGTCAGAGTCAAAGTAGAAGACTTCTTTGCCATCGGCGTCCAGCGCATTGATCCAGGAAACTTGGGAGTCGGGGAGTTCGCGGCGTGGAGGCGTCCACAGGCGCTCCGCACCCCGCTCTGGCGAACGCGACAAGAGGACGGATTCCGCACTAAGATCGAATATGCCGTAGAACAGGATCCGGTCGATTGGCGGCAGGCCCCGGAGACCGACTTCGATGGGCTCCTTGCCGACCCAGCTTTCGTCTTCAAAATCGAGTCCTGGCCAATTAAAAAAGTCGCCGAGTACCTCCTCACTGGGCCGCACCCACTGCAACGGGACGACAATCTGGTCGTCCTCGCTACTCGTGCCCATTGCCGCACTAGTGCAGAAAAAAATCAAGAGCGCAAAAAGCACGGCTTTCTGTTTTGAACTACCGCTATCAGGCTTCTGCTCGATCATCTTTCGCCTCCTCTGGAGTTAGGAAAAACTCCACATCGTCTAGCCGCTGTTGAAGATAGGCTAACACTTCATTGCGACTTTGCAAGGCCAGCAAGTCGTCGCTGATGACAGCAGTCGTCGGTGCCAGCGTCTGCCAGCGTGCGAGCAAGCCGCGCAACTGATGCTGTTGCGTGGCGGTAAATTGCCAGTGGGTGGTTAGTTCGGCAAGGCCGGGCGGGTCGGCGTGCAGCGCGTGAAGCTGCTGGCTGAGTGTTTGCAGGTGTTCGCCAGCTTGGGCGACCGTATCGAGTTGAGCTTCTATTAACGCCTCTATCTTCTTCGCATTGAGCGTCTGATAGGGGGATGGCGGGTTGTCGGAGACGACCTTGAGGCAGTGGACTCGCTCGCTGGTGGCAAAGCGCTGCGCGGCCTCGCAAAAGCCGCTGGCCTCCATGTCGTACGCGGCGTTACCGGCAGGCGATTGCGCGCGATCGACGGTGTGTAGCAAGGTGGTGCGACAGGGTGGGGGCGCGGTGAAGGTGGGGTAAAAGGGCTTGCCGCTGGCTGCATCCACGACCTTGTGCGCCAGCAGGGGGGTGCCCACCGCTTGGCTGCCGTGGCCGGCGATGCCGATATTGAGCCAAGCCGCCGGTGTATCGCCGATCAGCGCGCGCAGATATGCCGTAGCCGCGGCCGCAGCCACTTTGCCGATGCCGGAGACGATCAGGTGCGTCTGCTCGCCTGTGCAGATGCGATAGGGATGACCGCTCACGCCTTGGAGGCGGTGGGAAGCCAACAGCGGGCGCGCCTCGGCTGCGAGGGCTACTACTAAGCACAACATGAGGGCTAATATACCGGCTGGATACCCCTCGGCAACTCGGATTGACCCTGCTTGGGCAGGGGCCTAAGTTCTGGAAGACAAACGAGAAAGGGAACATATGGAAAACGAATTTTTCAAGGGCCACGGCCTCGGCAATGACTACATTGCCGTCGATCCTGCCGCGCTCAGCTTTGAGTTGACGCCAGACAATATCCGCACGATCTGCGACCGCCATTGGGGCGTGGGCAGCGACGGCATCCTCGCGCTGGCACCGTCGCAAAAGGCCGACTTTGGCCTGCGGATCTACAACCCCGATGGCAGCGAGGCGGAAAAATCGGGCAATGGTCTGCGGATATTCGCCCGCTACCTGCACGCCACCGGCCAAGTGCAAAAGCAGCAGTTCTCTGTGGAAACGGAGGGCGGCCTAGTAAGCGTCGATTTGCACATTGATCAGCATGGCGACGCCAGCACCGCCACGGTGCAGATGGGGCGAGCGACGTTTGCACCGCAAGCCTTGCCCTGCACGCTGGAAGCCGAAGAGCTGATCGCGCAGCCGATTGATGTCCGCGGGCAGACTTTGACCTTTACCGGCGTCAGCGTCGGCAATCCCCACTGCATCGTCTTCCGCCAACAGGGTGCTAGGTGGACCGAGGACGAACTGTGCTCTTTGGGGCCGGAGTTGGAAAATCACCCGCTCTTCCCCCGGCGCACCAACGTGCAACTCGCCGTGCCTGTGGGGCCGCACGCGATTTACATCCTGATCTGGGAGCGCGGTGCTGGTGAAACGCAGGCGTCGGGATCGTCCGCGTGTGCGGCTGCAAGTGCAGCGGTGCGGCTGGGCTTGGCCAAAAGTCCGGTTGCGGTTAGGTCACCGGGCGGAACCTTGCACATCGACGTAAGCGCAAGCTACGACCTGACGATGAAGGGGCCGGTCTCCGAAGTAGCGCGCGGCGCGTTTAGCCCGTCGTTTGTGCGCGAATTGCGCTGAGCGGCGCGCGGTAGCAGGGACTGCAATGCGCTGTTTAGCTTGGGTCGCGCTCGGTTGGCTGCTGATGGCCTCGGCAGCTATCGGTCAGGGCTTTGGCCAAAACAAAGTGCAGTACGCGGAATTCGCGTGGCGGAAAATGGAGACTGAGCACTTTGACGTGTACTTCTTTGCCGAAGAGGAGGAGTTGGCCGCGTACGCCGCGCAAATGGCCGAGCGCCAGTTTGTCGATCTGGAAAAGAAGTTCGCCCACACAGTGCAGCGGCGGGTGCCGTTGGTGGTCTATTCCTCGCACATCTACTTTGAACAGACGAATATCATCCCCAATCTCCTGCCCGAGGGGGTAGCGGGTTTTACCGAGTATCTCAAGGGACGGGTCGCGCTGCCGCTGAGCGGTTCCCTGCCCGAATTCGAGCGGGTGCTGCACCACGAGTTGGTCCACGTCTTCACGTTTGACCGCATCGCGCGGGTGTTGGCACAGCACGGGGTGTTGGACTTCCGCCCAGCGCCGCTGTGGTTTTCCGAAGGGCTGGCCGAGTACTGGTCGAGCGAGCCTAACAGCTTTGGCGAAATGGTGGTGCGCGATGCGCTCTTTGCGCGGCGGCTGGTGTCCATCGCCGAGATGTATCGCATCTACGGCACCTTTTGCCACTTTATGGCGGCGCGGCACGGAGCCGACGTGTTCGAACAGCTCTTTGCCAATTGGTGGCGCGGCGAGACCTTTGGCGAAATTTTTGCGATCACGACCGGCGAGAGCTTAGAGAAGTTCGACCAAGCTTGGCAATACCATTTGCACAAGCGCCACCTGCCGGCGATTGCCGACCGCGATCCCCCATCTGAATTGGCCACCGCCCGCACGCAGCGCGGCTTTAACATCAAGCCCGAAATCGTTCCTAGCGACAGCAGTGTATTCTACCACTTCCGCAACGCTCAAGGCTATACGCAAATCGTCCGCACGCGCCGCGACGGCAGCGAACCCGAGGTGGTGGTCGAAGGCGAGCGTCTGCCGGTCTTTGAGTCCCTGCACCCGCTCTCGACGCGGCTGGCCGCTTCCCCGAATGGCAAGTGGCTGGCGTTTGCAGCCAAAAGCCGAGGCCGCGATCACCTGTACATCTGGGACTTGGAACAAAAGCGCTTGGTGGAGGATTTGTCGTTTGCCGGAATCGTCGCGATTGCGTCGCCGTCGTTTGCGCCCGACGGGCAGCGGCTGGCCTTTGCCGGCAGCGACGAAGGGGGCTGGACCGACATTTATCTGGTCGATGTAACCGGCGATAGCCTCCGCGCCTTATGCCGCGACATTTATCACGACCGCGAGCCCGACTGGTCGCCGGATGGTCAGCACATCGTTTTTAGCTCCGACCGCTGGCCCGGGGGGCGGCGCGGTCGCTACAATTTGTTCCTATACGATTTGGCGACCGAGCAAATCTCGGCCCTCAGCCAGGGTGAGCACAACGACGGACAGCCGCGCTGGTCGCCGGACGGCAAGCGCATCGTCTTTAGCTCCGACCGCGCAGGTGCGTACGATATCTATGCCTTGCAGCTAACGGGCGAGCGCACGGCGACCCGGCGCTTGACTCACGTGTTGACGGGTGCGTTTGATCCGGTGCTATTGGCCGATGACCAGCACCTGCTCTTTTCTGGCTATGAGAGCGGCGGCTTCCAAATCTACGAGCTGGCCGTGGATTGGGCCGACAGCGCGGAAGTCAGCTATCAGCGCGTGGAGGAGGCACCGGTCGAGCCGTGGTCGCTGGCGAGCCTGCACGGTCAGAGCGAGGTCGCCAGCCAGCCCTATGAGCGCAAGATGAGCTTCGACATAGCCCAGGGACAGATCTCGCAGGACCCGGAATTTGGCACCTCGGGCGGCATCCAAGTGGCGCTGAGCGACGTGCTGGGCAACGATCAGTATTACTTCGTGCTCTCGCACATTGCCGCCAGCCAATCCGGCTTCTTCGACGGCCTGAACGTGGCGTTGACGCGCTTCCACCTCGGGCAGCGGCTCAACGCGTATTGGGGCGTGTTTCGGCTCAACGACCGCTTTTCGAGCCGCTTTGGCCGGTTTGTGCGCGAAGAGCGCTTGGGTGCCCACGTTGGGTTGAGCTATCCCTTTTCCCAACACGACCGCATCGACACCCGGCTCTCGCTGCGCCACGCTGAAATCGACCGACAATTCGAGGGGCGGAAGCTGTCGGGCTGGCTGGCCAACAACTACGTCAGCTATACCCACGACACTAGCCTGTGGATTCCGACCGGGCCGCTGGAGGGCCGGCGCTACAGCCTTGGGCTGGCGCAGACGATCGACTTTAAGACCTCGCGGCGGTTCAATATCACGCTCTTTGGCGACTACCGGCACTACTTCCGCCTCTCGCAGCGCAGCGCGTTGGCCGTGCGCCTGATGGGTCGGCGCTCCACCGGCGTGGTGCCCGAGTTTTTCTCCTTGGGGGGCAGTTGGACGCTGCGGGGCTACCGCTGGCGCTCGCTATGGGGCAGCAAGATGGTGCTGTACAACCAAGAGTTGCGCTTCCCCTTGGTCGATCGGTTCTTGCTCCGCTTTCCGTTTGGGGCCATGGAGTTTAGCGCCTTCCGCGGCGCACTCTTTTTCGACGTGGGCAATGCGTGGAACTCCGACTTTGAGCAATGGCGCGCGGCGCTTGGCGCGGGGGTGCGCTTGGCCTTGGGCGGGGTTTTCGTTTTTCGCTTGGATGCGGCGCGGCGCACGGACTTCAAGTCCATAGATGGCGACACGCGCTGGGATTTCTTCTTTGGCTGGGATTATTAAATGCGCTACGCCTTGCTCGGATTTTGCCTGTTGACAGCCTGTGGCGAAAAGGTGCTCTACCTAGGCGAGCCGGGGCGCAGCGCAGTGGGGGTTGAGCCGCCGCTACAACTTTTGTGGACGCACAAAATGGACGGCTCGCCGCTGGGCGGCGCGCTCTTTGCCGGTGATTTGATCCTCCAACTGACGACGGAGCCGACCCTCTATGCGTTGGACCGGCGCAATGGCACCCAGTTGGGCAAGCATGGATACGACAAGATGGCGTGTGCTCCTGGGCAGTTGGCCGGGCAGTTGTACGCGCTGGGGGTGCTGGGCCGCAAGCCCGCGTTGCGGGTTTTGGACCGACGGACTGCGACTGAGCGTTGGCGGCATGAGGGGACGTTTTGTCAGGTGCCGGTCGTGCGCGGCGATACCCTGATCGCGGTGGATGAGAAGGGCACAGTGCAGGCGCTGCGCCTCGCCGACGGACATGTGTTGTGGCGTGCCGAATTGGGTGGGTTGGCGCGGACCGGATTGGTGCTGAGCGGCGATCTCGCGTTTGCTGGCACGGCGTCCGGGGACTTGGTGGCCTTGAATGCGGAAAGCGGCAAAGAGCGCTGGCGCACGGGCTTGGGGGAAGCCGTGCGATCGCGGCCTATACCTACTGGTATGCATATAGTTACGGCGACTGCATCTGGCCGAGTGCTAGCTGCCCGACGCGACTCCGGACAGGTGGTGTGGGAACGGGCCTTGGGCGCGCTGCCGACCGCGGAGTTGGCGCTAGCTAGGGGCGTGTTGGTGGTAGGCTGTGCTGACCGCCATTTCTATGGGCTAGACGCGGCCACTGGTGCCGTGCAGTGGTCGTTTGCCACCGGGGGTGTGGTGCGGAGCAGCCCAGCCGCCACGGAGCACACCGCGTATGGTGCTTCCAGCGACGGCCATCTCTACGCCTTGGATCTGCAAGACGGGCATCTGTTGTGGAAATACCGGTTGAACGGCCCCGTCTTGGCACCGGTGTCTTTGGGCGCACAGGTCGTCGCCGTCGCCACTGAGAAGCGGCTTCTCCACGTATTTGGACGCCGCTGAGCGGGGGAAACTGCATGAAAAAGACGATTGCTTGGTGCTTGGTGCTGGCCGCGAGTGGCCCGCCGACGTGGGCCGAGCCGTTAGAACTGCCTCGGCGGCTGGCTCCGTTGGAAGCAGCTTTAGCGGAGCAATGGGCCGAGCAGCCGAGGCTTGGGCAGCGGTCGATGCCAACTACGTCTGCGGCTCCGAGCAAGGAGAAACGCTCGCGCAAGAAGCTCTACTTGAGCGCGGCCTTGGCCGTGGGGGCCGGTGCGGTAGCCTACTGGAGCAAGGAGCGAGCCGACGCCGCGTACGACCGCTATTTGCGCTCGGCCAGCGTGGTGCGTCAGCAGCGAAAATTGGACGAGGCCAAACGCTTTGACCGCGTGACTGGCGCGGCGTTCGTCGGCATGGAGGTAGGCTTGGTGCTCAGCTCGTACCTGCTCTTTTTTAGGTCTAGATCGTGAGAAGCTGTCTCTGGATAGGGTGCTGCCTCGGCGCGCTGGTCTTAGCTTGCAGCGACCGCCCGCGGCGCAACCCCCTCGACCCGCAAGCCGAAGACCTGCAGAGCGAGTCGTTTAACGCCTTGACGGCCTTGGCACTCGACGGCCAAGTGGAGTTGCAGTGGGACTTTTCCCACTTTTCCGACATCGAAGGCTACCGACTCTACCGCCGTCTGCCTGGGGGCGAGTGGGAGCCGATCACCCCGGTGCTGGCACCAGACGCGACCACGTATGCGGACGGGGGAGTGCAAAACGGGACGAGCTACGAGTACCAGCTCAGCTTGCTCGTCGCCGGGGAAGCCGAGCGCCCTAGCGGCAGGCCCGTGTCTGCTACGCCCGGCCCAGAAGTCGCTTGGGTGGCCGATCGCCACGCCGGGCTGGTGTGGAAAATCAGCGCAGATGCGCGCAGTGCACATTTTGCCCAGGGGCGCTTTTTTGACTTAGCGACGATTGCGCTCGACGTGGCCAATGGTTCGTGCTGGGTCAGCGACCGGGGGTTTGCCGGGTTGTACCGGATTGCGGAAGACGGCGCGTTGGCTGCGCTGGGCGCGGCGGTGGAAAGGCCCGGTGCCCTGACCATTGACACTGCCGCGCGCATTGGCTGGCTAGCCGACGCGGGGCAACAGCGGGTCTTTTGGTTTTCCTTGGACGCGGCCGATTCGCTGGCCCTCATTCCGGTCGATGCCTCCTTTGCCCAGCCGGTGGCGTTGGCCGCGCAGGCCGGAGGTTGCTGGATCGCCGACCAAGCCCAAAGCCGCGTGCTGTTCTACCAGACCGACGGCACCCACGCCGCAGAATTCCACGTGCTGGCAGCTCCCAAGGCACTGGTGGCAGGCACAGGGGGAGATGCGTGGCTGTTGGGCGGTGAGGGGCACCGCTTGGCGCGGTTGGATCGCGCGGGCACCATCCTCTACGTGGAATTGCCTTTTGCCGCAGCCGTGGGACTGGCCGTGGATGATGCCAGCGGAGCCTGCTGGGTGTTGGGGGAACGGGATCTGGCGGTGTTCTCGGCCGCCGGCATTTTGGAGCAGCACTGGACTGACGTGCCCGGCGGCAGCGCCTTGTCCTTTGACCCAGTGCAGCAGCGGGCTTGGGTCGCGACCGATGACGTGCTGTGGAAATTCACGGCCGAGGGCCAAACTCTTGCACAGCTCTTCGGTTTTTCGTCTATCGTCCGCATTGCCGTGGATCCAGGCCGCTGAGGCTGCCAATCCTCTCTTGCATCGGATTTACTCCTTAACGACTTTCCTTAGTTGTAACTTTAATCCCGTGAGAAGCAATATGACCGAGCCAACTCCCATTCACAGCATGACCGGCTTTGGCCGCGCCGCGGCCGAACGGCGGGGTTTGCGGCTCGCCGTCGAACTGCGGTCGGTCAACAGCCGCTATCTCGACATACAGGTGCGCTGCCCAGCAGATATCCAGCCCTTTGAGCTAGCCATCCGCGAGCGGATTCAGGCGCGGGTCCGGCGTGGCAAGATAAACGCGCACCTTGCTTGGGAGGAGGAAAACCAGCCCGAGGCCCTGCCCCAGTTAGACGAGGAAGCCGCCAAGCACTATCTGGCCCAACTGCGGCGGCTAGCTGAATTGGCGCAGATCGAAGCTGCGGGGAGTCGGGCTACGCTGCCGCTGCACAAGGCGTTTTTTGCTCGCTTCAAGGGACTAGAGCATTTCAATGTGGGAATTGAGCGGGTGCTGTTGGCGAAGCTGCCCAATCTTTTTCGCGTCCAAGCCGCAGCGCTAGATAGCGCGGTCGTGCAAGAGGTGCTGCGGGTGGGGTTGGACCAAGCGCTGGCCGAGTTAGTGGCCATGCGCGAGGCCGAAGGACACACCCTCGCCGCGGATTTGCGCGACCGCGTCGAGGCAGTGGGGGCGCATCTGGAACGCGTGGCTGAGCGAGCGCAGGCGACTCGGGGGCAGGTTGCCGAGCGGTTGCGGGAAAAGATCGCCGCTCTGCTCGCGCCGGGGACGGTTGCCGAAGATCGCCTCGCCACGGAGATCGCCCTGATCGCCGAGCGCAGCGACATCGTCGAGGAAATCGTCCGCTTCCGCAGCCACAATACCCAGTTTCTCGCTACCTTGGCGCAGGGCGGCGAAGTGGGCAAGCGCTTGAACTTTCTCTTGCAGGAAATGCACCGCGAAGCCAACACCATCAGCGCCAAGGCCTCAGACGCGAGATCAAAGAAGAGGTTGAACGGCTGCGCGAGCAGGTGCAAAACTTGGCGTGAAGGCATCCATGGCATCCGTGCAAATCATCACCATCAGCGGCTTAGCTGGCAGCGGCACCACCACGGTGTGCGACCGGCTGTGTGCGCGGCTGGGCTGGGCTTATGTCAACGCCGGAGCCGTCTTTCGCAAGCTGGCCCAAGAAACAGGCGTGAGCTTGGCCGAGTTTGGCCAGCGGGCCGAAGCCGATGGCCGCATCGACCGCCAACTCGACGCGCGCTTGGTTGAGCAGGCACGGGCGAGCGCGCCGGTTGTCGTCGAAGGGCGGCTCACCGGCTGGATGGCTCAGCGGCGTCAGCTTCCGGCCCTCAAGGTCTGGCTGCAAGCGGCACTCGCCGTGCGGGCCGAGCGCGTGGGACAGCGCGAGGGCAAGCCGCTGGCGCAAGCCCTCGCGGAAACGCGCGAGCGCGAGGCGTCCGAGGCCCAGCGCTACGCCGCGCATCACCAAATCGCCATCAGCGACTTATCGGTGTACGACTTGGTCGTCGATACCGAATGCTGCGACCCCCAAGCCGCCTGTGCGCACATCTTAGCGTGCCTCGACCAGCCATGAGCTTGCAGGGCCGCAACATCCTGCTCGGGATTACCGGCGGCATTGCCGCGTACAAGACGCCGGAGATCGTGCGGCTGCTGACGGCTGAAGGGGCCGAGGTGCGGGTGGTGCTGACCCGCGCGGCGGGTGAGTTTGTCGCGCCCAAGACGCTAGAAGTTCTTTCTCGCCACGTGGTGTACAGCGACTTGTTCGGCCGCGACGCGGAATTTCCCGTTCTGCACGTGGGGTTGGCCGAGTGGGCCGACTTGATTTTAGTGGCTCCGGCCACGGCGCACTGCTTGGGGCGCGTAGCCGGTGGCTTGGCCGACGATTTGCTCACCTCGGTGTTGTTGTGCGCGGACGTGCCCGTCCTGCTGGCACCGTCGATGGAGGAAAACATGTTCGCCAATGCCGCGGTCGAGGCCAATGTGCAGACCTTGGCAGAGCGGGGGTTCCACTTGCTCGACCCGGGGGTGGGGCCTTTGGCGTCGGGTGCGGTTGGCCGCGGGCGGATGCCCGAGCCAGCGGAGTTAGTCGCGGCGGTAGCGGCGCATTGCAGCGGCGACTTGGATGGGCTGAAGCTGCTGGTAACGGCTGGTCCCACGGTCGAGGACCTCGATCCGGTACGCTTCATTTCCAATCGCTCGTCGGGCAAGATGGGCTATGCGCTAGCTGAACGGGCCGCGGCGCGTGGGGCGCGCGTGTGGCTGGTTTCCGGGCCGACTGCATTGCCCGCGCCCGCTGGCGTGGAACGGCAATGGGTGCGCTCGACGCGCGATATGCAGCGCGCAGTAGAAACCTTGTTTGAGCAAGTAGATGGGGCGATTTTGGCGGCGGCTCCGGCCGACTACCGCGCCAAGGAGGTGGCCGCGCAGAAGATCAAACGCGGCGCAGCGTCCAGTTCCATCGACTTGGTAGAAAACCCAGACATTGCCGCCGGGCTGGGTCAGCGCAAGGGGCCGCGGCTGCTGGTCGTCTTTGCGATGGAGACAGAAAAGGGGCCGGAGCGGGCGCGGGAGAAGCTGGCGCGCAAGGGAGGCGACTTAATCGTGCTCAACATGCTCAACGAGGAGGGCGCTGGTTTCGCCGGCGACACCAATCGCGTTACTCTGATCGACGTTGAGGGCCAAGAGGAAGCCCTGCCCCTGCTGAGCAAGTCCGCAGTCGCCGACCGCATTCTCGACTGGGTGCGGGCGCAGCGGGAAGTTTAACCCGGACTTAGCGAGGATGTCTCATGGAAGAGCGGAGCGAGGACGTGTTGGCCGAGGCTCGGCGCTATCTATCCGATTTAGTGGCTTTTGAGGGGACCCAATTCACCGCACCGGAGGCGATTGTGGAGCATAAGGCAGAGAAACCAGCAGTTGATACTCTAGATGCCTTTCGCCAGCAGATTTGCGAGTGCACCCGCTGTCGGCTGGGTGCGACGCGGCAGAAGTTCGTGTTTGGCAGCGGCGATCCAGCGGCCGGCATCATGTTCATCGGCGAGGCCCCAGGGGCCGAGGAAGACCGCGCGGGCCAGCCCTTTGTGGGGAAAGCCGGGCAACTGCTGACCAAGATCATCGAGGCTATGGGCC
>JAGWBY010000095.1:0-9874 GCA_021295675.1 Candidatus Latescibacterota bacterium | reverse complement strand
GCGAGCCGTATCTCAAGCGCCAGATCGAAATCGTCCAGCCCCGCGTCATCTGCACCTTGGGCCGCTTTGCCGCGCAGACCTTGCTCCGCAGTCGCGAGCCTATGGGCCGCTTGCGCGACCAGGATCACCACTACGAGGGCATTCCCTTGGTGGCCACGTACCACCCGGCGGCCCTGTTGCGCAACTCCCAGTGGAAGCGCCCGACTTGGGAAGACATGAAGCGGGTGCGGAAGCTCTACGACGGAGTTGATCTCTAAGTTTTTGGAGCTGAACCATGACCCAGAGTCCAAATGGAGATCGAGATCTCGGGCGGATGCCGCCGCAGGCCGTGGAAGTCGAACAGGCCGTGCTCGGGGCGATGATGTTAGAGCAACGGGCCATCGTCCGCGCCATTGAAATCCTCGACGAAAGCTGTTTTTACCACGCCCCCCACAGCCGAATATTTGCGGCCATGAGTACCCTGTTTGAGCAGGGCACAGCGGTCGATCAGCTAACCTTGACCGAGGAACTCAAGCGCCGCGGCCAACTCGACGATGTCGGCGGGGTCGTCTATCTGGCCAAGCTAGGGTCTGAAGTGGCCACGACGGCCAATATCGACTTTCACGCGCGGATCGTTTTGGAGAAGGCGCTAAGCCGCAAGTTGATCGAAACCTCTAGCGAAATCATTGAGCGAGCGTACGCGGCCGACGAGGACGTCCAGACCCTGATCGACAATGCCGAGCAAAAACTTTTCACCTTAAGCGAAAACCAAATCGGTGAGGGCTTTGAGCCGCTGGAAAAGGTGATGGGCGAAACGTTCGAGCACCTCGAACACGTCCACGCAGGGGCGGGTACGGTCTTGGGGGTGGATACGGGTTTTGCCGATCTCAACGACCAGATGTCGGGCTTTCAGAAGGGCGACCTGATCATTCTCGCGGCGCGGCCCAGTGTCGGCAAGACGGCCTTCGCGCTGACGATGGCGCGCAATGCGGCTGTAGAAGCTGGGGTTGGGATGGCGATTTTCAGCTTGGAAATGTCTAAGATGCAACTAGCTCAGAGGCTGCTCAGCGTAGAGACCAAGGTCGATTTGCACAAGCTCCGCACTGGGCGGCTGAGCGATGAAGATTGGATGAACCTAACGCACAATATCGAACGCTTAGCCCGGGCGCCTATCTACATCGACGACACCCCCGGCATCTCGGTGCTCGAAGCGCGAGCCAAGGCGCGGCGGCTGCAGCGCGAGCATGGGGTCGGCATGGTCATAATCGACTATCTCCAACTCATGAGCGGGCACATGAGGACGCAGAGCCGCGAGCAGGAGATTTCGCATATCTCGCGCGGCCTCAAGGCCATGGCGAAAGAATTGGACGTGCCAGTCTTGGCCTTGTCGCAGTTGTCGCGCGCTGTAGAAAGCCGCACGGACCGGCGGCCGCAGCTATCGGACCTACGGGAGTCAGGCAGCTTAGAGCAGGACGCTGATGTGGTGATGTTCATCTATCGCCCGGAGATGTACGACCTCAAATCCCCAGACGGCGAGAGCCTTGAAGGTCTCGCCCAAATCATCATCGGCAAGCAGCGCAACGGCCCGGTTGGTTCGGTGGATTTGATGTGGAACAAGGAAAGTGCCACGTATGAGAAAATGGCACCTGGATGGCGGACGGAGCCGGAAGAGTATTAATCACCCTCCATGTTCATCGACGAAATGACCATCACGGTGGAGTCGGGTAGTGGCGGCAATGGCTGTTGTTCGTTCCGGCGTGAGAAGTACGTGCCGCGCGGCGGGCCGGACGGCGGCGACGGCGGCGATGGCGGCGATGTAATTTTCCGCGTCGATCCTCAACTCAACACGCTGCACGACTTTCGCTACCAACGCCATATCCGCGCTGGTCGCGGTGCCCACGGCGAGGGTCAGCGCCGGACGGGCCAGCGCGGCGAGCACGCGATCATCTGCGTGCCGCTGGGCACCCTCTTGCGCGACGCAAAGGGCGCGTTGATCCGCGACATGGTTGAGGATGGAGAGGAGTTGGTGCTGCTGGAGGGTGGGCGCGGGGGCCGAGGCAATGCCCGCTTTGCCACGTCTCGCGTGCAGGCTCCACGGCGCGCCGACTCTGGGCGAGAGGGTGAGCAAATGGTGGTGCGGCTCGAGCTGAAGTTGTTGGCGGATGTGGGGCTAGTGGGCTTTCCCAATGCGGGCAAATCCACACTGCTGTCGCGGCTTTCCGCGGCCCGTCCCAAAATTGCCGATTATCCCTTTACGACTTTGGAGCCGCACTTGGGGATTGTGCAGTGGGCCGAAGGCGAGAGTTTTGTGTTGGCCGACTTGCCTGGGCTGATCGAGGGGGCGCACGAGGGCAGGGGCTTGGGCATGCGGTTTTTGCGCCACATCGAGCGCACGCGCATCCTGCTGTTTGCCATTGATTGCACTAGCCCGGACCCACGCGGCGAGCTAGAGGCCCTGCGCGGCGAGTTGGATGCCTTCGACGAGGGGATGCGGCACAAGCCCGCTGGGATTGCGCTGACTAAGGCCGATTTGCTGGGGCCGGACGCGGATTTCGAAGATCCGTTTGCCGATCTGCGCGCGCCGCGTTTTTTGGTCTCGGCCGTCAGCGGTCACGGGGTGCCTGAGATGCTGCGCAGTGTGGGACAGGCGGTGAAGAAGTTGCGCGCTGACGAAGCGGGGAAAGACGGACCATGAGGGACTTTGCAGAACTCTGAATCGCGGTCTTCAATCCTTTAGGGTATTCCTGAAGGATTTTTTATGCGCTTCCTTCAGCTAAAGCCAAGAAAGCGCCGCGCGGTCTCGCCCATGATGAGTTGGCGCTGATCCCTGCTCAGATCGGGCAGCAGGTGGTCGAGCACTTCGACGCATTCGCCGTAGCCGGGGTCGGCGACAATCCAGGGAAAATCCGAAGCCCACAGCAGACGTTCGGCACCAAAGGCGGACAGCAGGCTGCGGTGCCAAGCGGCTAAGTCGGGATAGGGATAGGCCGCCTTGCTCATGGCGTATTGGCCCGACAGGTGGACGCAGACGTTGGACGAATCGGGCGCGGGGCCGAGGAATCCAGTCGGCGGCGGCATCTCCACGTCGATTTGTGGACGGCCCTTGGCGTCCCAAGTAAATCGATCCTCGCGTGGACAGACCATGAGATGATTGATCACGACGCGGACTTGGGGGAAATCGGTGAGGAATTGAGGCACTAGCGGAGCGGAGGTGGCGCGTAGGTAGAGCCAGAGCACGTAGTCTTTGCGGGCGGCGTGTTCCCATATCGGACGAGAAAGGTCGCCGAGCGAGCGGAGCCGGAAGCCGATGATCGAGCCGTCTTCCGCAAGGCGATCCATGTGATCGGCGGGCGCAGGCGCGTCGGGCGGTATCAAGCCGATGCCCAAGAAGCGGTCGGGATAGGTGCGCAGGCAGTGTTGTAAATAGGCGTGATGCGCCAAGCTGGTGCCGCCGGTTTGCACGAGCACGGCCTTGTCGATGGCGTGGTCGGCCATGTGCGCCAAGAGATCTTCGACGGGCGCTTCGCGCTCGGCGGGCATACTTGCGGTGACCTCGCGCGGAAACTCGGCGCTGGGGCGAGCGAAGACGTGCAGATGAGAGTCGATACGCATAGTTTTATTGGGTTGGGATTAAGGTTTAAGTAAAGATGGATAAGAGAGCCTCCATGGACAAGACGGATGCGCCGCGAGTGAAACAGGTGCGAGTGCGTGCATCGGCCACGTCGGCGAATTTAGGAGCGGGTTTTGACTGCTTGGGATTGGCGCTGGAATTGTACATGGATTTGGCGGTGGCAGAAAGCGAGGGCGAGGGCTTGGAGATTGTGGCCATGGGCGAGGGGAGTGGGAGCGTGCCTTTGGACGAGCGCAACGCTGTTTATCAGGGGGTGGTGCGCGCCTATGCGCGGGCTGGCAAGACGCCCGGGCGGCTGAGTCTAGCCATTGACAGCCAGATTCCGCTGGCCAGTGGGCTAGGCAGTAGCTCGGCGGCTCTAGTCGCTGGATTGACCGCCGGAGCCGAGCTGTGCGGTCTCGGGCTGGACCGGGAGGAGGTGTGGAGGGGCACCCGGACAATGTTGCGCCCTGCGCGTTGGGAGGGATCGTCATCGCGGCCTTGGACGGCGAGGAGGTTGCGTGGGCGCGGATTGAGCCGCCGAGGGATTTGGCCGCGGTCGTGGCCATACCGGATTTTCCCCTGCCCACGCCCAAGTCGCGGAGCGTGCTGCCGGAGCGGATTGAGCGGCAGGATGCGGTATTTAATGCCGGGCGCGTCGGTTTGTTGGTGGCCGCGCTGCAACAGGGCGACTACAGCCTGCTGCGGACTGGGATGCAGGATCGGTTGCATCAGCCCTATCGAACGGCCCTGGTTCCGGGGATGGAAGCGGTGTTGGTCGCGGCTACAGAGGCGGGGGCGTTGGGTGCGGCCTTGAGTGGGGCTGGGCCGACCGCGTTGGCGCTTGTGACCGGTCGGAGCGCAGAGGTGGCTGATGCTATGCAGCAAGCATGGGCTAAAGAGGGAATTGCTGCGCGAACTTTGGTCCTCGGCCTCGCCGCCGAGGGCGTGCAGTGCGTAAAAGAGAGGTAAATATGGTCAGCGAAGCCGCGCTCATAGACGACATGACGACCCCGACGCCCGAAGTCGTGGAGGCCGTGCGCCAGTTGGACGGGCCGATCCTGCTGCTGGGGGTCAGCGGCAAGATGGGGCCGACTTTGGCCGAACTATTAGTGCGGGCTGGAGCGCAGCAGGTGATGGGGGTCGCGCGCTTTGCGGATGCGGAAAAGCGGCGCTACTTGGAAAGTGTCGGCGTGCAAACCATCGCCTGCGACTTGCTCGCCGACGAGGCGCTGAAGGAGTTGCCCGATGCGCCCAACGTCCTCTTGCTTGCTGGGTTTAAGTTTGGAGCCACGGGCAATGAAGACGCGACTTGGGCGATGAACACCGCATTGCCCAGCGCGGTGATGGCGCGCTACGCCCAGTCGCGAATCGTCTATGTGAGTTCGGGCAACGTGTATGCGTATGCCAAGGCCCCGGGAGTGGGGGCGGCCGAAGACGGGGATTTGGGGCCGGTGGGAGAATACGCTCAATCGCGCTTGGGCGGCGAGCGGGTCGCCCAGTACGCGTCGCGGGTGCGGGGGACACCCTTGCTGATTGTGCGGCTGTTTTACGCCACTGAGCCGCGCTACGGCATTATCCGCGACTTGGCCGATAAGGTGTGGCAGCAAGAGCCGATTGATCTGACTATGGGGTACGTCAACCAAATTTGGCAGGGCGATGCCAACGCCTATTTGTGCCGCTTCTTCCCCTTGTGCGATAGTCCAGCCGACGTCATCAATCTGACCGGCCCGGATACCTTATCCGTGCGCGAGTTGGCTGAACAGCTAGGGAAGATCATGGGCAAAACGCCTCGCTTTACGGGCGCGGAGGCTCCGGACGCCCTCTTGGGAGATAGTCGGCGCTTGTGCGCGGAATTTGGCCCCCCGCGCGTTGACCCAGAGCAGATGCTGCGCACGGTGGCCGAGTGGGTCATGGCCGATGGTCTGAGCTTGGGTAAGCCGACCAAATACGAATCCCGTAGCGGGCAGTTCTAGCAATGACTGAGCGGATCACCGAGGCGGCCGCCAAGTCCGTCGAGGCGCTGTTGGCGGACGATGCGGGTACCAGTGCGCTCCGGGACGGCCAATTGTTGTGGTCGCTGTCGCATTTATGGGATCAGCCGCGCTACCGGAGGCTAGCCGAGGAGGTAGCCGAGGGCAGTGAACGCGACGGAACTGTGGTCGGTGGCTCCCTCGCGTTGGCCGAGGGGCTGGCGGCCTGTGGATATTGGGAACGGGCGCGGATGCTCGTGCTGCAAAGCTTGGCGCGTTGCGACGCGGCGGATTACGTCGGCGAGTCGCCAGAGGGGCAACCTATGCCCAAGGGGGCTCGCTGTCTCGACGACTGGGCGCAGGTGCTGAGCGTGTGTACGCACCTTTTGCACGTCCGCGCCGACCGCGAACTGCAAATAGCAGCCGCTCGCGCCGTGGCTGCCATCTTGAACTACCACTACCACCCGGACTTGGGTGGGGTGCTCTTTGCCGTCCGCGGCGACTTCTTCCACTTTGACGAGTACTGGGGGACCTGCGTGTCTAGCGAGGCGGCTCTCGCCGCGCTGACTGCGATGTTGGATGAAGCCGGTCGCCGTGGGGAGACGCACCTCCGCGCCTTGGTGGGGCGCTACCTGCGCCAACACGTAGAGGCGGCTTGGAATCCGGCTACGGGCGGCATCCGCCGCGAGTACAGTAGGCCTGGGGCCGTCCAAGCCGCAGCCGTAGGTGCCTTGGCGACGTTGCACCGCTATCAGGGCGGCGATTGGGAGGCTGAATGGCTGGAGCGGGTGAGAGATTACCAAAGGAACTATCCAACCGATCCGCTCGCCGAGTTGCGCTACTTAGTTCGTTGCACGCGGGAACCGAAGAAAAACTTGACATTGTGAAGTGAGAAAGCCATTCTGACCACAGGCGTTTTGACTAGTCAGGAGGTCCATCATGATCGTCTATCACGGCACGACGCGCCGCGCTGCGCGTCAGATCGCCCGCGATGGCCGGGTGTGGTTTTCGCGGGGCAAGAGTTACGCCAAGCAGCGGGCACACTCCAAATCGCGGCACACGCGAGATCGCCCCGTTGTGCTGACCGTAGATCTCGACTTGAAAACTCTGCGCCAGCGCTACGGCAGTCGGCAGGTGCGCGAAAGCGGCGGGGTCATCTCGATCAACGGAGCCATTCCCGCGTCTTCGCTGCGCAGCCACTACGGGCTGGGCCTTCCGGAGACTGCCGAGGAGATCGCCCGTTGGGTCAACGCCGTCTTGGGCGTCAAGGCGCACAAGGGCGTCAGCGCCCGCCACGAGGGCGTCTTGCGCCTGACCCGCTGGATTGACAACCGGCTGGCGACCCGGCCTACTGCGCGGATCGGCGAGAAGGAGTTGCTCGCCCGCGCCGCGCAGTGGATCCCCGACCACTTTGCCGGGGTGGAAATCGACTTCGAGCACTTGCGGGTCTGGCCCAAGGTGGCACGAGAGGCCAAGGCGCAGCAGGTCGCGTTCGAAATTGCAGCGCCCGTTGATAATCGCGAGGAAGAGGCTATCGCTTGTTTGGAGTCGGACAAGCCGCAGCGGCAGGTGCGCGGCCTCCAGTTCTTGGCCGACCTAGACGACCCAGACCTGTTCGAGTGGTGCGTATTGCTGCTCGGCGAGAGCCAGCCGCAAAGCGCGGTCGACATCCTCAAGGTGATGCGGCATTGCGAGGACGTTCAGCCGGAGGTGTTGGTTCCGTACGCGGAAAGCGAGCACAAGGCGGTGCGCGGCGCGGCTATTGAGGTGCTGGTTCTGCGCAGTGGGGAGGAGGCCCCAAAGTGGTTTTGGCGCGGCCTGACCGACCCAGTACCGCACGTGCGGCTGAGCGCGGCCAAATTTCTCGACCGCCTCGACCCGCGCACGCATCGCGACAGCTTTGAGGCCGCGCTCTACGACCCGCACCCGCAGGTGGCGCAAGCGGCGCGCAAGCTGACGCAGCACATGGGGTTTGAGCCGTTGGCTTGGTGAGGTGAATACTCAGTAGCCAAGGTAGTCCCCGATAAGGTCAGGTGCTCGCGCTTCAAAATCCTTCTCGTGCAGGAGCGCGTCCCAGGAATCGAGATAGTCCCCGAACGTCACATTAGCGCTTGGGTCCCAGAGTTCCAGCCAGCCGCAATCGCGCCATAGAGAGGGATCTTCCAGAAATCGATCCAGTAGGGCAACCGCCAAGGTGCGGTTGAGTTCTCGGTTGAACGGATTCGCTTCCAAGGCGTTGATATGCTTGGTCAGCCAGTGGGGAAGGTCGGGACGGTCTGCTTGAACATTCCCGACATCGTTTCCAACATCGTCGGCGTAGGCCCTGAAATGTGGTGCAAATTCGACCGCGTCAATAATCTCGGCCGGGGGATGTTCTTTCCAGGCCGTTGCGAGTCGATGCAGAACGAAGAGGGATGCTAGCTCGCAGAGGCTCTCCTCGAACCACTTGTGTTTGTGTTCCCTATGGCGATCAAAGTTGGTCATCACGTGACATAGTTCGTGAGAGAACTGGTACACGTACTGACACCAGTACGTGTCGCGTGCGCTGATCCTGATCTCGTATGGCCGATAGTCGTAGAATACGCGAGGGTCTTGGCCCCACCTAGCTACGTGGATGGGGGCGTCGGGAAGTTTTCCGAACGCATCCAACAAGACGTCAAATGCTGATTTCAGAACCGCATGTACCGTGCGGAAGCTTGTTGCCCCCCAGTTGCCGTTTTCTATGAGCAAGAGGGGAGAAGCTGTCACGTCGGCCATCACTCTTCTCCAGTAACCTTGGGCGATACACCCAGTGAGCCTTTTGCCCCGCGTTCTTTGCGTTCTTTGTCGCCAAACATGCGCTGGAAGTCAACGAGGTCACGGCAGATGTAGTTGTCGGCTTTGAGGCGTGCGCGTTGTTCTTCGGAGAACTGAGGGGAAAAAAGCGCGAGCTCCCGATGCCACTTGTGGAAGCGGCTACCGACAGTGGATAGGAAGCGATCCACATGTTCGTGGAATGCGCGAAGTGACTTCGAGTCGTGTTTGGCGGGATTCCGCTTGCAGGATCCGAAGCGTATGCGTTGATTTTCCTCATTCCAAGCGATGAAATCGATCTCCACCGACATCCGGGCTTGCTGCGGTCTGTTCCAGTAGCCTCGAACGCGGTCCGTCAGCGGAAAATCCGCATCGTCGGTGCGAGACTCTGCCTCGCTCGCGTCCCGTACCATCCGCTCAAAGGCATGCCCCTCAAGCGTACTGAGCCGTGCGGAAATGCGCTTGGCTACTTGGGACACAGGCGCAATTCGCACGGCTTGGCAGGCGGGTTGAATCACGTTGAGCCATGCACAGAGGAATGGGTCGGAAACGACGTAGCGTGCACGACGGTGTCGCTCCTCTGCGAACATGGGATGCTGCTTTTCGATGAGCCGCAGGTCTTGCGTCAGAGTTTTCAAGTAGGGGCCCAGGGAACGCTCTGGTAAGGCTTCCTGCAAATCCGCGTGTGTGCAAGGCCCCCGCTCCGCTAGAGTGCGAAGGATGGCGACGTAGTTGCGGCGCAACTCACGTCCGAGTAGGCTTTCGCCCTCCTCGCGCAAGGGTGAATCCGAGCGCAGGAAGAGCCTCTCGCACACTTCTTGTGCCCACGATTCCCATGTCGGAATGGTGTTTAGGCCGTCTGTTTCTGCAAAATGCCGCCAGTACTTGGGTACGCCGCCAAAGAGGGTCCATAAGGTCAAGCAGCGCGTCGGGTCGCTTGCGCCATGATCGTGGCACACTTCAAAGATCGTTTGGAGATCCCATGGATCGAGCCGGAGGTCGAACGTCGTGCGTCCAAAAAGAGGTGCCTGTCGGTCGTTGAGCAGTGCTTCCATCTCGGCTTGGACGGAGCCGAGGACGATTAGGCCGCCCACCATGCTCCGGTCCTGAAGGCGGTCAACTTGGGCCTGAAGCAACGAGGGGAAACCGCGCAGTGGCCCACGGTGGCAGAGCTGGAATTCGTCGAGGACCACTATCGTTCCCACTGAGCACAGCGAGCCTATAGCAGCAGCCACCTCGGGCAGATCTCTAATCGCGCTCAATCTGTTGAGATGGCGTTCCAGTGCTGATTCCCGCACTGCGCTTCGGAACACCGCCGCTAGGTCTTCAGGGCTGCTATCGGGTAGTTGGACCAGCAGCACCGGGGGCCCGTTCGGCTCGTCCTCTGCGAGCGTCGTGAGTGCTTGCTGGATAAGGGCGGTCTTTCCGATTCGGCGGCGTCCGCGGATGGTGCCGAAGAACCAGCGTTGCTGGCGCATTTCCGCTAGGAGGTTGCCCAGTTCGTCCCTGCGTCCGTAGA
>JAGWBY010000094.1 GCA_021295675.1 Candidatus Latescibacterota bacterium | reverse complement strand
GATTCCATATAAAGTCGATGAGGCGGCCGGGCGTGGCCACGAGCACGTGAACGCCGTGGTTGATCTTGGCCTTTTGGATATCCATGTCAAAGCCGCCGTAGATGGCAAACGGCACCACGCCTGAGTGTTTGGCGATTTCATCTACCTCTTGGACATATTGGAGCGCCAACTCGCGGGTGGGGACCAAGATGAGGGCTTGGATGGCGTTGAGCGAATCGTCAGTGGCTTGGATTAGGGGGATGGCGCAGGCGCCGGTCTTGCCAGAGCCGGTTTCGGCTAGGCCCATGACGTCTTTGCCGGCGATAATGTGGGGGATGGTTTGTTCTTGGATGGGCGTCATGTCTTCGTAGCCCATCTCGTCGAGTGCTTTGAGGATGTAGGGTGCTAGATCGAGCTCGGTAAACTGCATAAATCCTGTCTATTGGGTTGAAAGGGAGGGGAATGTGTGTGGCGGGACGCTAGCGAATGCGCGTTAATCATTATAAGTTATAAACTTAGGGAAAAAAGCTAAATGTGCAATAGACCGCGTTGCGCGGAAGCGGGTGGGGCTTAATTTTGTAGCTCAACAGACGAGGAGATAAAAGATGACAGACGTGAGGGTGCGCATTGCCCCTTCGCCGACCGGCCCCATGCACGTAGGGAACGCGTATCAAGCGCTATTCGACTGGGTGTGGGCGCGGCAAAACGAAGGGCAATTTGTGCTGCGCATTGAGGATACTGACCAAGCGCGGTCGGAAAAAAAATACGAAGATCAGCTTATGCAGTCGCTGCGGTGGCTGGGGCTGGTGTGGGACGAGGGCCCTGATGTGGGTGGCCCCTACGGCCCGTATCGGCAGAGCGAGCGCTTGTCCATCTACGCGGAGTACGCCGCGAAGTTGGTGGCCAGCGGGCACGCCTATCACTGCTTTTGCACGAGCGAGCGGCTGGCCGCGCTGCGGACGGAGCAGCAGGAGCGCAAGGAGCATGTCGGCTACGATGGACATTGCCGGGGGCTGGCTGCCGAAGAGGTAGAAGCCAAGATACAGGCGGGATGTGCGCACGTGATCCGACTGGAGATGCCGAAGGAGGGAGCATGTATAGTCGAAGACATGCTCCGGGAGCCGATTTCCCTGGAATGGGGGAAGATGGATGACCAAGTGCTGATGAAGTCCGACGGCTTTCCGACCTACCATTTGGCCGTGGTAGTAGATGATCACTTGATGCGGATCAGCCACGTGATTCGGGGAGAGGAGTGGATCACCTCCACGCCCAAACACCTCAGGCTGTACGAGGCTTTTGGCTGGACACCGCCGACGTACCCGACGGCTCCAAGATGTCGAAGCGGCGGAATCCGACCTCGGTGGAGTACTATCGCCGCGCTGGCTATGTGCCGCAGGCCCTGCTCAACTACTTGGCGCTGATGGCCTATCCGCCGGTCGGGGATGAAAAGTTCACCTTGGAGCAACTAGCAGAGCATTTCGACCCGGCGAAGATCAACTTGGGTGGCTCCATTTTTGACATAGACAAGCTGGGCTGGCTCAATGGACGCTATCTGCGCGAAGAGCGGACGCCGGAAGCCCTGTTGGCGGAGCTAAAGGGTTGGCTGCTCAATGACGAATACATCGGGCAGATGCTGCCGTTTATGCAGCAGCGGCTAGAGACGCTGGGAGATTTTGTGCCGCGCGTGGCGTTTTTCTTTGCCCGGCAGGTGGAGCCAAAGGCCGAGGATTTGATCCCGAAAAAGCGAGAGGCCGCCGAGGTGGTGCGGATGCTGCAAACAGCCGTGTGGGCCTTGGACGAGGTGGCGGAGTGGGACAAAGATGGCGTGGCCGAGGCTGTGCGCCGGGTGGCTGCGCATTGGGAGTGGCCGGTCCGCGACGTGACCGTACCGCTTATTGTCGCGCTGACCGGCGAGCGGGTGGGGCCGCCGCTGTTTGAATCTGCCGCGCTCTTGGGGCCAGAATTGACCAGGATGCGGCTGTTGGACGCCATGAAGGCGTTGGGTGGGCTGTCGAAGAAACAGGCGAGTCGGCTGGAGAAGGACTGGAGGCGGTGAAATTCTTCGGCGGCCCAGATGAGGCTAGTTCAAGACGGACGACTGTGTGGTGCGGGTTGTCGTCTAGTTCGGTTTGCCACCGCAGCATGCGGCTAGCGGCGGTCGAGCCGGACTGGCGTTCGGTCGCCTTCGCGGATGCTGTAGTATTGATCCATTTCGAGGCCGGTAAACAGTTGGCGCGCGCCTGTGGCCGGCCAAGTGACTTCGACGGCTTCGATGGCGGTGGCTCGTCCCAGACCGATTTCTTGTTGCAGACTTGAGCCGCCGAAGCTAGCTCTCGTGCCGACGGTGGCGTAGATGTTCCTCGGCCCCTCCGCAGTTGCGGCCTGGATTCTGATGCGCGCTCCCAAGGCGGCGCGATTGGATTGTACCCCTTCCAACAAGAGCGTGATCCAGTGGTTGCCGTGCCCGGGATTTTCAAAGAGAACATTCTGGAATACGTCTCCGGTATAGGCTCCACCCAGGACCGCATAGATGTCTTGGTCGCCGTCGTTGTCGAGGTCGCCAAAGGCCACGCCGTGCCCCTTTTGCAGATGGCCGAAGCCGCCGGAAGTGGTAACGTCCTCGAAGAAGCGCCCGCCGGCATTGCGGAACATGCGGTTGGGCATGACCGAGCGGAGCGAAGGCGACCCCGTGCCAACGTAAAAATCCAGCCAACCATCGTTGTCGAGGTCGCCGAAATCGCAACCCATTGTATAGAGCACCTTGTCAACGCCCGCTTCCGCGCTGCGCTCGGCAAAGGTCCCGTCGCCATTGTTGCGGTACAGGCGGGGACGTTCGGCCGCGGTCGCCAGCCCCAGATAGTCGGCGGCTACATCGCCAGCGCTGGCCTCGTAATGGTACCCCGAGACAAAGATGTCCAGCCAGCCGTCGTTGTCGTAGTCCCAAAACCAAGCCGGGAAGCTGCCTAGCGGCTCGGTCACGCCTGCTTCCTTGCTCTTGTCGGTGAAGGTCCACCCGCCGAACTCGTTGGGACCGTCGTTGGCGAAGAGGAAATTGGTGCCAGTGAGCCGCGAGACGTACAGATCAATTAAGCCGTCGTTGTCGTAATCGCCCCAGGCGGCCCCTTTTACATAGCCGACGACGGCGACTCCGGTTGCCTCGGCCACCTCGGAAAACTGCAAATCCTCTGCCCGCCCGTTGCTGTGAAAAAGTTCACACCGATGGATCCGGCCTCCATACGACTCGTTGCCAACAAAAAGGTCCAGCCAGCCGTCGTTGTCGTAGTCGCCCCAAGCGGCTGTCTGCGTCGGGTGGAAGGTGAGCAGACCGACCTGCTCGGTGATGTCGGCAAAGGTTCCATTGCCGTTGTTGTGCAATAGCGAGTTGGGATGCAAACCGTCGTCTTCCCACCAGCCCCCGCGCAAAACCAACACGTCTGCATAGCCGTTGTTGTCGTAGTCGGCGTGTGTAATCTGCAAGCCGCCGCCGATCCCGGTCAGACCGGCCGCTGCGGTTCGTTCTGCAAAAGTTCCATCGCCGAGGTTGGCAAAATAGCGGAGTTGGTCGCTGAGACCCCAAGATGAGGCCATGATATCCAGATGGCCGTCGTCGTCGAAGTCGTCCATGATGCTGCCGCCGGCCATGGAGACCAAATCCAAGCCCAGCGTCGGTGCCACATCGGCGAAGCGCTTGATATCGTAGTTGGAGACAAAAACCTCGGGCGGGACGAGCCACTGCGCTGGCACTTGTTCGGGATACAGGCCCAAGGTCATATAGGCGATGTTCAAAAGCCAGCGGACGGTGAGGTCGTCCGGGTGATCTGCCAAATACGCGGTGAATTCTGCCAGTGCTGCCCGTGACCCTCGCTCAATGGTGTGGACTCCGTCGTCGCCAATCGGCAAAAGACACGAAGCCGTTGCGTGCCGCGCGAGACAGTTTTCCTGCTCCCCGAGGCGCATATAGGACAGCCCCAGTAGGACGCGCACGTCTGGGGTCAGTTTGAGATCGACTTGTTGGAGCTGCGGCTGGAGCTTTTTGAACTCGTCAATGGCTGCTTGGCTTTGGCCGGCGCGCAACAACTCCCGCGCCAGATAGGCATTGGCTCGCAGGCGGCTGGCGGTATCGGGCGGCTGTGGCAAGGTCTTGAGGTACTCTACCCGCGCCGCATTGATATAGGTGTTAATGGCGGGATTCAAATTCTGCGCGATCTCCGCCAAGCGAGCGGCCATGCGCTTCGTGCTAGGAGCTTGGTAGGGCACCGGCGGTTCTTTGGCGCAAGACAGTGCGACGAGAGCCACGCCCAGTATGGATCGCATGTTACGGCCCTTCGTGCAGTCGCTTGAAGTGCGCCAGTGCCTGCGCGGCGCGCAGCGAGTCGCCGAGCGCTCGGTAGGCCAAGGCCAAGCCGTAATGGGCGCGGGCATAGCTTGAGTCCGCTGCTAGGACTGTGCGAAAGTGGACCAATGCCTCCTCGGTTGCCCCTTCGCGCAGCGCCACTCCCCCGAGGCCGTGGTAAGCGTCCGCGTACCCTTCCCGATGGTCGAGCGCCGCGGTGAACGCCTTGCGTGCTTGCGCCAATTCCCCCTTGGCAAAATGGGCGTTGCCGAGGTTATACCAGGCGAGGGCGTACTCTTCGTCCTGTGCCAGCGCTTGGCGGAAGGCGGCGATGGCCTCGTCCAAGCGGTCGAGGCGGGCGTAGGCATTGCCCAGATTGTGCCAGGCCGGCGCATGAGTGGGATTGATCGTCAGCGCGCGCTGGAAGGACGCGGCCGCTTCGCTTGCTACGCCCAGTCGAGCATAGACCCGGCCCAGTTCAAAGAGCGCCATAGCATCGTGCGGATTGCCGTCGAGGATTGTTTTCCACCGGAGGATGTCCCCAGAGTACGCGTCAATGCGGTTGAAGGCGCGCAGAGCCGCATCGCTTTCCTTGGCCTTGCCTTGTTTCTGGTAGGTCTGGGATAGGTTGTAATAGGCTTGGGGGGAGAGCATATCGAGGTGAATGGCGCGACGCAGAGCTTGGGCCGCTGGCTCGTATTGCCCCAGCTTGGTGCGGGCAACCCCCAGCCAGTTAAATGCCGCTGCGGTCGTCGAATCCGCGGCAATGGCCGCTTCAAAGCTCGCCGCGGCCTCCTCGTACCTTCCTAGGCGGAGGTGTGCCCGCCCCAAGCCGACCCGAGGGGCGACCGCTGTCGGTTGCAAATTTACGGCCTGTTCAAGGAGCGTGGCGGCCTTGTCGCACTGCCCTAGCTTGAGGCAGTACACATCGCCCAGCGCGGTGTATGCTAGAATGTATTTAGAGTCGCTGGCAATGGCCTGTTCCAACGCCGCTGCTGCCTCTTGGTACGCACCTTCTTGGCCGAAGGCCGCGCCGATATTGTAGTGCGAGGGAGCGTGGTCCGGCTCACTTAGAAGCGCCTGCTGGTAGGCTTGACGGGCTTCCGCAAAGCGTCGCTGCCGCAGATAGACGGCCCCTAGCCCCCGGTGTGCATCCGCACAATCGGCACAGCCCTGCGCGACTCGTTGGTATGCTTGTATGGCTCGCTCCAGTTCGCCTCGCTTAAACAGGATGTTGCCGATCTCCACTTGCGCTCCGGTATGGGTGGAATCCACCGCCAAAGCTCGGTGAAAGGACTGTAGGGCCTCGGGGTAGCGCGCTTGTTCGTGGTACACTTGGCCGAGCGCGTAGTGGGCTTCGGCGTCCGTTGGGTCTTCCGCGATCTGACGCTGATAGCGGATCTCCCGCTCGCCTAGGCTCTCTTCGGCGGGTGTACATCCGTTGAGTAAGGCTAGCAGGCAGACAACGATCCAGCGACGCGCTCGGGGCCTTTTCCACTGATTGCTCATGCTCAGCCGGAGGAGGGAGGTTCTTCCACTTGGTGGAGCTGGTCGATGGGCATTTCCACGAGCGTCTGCACTATCCCACTGGGCCAGCGGATCTGGACGCGATCCACCTGTTTTCGCTGGCCCAGGCCGAAGTACACCCGCAGATCGTTTTGCGAGAGATAGCTGCTGCCGCTGCGCACCTCCTCGACCTGCACCAAATCGCCGCTTACCACCCGGATCACCGCCCCGATCCCGTCCCGATTGCTGACCCGGCCGACGGTCTTAAATGCGATCCAGTGGTTGCGCTGGCCGCTGTCGTTGCGCAACAAAAATGCCCGCTGGTTGTTGTTGGAGACAAAAGCATCCAGATCGCCGTCGTTGTCGTAGTCGGCAAACGCCGCGCCCCGGCCGACTCCGCCCAAGGCCGTAGTCGGCATCAGCGCAAACCGTCCAGCTCCGTCGTTGGCAAAGAGTTGGTCCGGCTGCGGATAGGACGCGGCTTGGTCGAACGCCTGCACTTCTGGATGGACGTGGCCATTGGCCAAATAGAGATCTAGGTCCCCGTCGTTGTCGTAGTCGAAAAAATCCGTGCCAAAGGTCAAAGTCGAAAGCGTAGGCTCGCCCAATCCCGACGGAAAGCTCAGGTCGGCAAATGTGCCGTCGCTGTCGTTGCGATAGAGGCGGCAGCTTTCCCACTGGAAGTTGCAGACCACGATATCCAAGTCGCCATCCCGGTCGCAGTCGCCAAAGTCCGTGCCCATGCCAGCCTCGGGGCGCGCGCTCTCGCTGAGCGCCACCCCCGCGCTCAATCCCACTTCGGCGAACCGCGCTGCGCCGTCGTTGCGGAAGAGGAAATTAGCCTTCATGTCGTTGGCCACATACAGGTCCGCGTCGCCGTCCCCGTCGTAGTCGCCAAAGACGACGCCCAATTGGCGACCGGCCTCGCTGTACACGCCGGCTGGTCGGGTAATATCGGCGAACTTTCCACCCAGATCGTTGCGGAAGAGGGAGCCGGATTCTCCTTTGTACTGGGTAGGGGCGCAATAGACCGGGATCGCTCCTTGGCGACATCCTTCGTCGTACGCTAGATCAACGGAGACGTTGTTGGCCACATAGAGGTCCAGATCGCCATCGTTGTCGATGTCGGCAAACGCCGCGCTGGTACTCAGACGGGGGTCGCCGACCTCGGCCTCGGCGGTCTGATCGACAAAGGTGCCATCGCCCCGATTGTGATACAGGACGTTGGGACCGAAGTTGGTCACGTACAGATCTACGTGCCCGTCGTTGTCGATGTCTCCGACGCAGGTACCCATGCCATAGCCTGGATGACCCGTCCGCGTTTGCGCCGTCGCATCCGCGAAGGTCCCGTCGCCCCGGTTGTGATAGAACGCGTTGGTTGGGACGCCCTCGGCGGCAAAGCCCGGCAGCGGCGCGGGTCTTGGTCGCCGTCGTTGTCGTAGTCGAGGAAGGCCGCGCCCGACCCATAGGTTTCCACGTAGTAGTAGCGGCCGCTTGCCCCATTCTGATGGTGGAATTCGATCCCCGCCTCCTGTGCCACTTCGACAAATGCTGGTCCGGTCTTTGAGTCTGTTGGTCCGCATCCCGCGCCGCCCACGACGAGCAGAATCCACAAAGAAAAAACCGTGGCCACGGGCTAAGCGGGAGCGTTAGGGTGAGCATGGGCAACCACGAGGGTTGCCCCTACGAATGCGCTGGCAAACAAACAGGTAGGGGCAACCTTTATGGTTGCCCAAC
>JAGWBY010000093.1:21775-22300 GCA_021295675.1 Candidatus Latescibacterota bacterium | reverse complement strand
AGGGACCGGATTGGGCGATCCGTCCCAATCAAATTTTCGCGCTCTCGCTGCCCTTTCCGCTGGTCGAGGGCGAGCGGGCACGGCGAGTCTTATCGGTGATTGACGAACACTTGCTGACCCCGCGCGGCCTGCGCAGTCTCGCACCGAGTGACCCGGCGTACTGCGCTCGGTATGCGGGCGGCCCTTGGGAACGCGACAGCGCGTATCACCAAGGTACGGTGTGGGGCTGGCTCATCGGCCCGTACATCACCGCCCTCTGCCGTTGCCACGGCCGCGTGGGCCGTCAGCGCGGCCGCGCCCTTCTCGACGGCTTTGTCGCGCACCTGAACGAGGCGGGCTTGGGTACGGTCTCGGAGATATTTGACGCCGAGCCGCCTTTTGCGCCGCGCGGCTGCATCGCCCAGGCGTGGAGCGTGGCCGAGTTGTTGCGGGCCGGGGTGGAGGATGTGTATGGAAAAGGAGGTGAGGATGATGTCTGAGCACGCTAAAGATGTGATAGATCGAGTTCGAGCCATCCGCCGGAAG
>JAGWBY010000093.1:20380-21724 GCA_021295675.1 Candidatus Latescibacterota bacterium | reverse complement strand
AATACTCCGCAGAAAACAGACTTCGCAAGAGAAATAAGTGCTGGCTAAACTGCTCTTGGAACGGCGCACTCTTGACAGATTTCAACGCAGCCCTTTTAATAGCCCAATCAAAGAACGGCGCAGGTGTCCGCTGTTGTATGGAAGCGGAAGAATAGGGAAGGCAGTGTAAATCTGCCGCGGTCCCGCCACTGTGACCGGTTGATGGCCCACAAGCCGTCGCGTCCCCGACATCAGCCACTGATCCCCATGTGGACCGGGAAGGAGTCGGGCGACACATAACCGGAAGCCAGGAGACCTGCCTGCGACCGAGGTGAACGACACCCTTCGGCAGAAAGGTTGGTCCACCGGTGCCTAATGCAAGCACCCAGACCCGCACTCATTCGAGGGCGGGCTTTTTTATTGTTTTTCTCTTGCTGGCCCTGCATCCCGAAGCACTCTTGGCCGGGTCGCTACAGGGCCGGTTGCTCGACCCGGACGCGGGACGTCCCGTGTCCGGTGCCGTATTGACGCTGAGCGCCCCATCTGGCGTAGTCCACTCCGTCCGCAGCGATACGACCGGCACCTTCCGGCTCGAAAATCTGTCAACAGGCACTTGGGATTTGCGCGTGGAACGGCTGGGCTACCGGCCCTTGCAAGGCCACATTCAGATCGGCGCAGCTCCCACCTCAGTCGAGTTGCACCTGCAATCCCTGCCCATGCTGATGGACGAGTTGGTGGTCCGCGCCCGCCGCGACCTCGAGGGCAAGCACATTGCCTCTTTCGTCGAGACTATCGCCTTGGGCAACAAGCACGCTCCTGGCGCGGACCTAGCCCAAACCCTCGATCGCGCTACTGGAGTCAACATCCGCCGCTATGGCGGGTTGGGCGCGTTTAGCACCCTTTCCATTCGCGGGTCCACCGCCGAACAGGTCCAAGTTTTCCTCGATGGGGTGCCGCTCAACTCGGCCGTTGGCGGTGGCGTGGATCTAGGTGGCTTGCCCATTGGCGGCGTTGAAAGTGTCGATATATATCGAGGCGCAGTGCCAGCGCGCTTTGGTGGCAACAGCCTCGGGGGCGTGGTCCACATTCGCACGCAGCCACTCGGTGGCAAAGTCCGCATGCGCTTGAACACGGCCACTGGTTCGTACGACACCCGCCAACTAGGCGCTTCGCTCAGCGGCCCCTATAAGGGTTGGGAGTACTTGGGCTTGGTCAACTACAGAGCTAGTCGCAACGACTTCCGCTTTTGGGACGACAACGGCACTGAGTACAACGCCCAAGACGACGGCTGGGCGCGACGGCTCAACAGCGATTTTCGCGGCTTGCGCGGCTTGGCCAAAATCGGGCGGAGCTTGGGTGCTAGCC
>JAGWBY010000093.1:1097-20304 GCA_021295675.1 Candidatus Latescibacterota bacterium | reverse complement strand
TTGCCGAAGCGGCGCTTTTCGGGCCGCTGGGCGATGGCCGCGCTGGATACCGACTCAAAGCCCACCACTCGCGCGAAAAGGACGAGTACCAGGATCGGCACGGCGAAGTGGGCATAGGCCGCCAGCACGATCGCAACATTACTCAGAGTTTGGGGCTGCGCGGAGAAGTGAATGCCCTGTTGCCCGGCCAGTCCCTGTTGACCGCTTTTGTCGCAGCCCGGCACGAGACCTTTGCACCCGAGGATTTGCTACATGACCAAAGTCGGCTCTTGCACAGTCGTCGTCGGTCGTTGGCCATTGGTACCGATATGGAGGTGCCGTTGGGGCAGCGCTTGACGCTCAATGCGGGTACTCAGGCAGAAGGGCTTGACGACCGCTTTTTTGATCGGAAGAACTTCGCGCCTAGCGCGGTGTTGCCGAGCCGGGATAACGGCGAAATCCTGTGGGGCTACCGCGTGGGCGCGGCCTTGGACTTAGGCGCTGGCTTGGCGCTCAAAGCCCACAACGGTCGCTATCAGCGCGCGCCCAATTTCTTTGAACTGTTCGGCGACCGGGGCGCGGTGATCGGCAATACCAATCTCGTCAGTGAACAAGGGCGCAACTGGGATTTGGGGTTGGTTTTTCGCGGTCCCACCGATGGGGTGGGTCTGACCTTGGCCGAGGTCGTGTACTATCGCAATCGCGTCGAGGACCTCATCCGCTTTATACAAAACTCACAGCGGGTGTCGCGGCCCCACAATATGGGCCGAGCCTTGCTGCGCGGCGTGGAAACGCGGATCGAAGCGCGGCTGCTGCCGAGGCTGGCACTCAGTGGCAATTACGCATACCAGCGCGCTGAAAACCGCACTCCGTTCTCTTTTGAGCGGGGGAATGACTTGCCCAATGCGCCGCGTCATCGGCTCAATGCGCGCGTTTCTCTCGACCTAGGACTCTCTGAAATCTACGGCGAATTCAGCCGTGAAAGCCGGCATTTTCTCGACCGGGCCAATCTGCGCACCGTGCCCGTTCGCTCTCTGTACAACCTCGGCGGCACCGTGCCATTGGTCGAGGGGATCGCCTTGTCTTGGGAGTTGCGCAACCTGACTGACAATCAAGTGGCTGATCTGTGGGGTTACCCGCTGCCGGGACGCTCGTATGGGCTGTCCGTGCACTATGCTGCGTACGAGTAGGGCAGTTGGATGCCTACAAGGGACACTCCTACTAACCACTAACTAACTGATGTTACGCAAAGGCCATCAGTATGGGATGCTTCGCTCCGCTCAGCATGACAAGGGAAAGAAGTACTAGCCACTGTCATGCTGAGCGGAGCGAAGCGGAGTCGAAGCATCTAATACCTATGTGCCCGTGCGTAACGTCAGTAACCAAGGAGGATTTACGTGTATCGCATTTCCATGTTAGCTGTCTCTGTCTTGCTGTTGGCGAACTCGTCGTCGGCGCAGAGCGATCTCTTTGTCATCACCACGGACTTTTCTACCGGCAGCACGGCCTTTTTGGCCGCGAATGCTGTCGAGGCCGAGGTAAATCTGTTGGGCATCCACTCGGATGCAGTAGGGCACTACCACGACGGCCGCGTCTATATCGTCAACCGCTTGGGCCAAGACAATATCTTGGTGCTGGACGCGATGGATTTGCGCACGCCGCTGACTCAGTTTTCGGTGGGTAATGGTGCCAACCCGCACGACATTGAGATCGTCGCACCCGACAAGGCGTATGTGACGCGCTATGACGCGGCATCTCTGCTGATCGTCAATCCCCAAGATGGCGCGGAATTGGGCGAGATTGATCTGAGTGCTTTCGCCGACGCGGATGGCCTGCCCGAAGTATCGCAGATCGTCCGCGTGGGCGAGCGGCTCTACTTGAGCTGTCAGCGTCTCGACCGCAACGGTGGTTGGGGACCGGCCGATGTCAGCTACCTAATTGTCGTTGATCTGGCGACGGACACCTTGGTTGACGTGGACCCGGATGCCGAGGGAGTACAGGGAATTGCCCTGAGCGTCGCCAATCCCAATAGCATGGCCGTGGTCGGCGAGCAGATTGCCGTGGGGGTCGTGGTCAATTTTGGCGACCGGGCCGGTGGAGTGGAAATCGTCGATACGGCCACCAACCGCAGCCTCGGATTGGCCGTCAGCGAGGAAGACTTGGGCGGCGATATTACGTCCATGGTACTCGTCGATCAAAACCGGGGCTATGCCGTGGTCGCGGACGAGAATTTTGCCAACAGCGTCCGGCCTTTTGAATTGTCCAGCGGTAGTGTGGGCGCACCCTTAGAAGATATTAGCGGCGGTTTTATCCCCAGCTTGGCTGTAGATGGCGAACGCTTGATTGTCGCTGACCGCGGCTCCTTTGCCGACCCGGCTAGCGCTGGGCTCAAGTTCTACGACGCAGCTACAGGAGCGTTTCTGCGCGGTCCCATCGATACCGGCCTGCCGCCGCAGAGTATCGTGGTGTTGGGCGATGTGACCGTCCCCACGGCCGTGGAAGAAACCGCCGACAGTAGTTTGCCGCAGGAATTTGCCTTGGAGGCGGCCTATCCCAATCCCTTCAATGCCTCGGTGCAGATTCCCTTTGCGGTCTGGCAGTCCAACACTCCGGTCGAATTGACCGTCCACGACATCTTGGGCCGCACTATCCGCACTCTGACTTCCGGGACGGTGGCCGCCGGTCGGCACGTTCTTCACTGGGATGGTCGCAATGCTGCCGGTGAGCCGGTGGGCAGCGGCGCGTATCTGGTGCAGTTGCGCGCTGGCAGTCAACGGGCTATGGGCAAGGTGATGTTGATTAAATGAAAGGGTTGCGACGATGACGGTTGTGTCCAAGACGACCGAAGCTGGACAAGGGCAAATAAACAAGAAAGGCAACAAGCATGGTTACGCTATCTAAGCTCTACACCAAGACGGGCGACGGCGGGATGACGCGGCTGGGCGATATGTCGCAAGTGCCCAAGACGAGCGCCCGCATCGCCGCTTATGGGTGCGTAGATGAGCTGAACTCGGTGATTGGGTTGGCTCGGGCCAGCGGCGCTGAGCACGACGATGTGCTCGCCCGGGTGCAAAACGATCTCTTCGACTTGGGGGCGGATTTGTGCGTCCCGCAGGCGGATGGCGCAGAAGAGCGCCTGCGCGTGCAGCCGCAGCAAGTGCTTTTCCTAGAGCAGCAAATTGACGACCTCACGCGAGACTTGGCCCCTTTGCGGAGCTTTATCTTGCCTGGGGGACGGCTCTCCGCCGCTTGGCTCCACTTGGCGCGTACGGTGTGTCGGCGCACTGAGCGCGCAGCTTGGCAATTAGCTGAGCAAGAGCCGGTCGGCCAACCAGTTCTGCTGTATCTCAACCGGCTCTCCGACTTGCTGTTTGCTATGGCACGGGCGGCTAACGACGGTGGGGAGGCGGATGTGTTGTGGAGGCCGGGGGAGGGTGCAGACAATGAGTAAGAGAATTTTGGTAGGGTCGATTTTTTGCGGAGGCGTTTGATGCGCAAGGTGTGTTTTTGGGCGTGGTTGGCCTTCGGCGCGTCGATGGCGAATGGGGATGATTGCGTCGATACTTACGATTCGGCGAAGGACTATTTCCCCGACAAGGCTGAACTGCAATACGCCGAGAGCTTTGCGATTGAGTATTTCAACAATTACAAAGTGGTCACCGTGCATACCCCATGGCCCGGTGCGGAAGAAGCTGTTCAGTACTTATTGGTCCAGCGTGGCACCCCTGCACCCGACGGGTATGACGGCGTTCAGCGCATCACCGTGCCCATTCGTCGCCTCGCGGTTCTATCGACCACTCAATTACCACACCTTGAACTGCTCGATGCACTCGAAAATCTAGTCGCAGTCAGCGACATTGAGATGGTGAATTCGCCCGGCGTCAACCAGCGCTTTGCGGCTGGCAAAATTTCCCAAATCGGCCACGGTGCCGGGGTCAATCTCGAATTAGTGTTGGAGTTGGAGACCGACGTAGTGATGACTGTGGCCTCAGCCCAATCTCAGTACAATGCCCACCCGGTCTTGCTACAAGCTGGCGTGGCCGTGGCCATCAACGCCGAATACACCGAGCCTTCGCTGTTGGGGCGCACGGAATGGCTCAAATTCACCGCGGCGTTTTTCAACGCGGAGGCTCTGGCGGAAAAGCGCTTTGCGGACATTGTGGTCCAGTACCAGCAATACGCGGCTTTGGTGCAGGATGTGCCGACCGACCAACGCCCCACAGTGTTCGGCGGCTCGCTCTGGCGCGACACTTGGCACGTCGCTGGCGGCAAGAGCTACGCAGCGCAATTGGTCGCTACGGCCGGCGGGGCGTACCTATGGGCCGACGACGATTCCGAGGGAAGCCTGCCTTTGGACTTTGAGGCGGTGTATGAAAAAGCTCACGCGGCCGACGTTTGGCTGACCATGCGCAACGAATGGCATTCGCTGGCCGAGGTGGAGGCTGCGGATGAGCGCTATGCTGCGTTCGCCGCGTTTAACAGCGGTCAGGTTTACAATGCCAACGCCCGGCTCAATGCGCACGGCGGCAACGACTACTGGGAAAGCGGCCTTGTCGAACCTCATGTCGTGTTGGCCGATTTCATAAAAATCCTGCATCCCAACCGCCTGCCGGAACACGCGCTCAAGTTCTATCAGAAACTGGACTGAGACGCTGTGGCATCTGCTTCCACTACTGCTGCATGGCCTCGGCTGGGTCCGCGCTGGGGACTTTTTCTAGGGATGGCTGCGGCCTTGCTCGGCTTTTTTGCGCTCAGTCTGGGCGTGGGGTCGGTATCCATTCCCCTCGATGCGGTGGTCGCCATCCTGTGGGGAGAAGCCGACCAAAAGCCGAGTTGGAGCCACATTATCCACGCGATCCGCTTGCCGCGCTCTCTCACCGCGCTATTGGCCGGTGCGGCTCTGAGCGTCAGCGGATTGCAAATGCAGACCTTGTTCCGCAATCCCCTCGCCGACCCCTTCATCCTCGGCATCAGCGCTGGGGCTAGTCTGGGCGTGGCGTTGGTCGTCTTAGGTACGGGCGTCACCGGGGCTGGGCTGTTGGTCGGTCTGGGACTTTTGGGGCAGGTTGGCGTGGTCGTCGCGGCTGTGGCCGGGGCGGCGCTGGTGCTGGGCTTGGTGCTTTTCGTGGGGCGGCGCGTGCAGCACACCATGACCTTGCTCATCCTCGGCCTCATGTTCGGCTATCTGACGAGTGCCGTGGTCAGCGTGTTGCTCTACTTCAGCATTCCCGAACAGGTGCAGACTTACGTCTTGTGGACTTTTGGCAGCTTTGGCGCGGTCGCTTGGGGCCAGCTCACCTTTTTAGCACCGGTGGTGCTGGCCGGTCTGGGGATTGCCAGCCTGCTGGTTAAACCGCTCAATGCTTTGCTGCTCGGCGAAACGTATGCGCGTAGCATGGGCTTGGGTGCGAGACGGGCGCGATTGTGGATCATTGCGAGTGCCGCGCTATTGGCTGGCGCAGTTACGGCCTATTGCGGTCCCATTGGCTTTTTGGGCGTGGCCGTGCCGCATTTGTGCCGCGCTCTTTTCAATACTTCGGATCACCGGGTGCTGCTGCCGGCTAGCGTACTTTTGGGTGGCATTTTGGCTCTGAGTGCGGATTTGGTGGCCCGTTTGCCCGGCAGCGATGCCACCCTGCCGCTCAACGCGGTGACTGCCCTGATCGGCGCGCCCGTGGTCACTTGGATCATCCTGCGCCGCCGCACGTTGCGGCAGGCTTTTGCCGCCTGAACGCCGTGGCAGTGACTATTCTACAAACGCGCGGTCTGTGTATTGGCTATGCGCCCAAGCGTCGCCCGCGCATGGCGTGGAATTGCTCAAGGGGGAACTGGTCTGCCTGTTGGGACCCAATGGTGCGGGCAAATCCACGCTCATGCGCACGTTGGCTGGTCTGCAAAAGCCCCTAACTGGCGATGTGCTGCTTGAGGGGCGCGACCTGCACGGGTTGACCGAGAGCGAGCGGGCGCGGCTTTTGGGCTTAGTTCTGACTGAGCGGGTGGACGTGGGCAACTTGTCGGCCTATGCACTCGTGGCGCTGGGTCGCTACCCGTACACGGGCTGGGATGGTCGTCTTTCTTCTGAGGATGAAGAGGTGGTGCGCTGGGCTATTGACGCGGTGGGGGCTAGGGACTTGGCCGCTCGTAGCGTCGGCGAACTAAGCGATGGCGAGCGGCAAAAGGTGATGATTGCCCGCGCCTTGGCGCAGGAACCAGCAGTGCTGCTCCTCGACGAGCCCACGGCCTTTTTGGACTTGCCGCGACGGGTCGAAATCGTGCAGTTGTTGCGGCGCTTGGCCGGCGATCGCGATCGCGCTGTCTTGCTCTCCACGCACGATTTGGACTTGGCCCTGCGCTGCGCCGACCGCCTCTGGTTGCTGCCGCTGGACGGGCCGTTGCAAACCGGGGCACCGGAAGACTTGGTGTTGAGCGGGGCTTTTCAGCGGACGTTTGCGGACGTGGAATTCGACCCGGCCATTGGTTCTTTTCACTTGGCTCAAGAGCCGGAAGGTGCAGTCGGCTTAGTGGGCGAGGGGCTCCATGCCCTGTGGACCGCGCGCGCGTTGGAACGGGCGGGGTTTCGCGTGGCGGAAGATGCACCGACGTGCGTCGAGATCTTCCACGACAATGACGACACGGTTTGGCGGCTTCACACGGCGGCGGATCAGCGCGTCTGTGCCACCCTGTACGAAGTGGTCAAGTGCTTGAAACTAGACGCGATTGATTGACGCTTCTCGGGGACTCGTGCATTTTCAGACGGCTCTGTTTGTTGTGCAGGATCAGCGCCACCGGAGAGTTGGAGCGTTCCGGTTCGATTGGACAGTGTCACGTCTGCGTCGGAGCCAGCGTCCAGGCTTGCAGCGACTGAACCTTGGCCGCACCTCCGCGCGCAAACAGGCTGACGCCGAGGCTGTATGCGCTGGGTCACGCATTGGCGGCGGTTGGCAAAGACTTCGAGGATCGAACGGTCCAGGAAGATGCGCAGGGTCAGCAATTCTCCCGGAGCCAGTTCGAACGGCCCTTCTTGGGCGGTGACGTACTGTTCGCTCTCGGGCAGATGCGGCTGGAGACTGCGGTAGCGGGTGTAGCGTATCTCGCGGTCGAGCGACGACCGGCTGACGTCGACTCGCAGCACGGCGGCCGCGGCGTCGTAGGAGACCGCGGTTTCCTCCTCGCCTCCTGGGGAGCGCCGCACTTTCAGCCCTACTTCTCGCGCCTCACGGGGATCGATCTCAACGGCCAACTCCAGACAGTCGCCTCCGACTCCCTCGACCGCTACCTCGGAATCGGCGGGCACGTCAATGGACTCGTGCCGACGGGGATCCAACCGCAACACTTCGAGTTCTGGAACAGGATCGATCTGCAGGTGGCCGCTGGGATCCAGAGACAAAAGGCGCGGAACGGTCATAACGCCCGACCATCCCGAGGCGCGCTCGCGCTCGTTGCCGCGCAATTCGCGGACCCAGTCGAAGAAGATGCGTCGGCCGTTTGCGTCCAGCAGGGTTCGCGGGCCGCCGAGCTGGCCCCCTTCCCAGCTCATGCGTCCGTGAATCTCGGGATAGAAGCGTTCGTCTCGGATCTGACCGATGTAGTACTGGCTTCCCTGCAGATGGCTACAGAAGAGCAACATGTGCCGGTCTCCGAGCGGGAAAAAGTCCGGTACGGCGCAGTCTTCGCCTCCTTCGGTCCACTCTCGCCGCGACTGGTAGAACAAGTCGACGAACTCCCATGTGCGCAGGTCCGGCGATTTGAACAGGTACGCCGCGTCCCCTTGGTCTTGCGGGTCGCGCTTGTTAATGGCGGCGTAATAGAGGTCGCCGGCCAACCAGCCGCAGGGGTCGTGGATGGTGTAGCGGCCGAAGTCGGCGCTTCCTTCTTCCTGTCCGGGTCTTTCGTCCACTCGATCAGCAGATCGTCGCTGCTGCGGGCGAGGCAGAGGCCGTCGGGGTTGCCGTAGTAAATCAGCGTCGGAATCCCTTCTTTGCTGACGAGGGCTCCGCCGCTGAAGCAACCGACGCGGTCCGGTCCGTCCGCTTCCGGCGTCAGCGCCACCGGATGGTGGACCCAGTGCACGAGATCGGCACTGGAGGCGTGGCCCCATTGAATGAGATTCCAGTAGGCGCCGTCCGGATTGTACTGGTAGAAGATGTGGTAACGGCCTTTCCAGAATAGGGCTCCATTGATGTCGTTCATCCACGCGGCTGGCGGCGTGAAGTGATAGGCTGGCCGATGCGGATCGCGGGCAAAGGCGGCAGCGAGGTCGCCGGCCTCCCGGATACGCGCTTCCATCCGTTCTATCTGGTTTTCAGTAGTCATGGGTGCGCTCGCGGGTTAGCTGCTCGGGATTTCGGGCAGTGGGTTGGTTGATGAGATATAACTAATTAGTTATGATTAGAGTATGCTCGGCTAAGCAGGAGAAAAAACCATGGGCGAGAATATTAAAATCAAACAGGGCAGTGGCAATATTTTTTCTGACTTGGGCTTTAGTGATAAGGAAGCGAAAGAAGAGGTGTTCAAAGCCCAACTTGGCGCGGAGATTTTTCGGATTCTCGAACACCGCAAGCTGACTCAGACCAAGGCCGCGGGGATTCTAGGAGTTAAGCAATCAGAAATCTCCCGACTTAAAAGCGGTAAGTTTTCCTATTACAGTGTCGAACGGCTGATTCGGTTCCTTGAACGCCTCGGTTGCGAGGTGAGTATTCATATTACTCGGCCGGAGAGCGGAGGGACCGAAAAGGTTATTGTGCAGTCGTCCGAGATGCTGATCGGATCATTGCGCGACCAACTGCAAATCCACGGCGACATTTTCTCGACCGGGGTTGCGTGGGATGCCAATGCTCAACCTTGATACCCATGTACTAATACACGCATTGTGCGGTAATCTGCGTTATGAGGAGCGCATATTACTCATTGATCATCGCTGGGGCGTAGCCGCAATCGTATTGTGGGAGATGGCAAAGCTCGCGCAGATTGGACGGATTTCGCTTGACCTAGCACACCCGCTCGTCGAGACCGTCCTAACCAGCAGTGGCCCGGGTCTCGACGCAGCTCGATTTTCGCGCCGATCCAGCGGATGAACTGATTGCTGCAACCAGTATTGTCCATAGCGTACCGTTGCTGACGCGGGACGAGCGTATTCGTCAGTCGCAGATGGTCCCGCTTGCCTAGGGAAGCGCGTCTGCGCCACGCTAGATAATCGGCTGTCTGAAACATCACGTCCGAGAAACCACCCCTTAAAGCGAGTGTGCATCCATGAACCGCATCGTCTCCCTATTGCCTAGCAGTACTGAAATCATCTGCGCCCTCGGTTGCGGCGAGCACTTGGTCGGCCGTTCCCACGAGTGCGACTATCCGCCCGGCGTTGGAGACTTGCCCGCCTGCACAGCCCCTAAATTCGACCCGGATGGGACTTCGTATCAGATCGATCAGCGAGTTAAAGCCATTCTGCAGGAAGCCACTTCGGTGTACCGAGTGGACGCCGACCTGCTCGACGAGTTGGCACCGGATTGGTTGGTGACGCAATCGCAGTGCGAAGTTTGCGCCGTCAGTCTCAAAGACGTCGAGGAGGCCGCCTGTCAATTGGTGCGCTCGCAGCCATCAATTCTGTCGCTGGAGCCCAATGCCTTGGCCGATGTCTGGGGCGATATCGAGCGGGTGGCTACGGCGCTAGAAGTGGAGGAGAGGGGCCGCGCTTTGGTGACCAAATTGCCGGTCGCACTCGCAATATCGACCCTCGTCCGCGCATTGCCTGCATCGAGTGGTTTGAGCCGCTGATGGCCGCGGGCAATTGGATCCCCGAATTGGTGGAGATCGCCGGTGGCCAAAGCCTCTTCGCGGCGGCAGGGACGCATTCCCCTTGGCTGTCGTGGGAGGTGCTCAAAAAGGCTCAGCCGGATATTATCGTCCTGATGCCTTGCGGCTTCGACATGTCTCGCTCCCGACGCGAGATGCCTGCGCTTACCCAGCATCCGCTGTGGTCTCGGCTGCAAGCCGTGCAGCAGGGGCAGGTATTCCTCACCGATGGCAATCAGTTTTTCAATCGTCCAGGGCCGCGCCTAGTGGAGTCGGCTGAAATTCTCGCCGAGATTTTCCATCCCCAACACTTCAGCAGTATGCACGAGCATCGGGGGTGGGAGCGGTGGGAAGACTGAAGAAGCGTTGGAAGGCCCTACGTCAAGCCCCTTACCGCGTCGAAAACTTGTGTATTGTGACCGTCCGATAGGTCTCTCCCGGACGCAACACCACCGACGGAAAGCCCGGCTGGTTGATTGAGTCGGGATAGTGCTGGGTTTCTAAGCAAAGGCCGTGGGACTGATTGTAGATTGTTCCGCCTTTGCCCTGCACTCCGTTGAGGTGGATGGCCGAGTAAAACTGCACGCCCGGCTCGGTGGTGTACAGCTCCATCACTCGTCCGCTCTCCGGCTCGTACACCTCGGCGGCCAGCCCCGGCTCAGCCCGCCCCCCATTGTCGAGCACGTAGTTGTGGTCGTAGCCGCCGACCTGCCCGGTCTGCCCGAGCCGCCCACCGATGGCGGCTGGTTTGACAAAGTCGAGGGGGGTGCCAGCCACTGGCAAAATGCGCCCAGTGGGAACTTGGTTGGCGTCCGGCTCGGTGTAGTAGCGGGCGTGGAGGGTGAGGATATGCCCGAGCACAGGGCCGCTGCCGGCCAAATTGAAATAGGAGTGGTTGGTCAGATTGATCGGCGTAGGCTTGTCCGTGGTCGCCTCGTATGCGATGACTAGTTCGTCGTCGTGGGTCAAGGTGTACGTCACGCTCACTGGCACGGTGCCTGGATAGCCCTCTTCGCCGTCTTGGCTCACGTAACGCAAGCGCACCGCTGGGCCGCGTTTATCGTCCACGACCTCGGCATCCCATACTACCTTGTCGAAGCCCGCTAGCCCACCGTGCAGGTGATTGGGGCCGTTGTTGACTGCGAGTGTGTACTCTTGGCCATCTAGGGAGAATTTGCCGCCGGCGATGCGGTTAGCGACTCGCCCGGTGATGCAGCCGAAGTACGGATTTTCCTTCTCGTACTGCTCCAAGTGGTCAAAGCCTAGCACTACGTCACCTAGCATTCCGGCGCGATCGCGCACGAGGAGTTCGGTGATGATTCCACCATAGGTAATGACGCGGGCCATCGTGCCGTGGTCGTTTGTGAGGGTATAGCGATCGACGGGCTGTCCCGCTGCGGTCATTCCAAAGCTGTCTTTGCTCACGTTGGCCTCTCCTGCGGTGGCGGCCAAGGCGACCGCCAGTAGTATTGCGCTGGGCTTTTGCATGGCCCCTCCTTGGGTTGTTGTGCTTGCGCTTCCTTTTTGCCGGACGTAACATAGGCATTCCGCATTCGCGGAGGCAACCACGAGCGTTGCTTCTGCGAGTATTCTGCCTTCGTCGAGGGCGTCGTCCCTTAAACTTCCTAGCGAGATACATTATGAAAACGCCTCTTTTGCTCCTTGCCTTGATTTTTGTCGCCTGTGGCGGTAGCGACGCGCCACAACCGGCGGCCAAGCCCCAAGTCGCCTTTGTCACCAATGGCGTTGGCCCTTTTTGGACCATTGCGGCCAAGGGAGTCGAGGCTGCGGCCGCTGAATTCGCCGCCGACGCTGAGGTGCAAATGCCCGGCGAAGGGGTCGCCGATCAGAAGCGCATCGTCCAGGCCCTGCTGGCCCGTGGCATCGACGGCATGGCCATAAGCCCCATTGACCCGGACAATCAAACCAACTTGCTCAACGAGGCCGCCGCTCACACCAACCTGCTCACCCACGACTCGGACGCTCCGAAAAGCAATCGCCTTTGCTTTATTGGCATAGACAACTACTCGGCCGGTCGCGCCTGCGGGGCATTGGTCAAAGAAGCCCTGCCCGATGGCGGCAACATCATGATTTTCGTCGGCCGCCTCGAACAGCTCAACGCTCGCCAGCGCCGCCAGGGCCTCATCGACGAATTGCTCGGTCGCTCCTTTGACCCGACGCGCCACGATCCCAACAGCGGCCCGATTGTCGGCGACCAATACACCGTTCTCGATACTCGCACCGACCAGTTCGACTATGCGAAAGCCAAGGCTCAAGTCGAGGACGCCATTGCCAAGTACCCAGACCTCCACGGCGTCGTCGGCCTGTTTGCCTACAATCCGCCGATGTGCCTCGAAGCCATCAAGGAAGCTGGCAAGACCGGCGAGATTCAAATCATCGCCTTTGACGAGGAAGCCCCCACCCTCCAAGGCATCATCGACGGCCACATCTACGGTACGGTGGTGCAAAACCCCTACCGCTACGGGTACGAATCGGTGCGGATTCTCGCCGCTCTGGCACGTGACGACCGCTCGGTTTTGCCCGAGGGTGGGGTACTCGACGTGCCGGCGCGGGCCATCCGCCGCGACAATGTCGAAGCCTTTTGGGATGAACTGAAAACTCTGACCGGCACTAACTAATGGCACTGTTGGCTGCGCGCGGCATTAGCAAGCGCTTCCCTGGGGTCTTGGCCCTCGACGCGGTGGATATGGTGGTGGAGGCAGGAGAAGTGCTCGCTGTCATCGGCGAAAACGGGGCTGGCAAATCCACCCTGATGAAGATTCTCGCTGGCATTGAGACCCCGGACAGCGGCCAGATTGTGCGCGATGGCGAGTCGGTGATCATTGATTCGCCGCGCCGTGCCGCAGCGCTCGGCATCGCCTTGATTCATCAAGAACTCAACTTTTGCGCCAATCTCTCAGTTGCGGCCAATCTCTACCTTGGCCGCGAACCGCAGCAGTGGGGGCTGATCGACCGCGCCGCCGTCCGTCAAGGGGCTGTTCAAGCTCTCGCGCAACTCGGCCTTGAGGTGTCGCCGGACGCCCTGATGGGCGACTTGCCCATTGGCCACCAGCAGCTCGTCGAAATCGCCAAGGCGCTCTCGACCGAGGCGCGGGTGCTGATTATGGATGAGCCGACCTCCAGCCTCACTAGCCAAGAGGCCGAGGCCCTATTCGCGGTCATCAACGAGTTGCGTGAGCGCGGCGTGGCCATCATCTATATCTCCCACCGCCTCGGCGAGGTCGAAGCCCTAGCCGACCGCGTCTTGGTCCTCTGCGACGGGCAAAACGCTGGCGAGTTGGCCCGCGCGGAGATTAGCCACGACGCCATGGTGGCGAAGATGGTCGGCCGCGACATCGCTCAGTACTATGCGCACCAAGCACATCCGGCCGGCGATATCGCCCTGCAAGCCGAGGACTTGGTCATCCCTGCTTGGCCCGAGCACCGGCTCAATTTCGCGGTGCGGCGCGGTCAGCTCGTCGGCATCGCCGGTCTCGTCGGCGCGGGGCGCACCGAACTGTTGCAGGTACTCTTTGGCATCGTACCCGCCCTCAGTGGCCGCGTCCTCATCGATGGCGGACCACACGTGATCCGCTCGCCGGCCGATGCCATCCGCGCTGGCTTGGCCCTCGTGCCCGAAGACCGCAAACAACAGGGGCTGATCCTCGAAATGGCCCTGAGCGACAACATCGGCTTGCCCGGCTTGGGGCGCTACCAGCGCGTTGCCGGTTGGGCCAACTTTGCCCGCCAAGCTGCAGACGCCGACCAGATGATCGAGCGTCTCGCCATCCGCACCCCCGGCCCGGCCCAAATAGCCCAGTACCTATCCGGCGGCAATCAGCAAAAGGTGGTGCTGGGCAAGTGGCTGGCGCTCGAGCCGCGCGTGTTGCTGCTCGACGAACCAACCCGCGGCATCGACATAGGAGCCAAACAAGCGATTTATCACCTGATGGAAGAGTTGGCCGAAAGCGGCGTGGCCGTGCTGTTTGCGTCGAGTGAGTTGGAGGAAATTCTGGGGATGGCCGATGAGGTGTTAGTCATGCACGAGGGCCGCATTACTGGCCAACTCCAGCGGGATGCGCTCAGCGAGGAGGCGATTATGAGCTTGGCGACGGGGAAGGCGGCTTAGAAGATGAAGAAGATACTGGGTATCCTCGGCTTATTATTGGCGATTTTTGTGGTCACTTGGATCGTCGAACCCAAGTTTGTCAGTGCCTATAACTTGCAAAATATCATCCGCTGGACCTCGCTGTTTGGCATCATTTCCATTGGCGTGGCCTTTGTTATCATCACCGGCGGTATTGACTTGTCGATTGGTTCGTTGATCGGCTTGGTGGGTTGCCTGCTGCCCATGCTGTTGGCCGCTGGGTACCCGCCAGCCGTTGCGCTGTTGGCCGTGGTGGTTTTGTCGCTGGCCATTGGGTTGATGCACGGCTTGTTGATCACGCGCCTGGGGCTACAGCCGTTTGTCGTCACGCTGTGCGGTCTGCTGTTCTACCGCGGCTTTGCCCGCTGGCTCACCCACGACCAAGTCCAGGGCTTTGGCTCGTCCTACGAGGGCCTGCGCCAACTGGCGATTGGCAAGGTCTCGCTGGGCGGTGGCTTTGCGCTGCCGATTCCGTTTTTCCTCTTGCTGCTTGCCGGGGTTCTCGCCGCTCTCTTCCTCAATCGCACGATATGGGGGCGCTACTTGTTGGCACTGGGCCGCAACGAGACCGCGGCGCGCTACAGCGGCATCCAAATTGAGCGAATGAAAGTGTTGGCGTACGTGTTGTGCTCAGGTACCGCTGGCTTGGGGGGGATCCTCTTTGCCCTCGACGTCAACTCAGTGCAGCCGGCCGCGCACGGCAATTTTTACGAACTGTATGCGATTGCCGCAGCCGTGTTGGGAGGCTGTTCCCTGCGCGGCGGCGAGGGGTCGATTTTGGGGGTCGTCATTGGCGCGGCCATCATGCGGTTGCTCTACAATGCCATCAATATCTCCGGCATTCCCACCCAACTCGAATTTGCCATTATCGGCGCGGTGATTTTGGCAGGGGTCATTGCCGACGAGTTGATCCGCCGCGTGGCGGGGAGGCGCAGAGCGGGACGAGGGGATTGATTTCGCATGGAGCAAAAAAAATATCGCGCTGGCGTCATCGGCTTGGGGTGGATGGGGTTTCTCTACGACTTGGGGAAGCGGGATTACGAGCGCATTAGCGGGTCGTATCAGGTACCGATATACGATGTTGAAAGCGCCGATCGGCCCCTGCCAGATGGACTCGATATCAACCGGACGTTTTACCTCTACGATCACCCTGGGCGGGAGGGGCTGGCTACTTCGTATGCTGCGGCCTTTTTCGACCGTCCCGAAGTGGAATTGGTGGCTGGGGCCGACCGGGATCCGCAGCGACGGGCCATGTTCGGGGAGCGCTTCGGCATTGAAGCCTTGTACGCGGACGCGCTGGCGATGTTGGACGAAGAGCGGCTGGACATCGTGGCGATTGCGACGAACACGAAGGGGCGATCCGCGCTGACGGTCGCCGCGGTTGACGCTGGGGTGCGGGGTGTGTTGGTGGATAAGCCGATGGTGTTCTCGCTGGCCGAGGCCGACGCCATGGTCGGAGCGTGTGCCGAGGCCGGGGTGCCGTTGGTGGGAGGGGCGACGAGCGTTTCGCATCCGTCGTTTGCGCGGGCTAAGTCGCTGGTAGAGGAGGGGGCGATTGGCCAGGTGCGGTCGCTCGAAGCGCGGGTTCCGGTTTTGGCTCAGCATCAGGACTGGAGCTACTTTTTGACCGGCGATCCGGTTTGGGTGTGCGGCACGGGCGATCAGCCGCGGCGGGAGCGCGGCAGCAGTGAGTTCATGGGGCAGGGGATGATCGCGTGCAGCGATGGCACGGTGGTGCACATCCGCGCGGGCGCGCCCGAGGTGCGGATTTCGGGGAGTCGGGGATCAGTGGCGGCTCTATCAAGACGTGGAAACGCCGGCTGCCGGGCGGGTGGAAATGCCGTGGCCCGCGCCGCAGTTTTTGGCTGGTATGCGGACGGTGTACTGTCTTGACGATTTGATCGCCTGCATGGAGGGGCGGTTGGACGAGCCGAAAAATTCCGGGCGGAGGGTCGCTGTTGCGCTGGAAGTGGAACTGGGACTGAAGCTGTCGTCAGCGCGGGGCGGCGAGCGGGTGGAATTGCCGCTGGCCGACCGCAGCTTGGCGCTGACGTACGATTGGTTCCGCTAGAGGATGCGAGTAGATGCGGGTATTGGTTACGGGCGCGGCTAGTGCATTGGGTCAAGAGGTGGCCGCCGCGCTGGCAACGGATGAAAACGCGCAACTGCGGCTGATAGACGATTGCGCGGCGCAGCGGCAAGATGTCGAATGGATCGAAGGCCGGCTGACGGATTCGGACGCGGTACGGCAGGCGGTGCGGGATGTAGATGTTGTTGTCCACACGGGTGAGCCGCCGCCCGCGCCCGAGAGCGAAGATGCCCTGCTCGATCACGCGACGCGCGGTACGCACGTACTGTTGCAGACAGCAGTGGAGGCCGGTGTTAAGCGGTTTGTGTACGGCAGCACTCTCGAAGTGTTTCGCGCTTATCCCGACACGGTGTACGTCACGGAGTATTACAAGCCATTGCCGCCGCCCGAACTGGCGGTGCTGGCGCGATATTTGGGTGAGATTACGTGCCGCGAATTTGCGCGCGAGTATCTTATCACGGTCACGGCGTTGCGTCTCGGCAAGCTGGTGCGGGAAGAGGAGGTCGCCGGGCGAGAACGCGATTTGATGTGGGTCGATATTCGGGATGCCGCGCAGGCATTTTGTGCGGCGTTGGCGCGGGATTCGAGCGCGTCCTTAAACTGGGTGCCGCGCTGGGCTGTGTACCACATTGTCGCGCCCATTGCCCATCCCAAGTTTTTGCTCGACCGAGCTAAGTCGATGGGCTATCAGCCGCAGCGCGAGTTCCTCGGAGGCAAGGTGTGAAGAAAAAGGTGTTGCTGTTAGGGGCCTCTGGGATGATCGCCCCCAATCTGCTGCCCGGTCTCGAAGATACGTACGATGTGACGCTGGCCGACGTTGCCCCGCACCCGGATGACAAGCCCATCGTGCACTGCGATGTGTCGTCGCGGGAGCAGGTGCGGGACGCGGCTGTGGGCATGGACGCGATTATGAATTTTACGGTCGTGCGCGATCATCCCGAGCAGAGCTTTCACGTCAATATGCGCGGGGCGCTCAATGTGATGCAGGCCGCGGTTGAACACGGGATCAAAAAGGTGATTCACACCGGCCCGCAATTCGTCCGCCGCACCTATGACCACGACTTTGACATTGCAGACGTGCCGCCGGTTTTGACCACGGGTTATTACTGTCTGACCAAGGGCTTGGCGAGTGAGATTTGTCGGACGTACGCACGGGAGTACGGCATTCAGACGATCAGTTTTGTGTTCAATGGCTTGGGGCCGCGGCCGACGCAAAGTGCTGGGGATTTTCCGCTCTTTACGGTGGTGTGGGAGGACTTGCAGCACGCCTGTCGGCTGGCGCTGGAAATTCCACAGGTGCCGGACTGCTTTCAGGAGTTCAACTTGCTTAGCTGGGAGGGGCACGGCAAGTACAATGTCGATAAGGCCCGGCGCATCTTGGGTTTTGAGCCGACGGAGCGTTGGGAGCGGTATTTTGCGCGCAATGTAAATGATCACTAAAGACTAGGAGCTTTTCCATGAGCGAAATCATCGCGGATACAGCCCAAATCCCCAAGTTGAAAGACCAACTCGACGCGCTTGATCGGCACGGGTTTTTATTGGTGCGCAACGCGTTGCCCGAGAACGTGGTGCTGGCTTGGCGGGAGTGCTTGGTGCGGAAGTACGAGCGGCGGGAATGGGATATTAGCAACGAAGTGGGCAATGTGGCTTTTGACCACTTGTTGGAGCAAGAACCCGAGCTGGCGCGGCCCATGGTCGGCCATTCTTCGGTCGCGCCGTATTTACAGGCCATGCTCGGGCGGCAATGTCAGTTGCGGAGCTTTCGGGCGCACCTCAATCCGGGGGCTTATACCCAAGAGTGGCACAAGGATTTTGGCTATTATTGGGACGCGCCCGACGAGGCGCGGCACGCGCTGCGGCCTCTGTGCATAAACACCACGTTTTACCTGACGGACAACGCGCCAGAGACCGGGCGCTTGACCTTCATCGACAACTTCTGCCACAATGCGCTGCCGGAAGAAATTCGCCATCTAGGCGGGTACAATTCCGACAATCCCTTTTACCAGTGGTGCGAGCGGCAGGAGCACATTCATCTGCACCCCATGACCGGCGATGCAGTGGTGTTCTTCAGCCACATCCCGCACCAGGGTGCAAAGCTAAAGGAAGATGCCGACGCACCCATCCGCGGCAATGTGGTATTGCACTATCAGCAGACGCCGATGTTCCCGGGGATACCCTTTGTCAGCTCGCCGCTGCCGGCCATTGACGCGCTCGGGTACAACGGGACCTTTCCGTTTGCCGAGGGGCGCTAGATTTCAACATCATTAGCAAAGGAGAATGCTTATGCGTCGCTTTACCCGCACCCCCCATTACAGCGGGCCGGACGACCCGGAAATCGGCCAAGTGCGCGGCACCTTGGCGCTCGGAGAAACCGTCATCATCGAAACCATTGGCGGAGCGGACAATGACTTTGAAGCCGCCGGGGAGACCCGCGCCGGTATGATTACTTCTGGGCAGAGCCATCGCCGCTACGCCCGCCCCGGCGGTCCCTTTCTCATCGAGGGCATTGAGCCGGACGATTGGGTGGCCATCGAGATCATCGATATCGAGGTTGGCCCCTATGGCTTCTATCGCAACGGCGGTCCCAATTGGGGCAATTGGCGCTGCGTGGCACCGGTGCGCGACGGGCTGATTCACTTTCCGCCGGATTTTGTCGTGCCAGTGCGGCCCATGATCGGCGTCGTTCAGCTCGCATCGTGGGCACCTAACGCCATAGATCACGGCGGCAACATGGATTTCAATGCCATCCAGCCCGGCAGCACCGTCCACATCCGTGCACAAAAGCCCGGGGGATTGCTCTCGCTGGGCGATGTCCATGCGCGCATGGGCGACGGCGAGTTGACCGGGGCTGGGGTCGAGATCGACTCGGCCATTACGCTCAAGGTAGATCGCTCGCCTGGGTTCCCCAACAGCAGTCCTGTGGTTGAGACCACTAGGGTTGTGGAAGACGCTGAGGAATATCTCACCAGTGCGCGCGCAGAAGAGTGGGGCGACGCGCTCAAAGCGGCGTGGCTCGAAATGGTGGCCCTGATTTGCGACCGCTACGACACCACGTACGAATACGCCAACATGATCGTCGGCACTATTGGGGACGCGCGTCCAGGCTTTGCCACTGGCTACATGGGCGGGTACGCAACCTGTCAGATCGCAGTGACCAAGAAGCTGCGGCGCACGGGCGAGCCGTACCGGCCCTAGGGCCAGAA
>JAGWBY010000093.1:0-1065 GCA_021295675.1 Candidatus Latescibacterota bacterium | reverse complement strand
ACGATAACCACTCATCGCCGGGCATGATGCGCTGCATGAATTGGTCGAACATGGGGACGGTGAACGCGGTGTCGCCATGACTTGGACTCCAAATCATGCCTTTGTTGATTAACTGGTTGCGAGTGGGAGCTAAAGAGCTTACTCGGCGGTTCAATGTATTGGCAATATCACCAGAACGATGAGGCCCTGCACCGAGTTGGGCCATCGCCCGCATATACCTTTTTTCCGCCGGCGTAAGCCTATCAAACCTGACCGAGAAGAAGCTTTGATCTAGGGCCGCCATGGTCTGTTGAGACGCGACTTCAACATTAGCCGCGGTGATGGGAGTGCGCTCGGCAACATCCCAGACATGCTTGCCCCATTCTTGCAGGAAGTAGGGATAGCATTGAGTTTGGGAAACAATGGCGTCGAGCGCGAGTGGTTCAATTTCTACTCCTTCGTCTTTTGCGGGCTTTGCAATTGCACGTTTGGCATCTTCGGGCGACAGCGGTCCGATTGCGGGAAATTCAAAAAGTCGTTCGGCATAAGATTTTGCTTGTCCCATGCGACCACGCACTTGAGGTAGGCCGGCTCCAAACATGACCACGGGGAGTCGGCGCTGAGCCATTCGGTGCAAGGCGGTGATTAATGCCGCTAGTTCATTTTCTTCCACATATTGAAGTTCGTCGATAAATAAGGCCATACAGGTCGCATCCGCCTTGGCGGCGGCACCGACGACTTCAAACAAGGCCTGCAAGTCAATTTCTAAGTCCCCGTTGTCTGCCAACCCAGACTCAGGTTCAAAGTCCAGCCCGACCTCGATGTCCTGATACTTCACTTTTAAGGCTCCAACAAATCCCGCGAGTCCTCTAAGCGCTCTTTGCGCTAGTTGCTTTGCTGCCTGCTTATTTGAGAGTCTCAACAACGCCACGCGTAGTTGAGGCGCTAGCATGGCGGGAAGGGAACGGTTTTCAGGCGCTTCGATGCGTAGAGCATAGATGCCGCGTGCCTCGGCTTGTTCGCGCATGAGGTCCAATAGCACGGTTTTGCCAACGCCGCGCAAGCCGACCATCAGCATACTCTTAG
>JAGWBY010000007.1:15667-44744 GCA_021295675.1 Candidatus Latescibacterota bacterium | reverse complement strand
TATCCTTTTATTCGGGATGGGCTGCAAATGATTGGCCAATGTCGTCCTAAGTGTCAAACTCAGGTTAGCTCGTAGTGGATGCGGTCGGGCAGGGGCACCGGCTGGCCGTCTTCGGTGTTGATGCTCCAATCGGCTAGCCGCAGGCGCATGGCGGCGAGGGCGTCGCGGTGTTGCTCTTCGTCGATCACATTGACTAGTTCGTTTGGGTCGGCGACGAGGTCGTAGAGTTCGTCGCGGTCTCCCATGGGGTCGTGGACGTACTTCCATTCGCGGGTGCGGACCATTTTACAGCGGCCAGCCGCCTCGCGCCACTGCAAGGTGTCAATCAGGGTTTTGCGGCCCCAAGGTTGAGGCAGCTTTTCCAAGTCGGCCATGGTAAAGAGCGGCCCCCCGCTGCCGTATTCGGAAAAGGTCGCGTCCCGGGGTGCAGCGTTGGTCGCGGTGGGCAGCGGCGTTCCGTGCATTGAGCGCGGTTGCTCTAGCCCTTGTAGGTCCAACAGCGTCGGCACCACGTCAATTAGATTGGCCATGCTCTGGTCGCGCACTCCAGTGGCGACCTGTCCGGGCCAAGAGACGATCAGCGGCACTCGCGTCAGGCTGTCGTAGAAGACTCCGCCCTTGCACTGCATAGCGTGTTCGCCCATGAAGTCGCCGTGGTCCGAACAAAAGACCACAATCGTCTGCTCCCGCAACCCCAGTTCGTCCGAGCGCGTCGTCGATAAAGCGCACCATGCCAAAGTACGAGGCCATGACGCCGTAGAGGTCTTCAGGCGGGTCGCGGCGTACCCCCAGCATTTGGTAGAGTGCTCGGTTGCGCTCTGGCACGCGCTCGTCGTCGAATTCGTCGTCGCGCCAGGGGGGTAGGTCAATGGCCGTGGGTGGGAACAAGGATGCGTACTCGGCTGGGCACAGCCACGGCTCGTGCGGGTCGGGAAAGGAAACCCACAGGGCAAAAGGCTGGTCTTGGTGCTTTTCGATAAAGCGCGTCGTCTGCCCGGCAATCAGGCCGGTGGAGTGATCTTCCAACGGTAGCTCAGAAGTGCCGTAGCTAAAGCGCGGATTCTGGTGGGCGAGCTGGCGGTGCTCGGCGGCGACTTTGCGGCGGCCTTCTTCCGGCCGGAACCAGTCCATGCCCCGCGTCTGTGGCCCCTCGTTGCGTCCGCCGTGGGTAAAGGCATTCCACACGTCGAAGAGCGCCAAATCTTCCTCGCGCTGGAAGCAGTGGTTTTTGCCGATTAGGCCCGTGGCGTAGCCAGCTTCCTTCCAGAGTTGCCAGGCGTGCGTGGCATTGGCGGGCATTAAGGTTTGGTTGCGTCGGCCGCCGTGCGAGTGGGGAAATTGCGAGGTCCAAAACGAGATGCGCGCTGGCACGCAGAGCGGGTGCGGGGTGATTGCGTTCTCAAAGAGCACGCCGTCGGCCGCTAGGCGTTCCATGGACGGGGTTTGGCAGAAGGTGTTGCCGTAGAGGTGGCTGGCCGTGGCGCGCTGTTGGTCGGTCATTATGACGAGGATGTTGGGGCGGTCGGTCATGGGGGGTTCCTTTAGCGAATAATCTCGTACTTGTACACCGGTTTACTTCATCCAATCTCGAAATACTATGGCATTGAACCCCGATCCTTCAGACTAGAGTGGCATACTCATAAACTGGGGTCTCAATGGTACGGACGGGGCGGCATTGCTCCCACACCGCTTGCTGCAGGCGCTCAACGGTCTCCGGTGAGAAGTGCTTCTCACCTGTCTCGACGTTGACTCGCGCCGGGACGTTTTCAATGAGGAAGAGCCTCCCACCGAACTCAATGTGGTACGTCACGTTTTTTTCGATCAGCGTCTCGTTCCATGCTCTGTCTTCAGGCATCGTCCTGTTTCCTTATCTTGAAGTCGATCCATCTTGAGGAATCCGGTTCATAGAGGGTAATGATCTTGATTATGGGCCTCATCGGATAGCTGCAATGAATATGCAGCGGCCTCTGTGATAACGTAAAGCCGAGAACTAGACAACTGGGCCCGTATTTGTCGTGCGGATAGTCTTCGATGACTTCACTCCGTTCCATGGCATCTCGGAAATCCTGCATGCTAATCCCGCGAATAATGCTCTGATCAGTAGCATGTTGTGAGAACTCGACCTGCCCAATCCTGATTTTTCTGCGTATTGCATTGAGAATTTCCATTTCGTTATTCGTCCCTCATCAGAAGGGAACACATTGATCCGCTAACCTTATTTAGTTACGCCTAGGGTCTTCTCCCGGTCAACAGCCTCTTTGGGCGAGCTGTCGCACCCGCCCATCCCCTACCGCTCCCACAATTCGTTCAACGGCACAGCGAGTATGCGCTCGTCGGCCAATGGGAGCCGGTCGCGGCCGGTGTAGAGCAGGACCCCAGACTCGAAATCCTCGCCGCAGCGATCGGCCAGCCGCACAAGCCCTTGCCCGTCTTTGGAGATGAGCGTACTGGCGGCTTTGACCTCAATACCCCAAGTCTTCTGGCCCCGCGTAAGGACTACATCGACCTCCACCTGATCCTTGTCGCGATAGTGCCAAAAACGCAAATCCGGCTCTGTCCAGGTGGCTTGGGCTATGAGTTGCTGCACCACAAAGGACTCCAGCAGATGCCCCATGCGGTCCCGATGGTTGAGCCAGTCGGCCACGGTCAGGGCGGCGAGAGTCGCTGCCAACCCGCTGTCGAGCAGATGGACTTTCGGTGTTTTGACGAGCCGTTTGGCCGGGTTGCGGTGCCACGCGGGTAGGCGTCGCACCAGAAAGAGCCGTTCGAGCACGGCGATGTAGTGACCTACTGTCGCCCGGTGTAGGTCGAGGCTGTTGGCCAGATTACAAATGTTCAATAGTTCGGCGTTGCGCAGGGCCAACAGCTCCAGCAGGCGCGCCAACTCATGGGCATCCCTCACCCGCGCCACGTCTTGCACATCCCGCTCGATGATGCTGCGTAGATACTGCCGGTGCCATTGCCGGGCGCGGCTGGGCGTGCGGGTCAGCGGCTCGGGATAGCCGCCCGCTATTAGTCGTTCCGGCAGCGACGGCCCGGTAGGCTCCGCCTTGGGCCGGATACTCGGTTTGAGTGCGCCGGTCAGCAGGTCGCTGAGGAAACGCCCGGGCTGGCGCTCTTTTTCCGCTTCGGTCAATGGGTGCAACTGCGCTATTTCCATCCGTCCCGCCAGAGATTCGGTAACGGTCGGCAACAGCAATAGATTGGCTGAGCCGGTCAGCAGGAAACGTCCGGGACGGCGGTCCTGATCCACAGCGCGTTTGATGGCCGAGAGCAGCACCGGCACCCGTTGCACCTCATCCAAGGTCACCGCCTCCGGCAGGCTGGCGACGAAACCGTCCGGATCGGTCCCGGCGGTCTGATAGTAGTTGTGCTCGTCTAAGCTGACGAACGCACGGTCAGACGCGAGCTGCTGCGCGAGCGTAGTTTTCCCGCTCTGTCGCGGACCGAGCAGACAGACCACCGGCGTGTCGGCCAAAGCCTCCCGGAGGACGGGTGTCAGCGAGCGGGGAAACAGGGAATGGTCAGCGTCCAATTGTCGGTTAGAGCAGCGTTCAATTGTCGGTTAAGGGAGCGTCCAATTGTACAATGACAATCTAGGGAAAGAGGATGCGGAGATCAAGATGGGAAGCTGAAGACAGCACCAGTAAAAGTGGGTGGGGTAGATGGCGATGGCCCAGACCGTGCGCGAAGCCGTCAGGTTCGTTTAGGAAGAGCCGATGGGAAAAATTGAGTTTTTGATTTGTCCCCACGTAACAGCTTCCGCTAGTATCTTGCCTGCACCAACACACAAACCACCTGGGGGATCGTCGAGCCAGCGCACCATCCGCCAGTGCCCTTCCTCGTCCTGTCGCAGCTTGAAGGTCATAAACTGATCGACGCGAAACCCATCGCCGTTCTCGTCGAGCATCAGCATTTGCACCCGGCCGTATAAGACCTCCCAGTCTTCGTCGGGATGGCCGTCGGGATCGCCTTCGAATGCTTCGGGGTACTCGGCCCCGAGTTCCCGCGAGCGGCGGATGAGTTCAAAGTCGTAGGAGAAGTCGCGAAAAATATCGAACAGGCCCTTGCTGCTTTCGTCGCGGCTGCCGGCGATGATGATCAGTTCTGTCTCTAGGTCGTTCTCAAAGACACTATTGCCTAGGCAGTCGGTTTCGCTGAACCAGAAATCCTCGTCCAGCAGGGTCTCGTACAGGGCTTTGTCTCGGTCCCGCATGGCTTGGGCCAATTTGTCCATGAGTTGCTCTGGGGTCGAATCATCCCGGCGCAACTCCACAAGTGCAGAGCGTTCACACGAACATACGAAAACCACAACGACGGCAACGACGGTCCAATAATACATTATCCTACTCCATCTAATAGTCCGTTGCGATTTTTCTATATTATCGAATGTCGTCTATAATGGGAAATCCCGATGGATGCACCAACCCAGAGCGACTCGAACGGGCCGCCTCGTCTCACGCGGATAATCAGGCCGGATAACGACCCATGAACCGACCGTCGCGTTTTGCGCGTATTACCGCTGGCTTGGACCTCAATGCCCTGCTCAGCCCCCTGCGCAAATCTTTCTGGCTGTCCCTGGGAATCGCCATACTGCTGAACGCGATCTTAGTTCTGTTCAACCCCTTCCAGCAGCAAGCTGAAAAAGCGCCCCGGCCGCTAATCACCAAATTCGTCAAACGCCAACCGCGCCTGACCAAGGCGCTGGAATTGCGCAAGATCCCCCAACGCAAGCGCCCGATGATCCGCCGCCAAGTGCGCGCTGCCGCCGCTCGCATGGATCAGGTGCAAGCTACCGCAGCGTTCTCCACGCGCGCCATTATCGCTCGTTCGACGGGCCTGGCGAATATGCTCCAAGCCGGCCAGAGCAATCCACAGACGCTCCAAGCGGCGCTGGAACCGGTCGTAGGGGTAACCGCGAACTTGGGAATCAGCCGTGCGTCCGAGCACAAAATCGACATGGGCTTGGAGATGCTGGATGTCGATGCCATGGACACTGGTCGCTACCGCGCCTTGGTGATACAGGATCCCAACGATAAGCAAGGACTCAAGGGCTTTGTCAAATTCGCCCGCGTAATCTCGGCCACGTATATGGCTGAAACCCAGACCAATGTCGTCGATGGTGGGCTTAACAATCGGGAAATCGACGTCCTGCGCGATATGCTCAACGAGTGGACCGGCTTGCGAGCCGAATTCGTCGGCAGCTTTACCTTTGATGACAATCGCTTTCTAACGGTGCCGATCGTCATCCCCCAAGGCGAGCCCAATGAAAACGAGTTGGAGAATCTGGCGCGCTACCTGCTGGCGGGGGGCTTTGTCATGGCCGAGCAATTCGACTTTGAGGGATTTTGGACGGAGGCCCTGGAAAAATACGGAGGGCTGATCAAGGGGCGCGATTTTTATACCGAACGCCTGCGGGAAGACCATCCGATATTCACGGCCTATTTTGACTTGGGGGACGGCGTCGCGCAGGGTGCCACGCGTTTTGACGATCCGTACTACTGGAATGTGGTGAAGGGCTTATTCGTCAAGGGGCGGCTGGTGGCGGTGCCTCGGGCCAACTCGGGTATCGGGGGGTATCTGGGCTTTGCCGCCGAACGCGATGCGACCCGCATCCTCCAGTTTGCAATCAACACCGTGATCTACGCCCTGACCCAAGAAGGGTCCATGACGCAGCGGTTGATGCAGATTGTCCACTGAGTGGGAGCCGTTACTCTGGGCAGACCAACTCCTTTTCGAGGAGGTCTTGATTGACCGCGTAGTTTACCGGCACCTCAATCAGATGGACGCCCGGAGCGGCGAGGCACTCGCGCATGGTCGGCAGCAGCTCGTCGGCTGCGCCGACGCGGTGCCCGTAGGCCCCATAGCTGGCGGCGTATTGGACGAAATCCGGGTTGCCGTAGTCGAGGCCCCAATCGGCAAAGCCCATGTCGGCCTGCTTCCACTTGATCATGCCGTAACCATCGTCGCGCAAAATGAGGACCACGAGGTTCATCCCGAGACGCACTGCGGTCTCCAATTCTTGGGAATTCATCATAAAGCCGCCGTCACCGCAGATGGCCATGACCTGTTTGTCCGGCTCCACCAGCCGCGCCGCCATGGCCGAGGGCAGACCCGCCCCCATCGTCGCCAAGGCGTTGTCCAGTAGCACCGTATTGGGCTGGTGGGCGCGATAGTTGAGGGCGAACCAGATCTTATAGACGCCGTTGTCGAGGCATATAATGCCGTCGTCGGACATCGCGCGGCGCACATCGGCGACGACCCGTTGGGGCGCGATGGGAAAGCCTGGGTCGTCGTTGCCGACCGCGCGGATTTCGTCGATCCACTTTTTGACCTTGGCGAAATAGCTGAAGTCCCAAGTTCGCTGCCGGTTGATCCGCAGCAGTAGCTGCCAGATGCTGTTGCCGATGTCGCCGATGACCTCTAGCTGGGGGAAATAGACTGGATCGACCGAGGCCGAAGAGAAGTTGACGTGAATGACCTGTAAGCCGTCGGCCTCCATGAAAAACGGCGGCTTCTCGACCACGTCGTGCCCGACATTGATGATCAGGTCGGCGCGGTCGATGGCGCAGTGCAATGGGTCGTTGGCCGACAGCGCGGCGTTGCCCAGAAAGAGCGGATCGCGTTCATCGACGACGCCCTTGCCCATCTGAGTGGTGAAGAACGGGATGCCGGTGTCGCGGATGAAGTTGAACAGCATCTTGGAGGTGCGCTTGCGATTGGCCCCGGCCCCGATCAGCAAGAGGGGGCTTTGCGCCTCCTCGATCATGGCAGCGGCTTGGGCGATGGCCTTTTCTTCTGGGATGGGTCGCCGCACGCGGTCCTTGGGAAAGAGCGGCGTGTCGGTGTCTTCGCAGGCGATGTCTTCGGGCAGCTCTAAATGCACGGCTCCGGGCCGCTCTTCCTCGGCTAAGCGGAATGCCTCGCGGACGCGGGAGGGCACGCTGTCGCCGCTGACGATCTGGTGGGTGTACTTGGTTAGCGGCCGCATCATCTCGACGATATCGACGATCTGAAATTGCCCTTGCTTGCTCGACTTGATGGGCTTTTGGCCGGTGATCATCAGCATGGGCATAGCGCCGAGTTGGGCGTAGGCGGCGGAGGTGACGAAGTTGGTCGCCCCCGGCCCTAGGGTGGATAGGCAAACGCCGGTCTTGCCGGTGAGGCGGCCGTACGTGGCGGCCATGAAGCCGGCGGCCTGCTCGTGGCGGTTGAGGATCAATTGGATCTGCTCGGACCCGCGCAGTGATTCGAGCAAGTCGAGGTTTTCCTCGCCCGGAATGCCGAAGAGAAATTCCACGCCCTCGTGCTCCAAGGCGCGGACGAAGAGATCGGACGCTTTCATTAAATAGTGCTCCTTGTGCTAAACGCTTGGTAGGACGGCTCCGACCCGCTGAGCGCAATCTAGGATTTGCCGCCAAGTTTCTTCCTCCACCGCCACGCCGGCCTGGCGCCGCTGTCGCTCGCGTTTTTCCAGCTCTCCGGGCAGCAGGATGGCATCGACGCCCTCGGCCTTGGGCGAAGACCGCAAATAATCCGCGAATGCCCGCACTTGGGCCGCGTACTCAGCAAACGGCTGAAAGCGCCCAATGTCGATGACCAGCAAGAAGCAGCCGTTGCCGATCCGCGCCTTCCGACCCCGCGCACAACCCGCCCCGCTCAGCGCCCCGCCCAACAGCTCCACCACCACTCCAAGTCCGTAGCCCTTGTGGCCCATGACGCCGCCAAAGGGCAGGAGGCTGCCGCGTGGCTCGTCGTAAAAGTCCGCGGGATCTGTCGATGGCTGGCCAGCCGCGTCGATGATCCATCCCTCGGGGACCGGCTCGCCTCGGTTGCGCTTGACCCGCACCTTGCCCTCGGCCACCACGCTAGTCGTAATGTCCAATACAAGTGCTCCGCCTTCTCCGTCGGGCCAGCCGCCCGCCAGCGGATTGGTGGCCAAGCGCCCGGCGATGCCGCCCCAAGGGGCCACGCCAGCACCGGCACCGTGCGAGTTGGCACAGAGCAGGCCGATCATGTTCGCTTCGGCGATGTGCTCCACATAGCTGCCGAGGCGACCAATGTGGTTGGCGTTTTTGACGGTTATAGCTGCGACTCCGCAGTTGCCAGCGCGTTCCAAGCCCATCTCCACCGCTTGGTTCATCACCACTTGGCCAAATCCCCAGTGTCCGTCGAGCACGGCAGCGGCGATAGCTTGGCGCACGACTTCGACCTCGGCGTGGGGAACGATCTCCCCCTTTTCAATGGTGCTTATGTATTGGGGAATGCGGATGACGCCGTGCGAATCGTGCCCCACGGCATTGGCATCGGCCAGTAGCTTGGCGACGACATCGGCTGCCGCGGGCGGTGCGCCGGCTGCCGCGAAGATGGCTGCGCCGACTTGGCGCAAGTGTTCGATAGAAAATACGGGCATAATTATTGGGGTATAGACGATGCCAGCACGGCCAGCAGGTCTTGCGCCTGCCCCTCGGAGAGTTTGGCGCGCCGCCGCGCCTTGTCGATTAGGGTTTCGGAACTAGCGACCTTGCCCTCGGTGTATATCTTTAGAGCCTCGCGGCAGAGCGATTGCACTAAACGGATAGCTTGGTCGCCATCTACGCCAACCTCGGCGGCCGCGCTGGCGATCTGCGATTGTAGCTGCCCCTGCTTTAGATCGGCCAGCGTCTTGGCCAGCAGTTTTTGCAAGAAGTGCTGAGCCTGCGCCCGCCAAGTCCCCGCGTATTCAGCGATGTCCATGACAATTCCGTCGGTGCGGGCATTAATGCGGTCCGCGGTCAGGCGCGCCAGCGAGTGGGTCAATCTATAATAGAGCGAATCGACTTGGCCCCGCGACACTTCCGCGTCGTCGTTGAGCGCTCGCACCCAATCCGGCGCTGGATGCCTCTTGGCCAACAACGACCTGTTCAGCCGCGACCTAATCGTGGGCACCGACGCAGGTTGCACGGCCGCTTGTGCTCTTACTGTGCCAGAATCCTCGCTGGCCGCCTCAGCCGGAACTTCCCCCTGTGCGACCGGACTTTTCCCAACTCCAACCAAATCCTGTCCATCCTGCCTCTTTTCATCCTGTCCGTCCCGGTCCATCCTTTCATCCTGCCCATCCTGCTTCTTTTCCTCCTGTCCATCCCGGTCCACTTTAGGCACGGTAATATCCCGCGTCTTCTCCGCAATCTCCGCGATGACCTGCTGCTTGGGGGGCAGCAGGCGCAACCCCGGTGGCTGCCCTTTGAGCTGCACCTTGCCCTGCCACCAGATCCACTTGTTGCTCTGCCGCACTTTGTCGCGCAATTCCTCGTTGGGCAGGTCGGAATCCGGCAGCAGAAAGAGCGCGTCGAGCACCATGTCGGGCTGGGGATAGAAGCCCAGCCAGCGCCAGGGAATGCCCACTTCAAAGGTGTAGAGCTGATCGCGCTGCGCTGCACCGGCTTTTAAGGGAATGCGCTCTGTAGGCTTTCTGCGCTGCATGCCCCCCCACAGATAGGGCGTGCCGTTGGCCGGACTCAGCCAGATGGTATGCCCCAAGGGCTGCTCTGGGCCGCGCAGAAAAATTTTCAGGTGATCGTAGTAAAACATCGCGTCCTTGCGCTCCCCGGATGGGCCGCGCCATTTGCTTTTGTCGGGGGGAATCTGTTGGGCATCTACGATATCGTCAACTACCGCGGCCGCCACGTACACGTAGTCGGCGTCCCACATCAGGTAAAGGTCGGCTTCGTGATCTTCCGGGCCGGTAAAGGCCCCGCGCACGCCCACGCGCTCGCCGCCGGGAACTAGGCCGATGCGCTCGGGTGCCCCCCACTCGATCAGTATGCCGTCGAGCGTTGGCTTGGGAGTTGCCGGTACCACCGCGACCGGCTCTGCGCCGCCAGCTCCCACGGCCATCAGGCTCGCCCACGCGGCCCAAGCAGCGCGCCGCATCCTCACTCGTCTTGGCGCAAGGAGGAGACGGCCCAAGCCGCGTCTGGGTCGTCCATGGCCACGGCCCGCACGCCGCCCGGCACAAACGACAACAGCTCCTCGTAGCTATCCTGCCGCTCGGCGTCGGGATAGATCCAATCGTGTAGGTAATACACCGCGTGTATCTTGGCTTGGAGGATTTCTTTGGCACAGCCAAAACAAGGCCGCATCGTCGAATACAGCAGCGCTCCCTCGGTGGCGATGCCAAAGCGCGCCGCCGACAACAGCGCGTTTTGCTCGGCGTGGACGCAGATGCACAAATCGTAGTCCTTGCCCGAAGCGTACAGGTCGCGGTGGGCACAGCGGTCGCAGCCGCCGTCGAGACAGTTGACCATGTTGTGCGGGGTGCCGTTGTACCCGGTCGAAATGATCCGGTCGTTTTGCACCAAGATGGCCCCGATGCGGTTGCCCGTGCAGTTGGCGCGCGCCCGGACGGCCATGGCGATGCGCATGTAGTACTCGTCCCAGTCGGGCCGCTCGAACACAGTGCTTCCCTTCCTCGACATGATTGCTCAGTCACCTAGCTATTTCGTGCGAATGGTGCGGAATGCGGGTTGGTCGGAGAATAGTACGACCGCTCTTGTAGCGGGTCAACCGCGACATAGTAGGGATGATCAATAAGCCAATCCCACTGGTATGAGCCGTTTGATCACTGTGGCCTCCCCTTCGACTTCTAGCCCGAGCAGGTAGAGGCCCGTTGGCAAAAGTGCCCCGCTGGCGTCGCGGCCGTCCCAACGAATGCGCTGTAGGCCCGACTTCTGGCTGCCTGCCGCTAGGGTGGCGACCTTGCGGCCGTCGAGTGCGTGGATGTTCAGCCGGGTGGCCACGGTGCGGGGCAGCCCTAAGAGGGCATACTCGATTTCCAGCAGGTCGTTGACGCCGTCGTCGTTGGGCGTGATTACGGCGGTGGAGAGGCGCAGGTCGCGGATTTTCTCGGCTTGGGAAGTCGAGGCAAGGACGCGCAGGGTACTGGTAGCGAGGTCATCGCCGACATCGCCACTCTGTACGGGCTGCGGCAGGCTCTGGCTCTGGCTGTCGAGTACTTGGCCGTCGAAGGTCCAGGCAAAATCGAAGACCTCGGCGGCGAAGACGACGCGGATCAACTCGTTACGGCCGGCGTTCAGGTGCTCTGGCAATCGTATCGTCAGCTCATCCTCACCTTCGACTACCTCACTCGCTTCCACTTGTCGCAAGGGGATACCCGTTTCGAGGTGCTTGAACGCGGGCGGTCCGCCGGTGTGGATGCGCAGCGCGTCGAAACCCGTGTCAGCGGCGGAAACTTCCGCTTTGACATCATAGACGAACTCCGTCATCGCGCCCATCTCCACCTCGGCCACGCCGCGCAGGGGCTGCGGGTCGTCCAACCGGGCCACTTCGCCGATGACCGAGGTGGCCAACGTCGGCGAGGTTTCGATCCACAGGGAATCGAGCCGCACGAAGGCGTCGAAATCCTCACTATTCAGGACGATTTTTAGCTGTAGATGAGAGCCGGACCGCAGGCCGAGCGTTTGGCCCGACTCGAACGTTGGCACCGACCAGAAAGTCCAGTTGTCTTGGTCGTATTCGATGCCGGCGCGAATCCCCGGCTTGGGGCGCGTCGTCAGCGTCAGCGTTCCGCCCTGGCCGTCGGCGGTATTGACTGCCCCGCTCGGGTTTTTGAGCACGTCTTGATAGCGTTGCTGCGACACCGGGACGCGGGTGCCCATGTCGGTGAACTCGTAGTAGAGGTCCGGCTTGGGGTCAATGCCAGTGCGCGCCTCGACTTGGATTGAGACGGGGGCGTCGGCGGCCTCCACCGACTCGCCATCCACCATTCGCAGCGATGTCGCCGACCAAGAGAAGCGGCCGAAATTGACCGTCTGCTCCAAGTCGAAGATACGGGTTTTGTACACCGCGCGCAGGGGGATCCCTTGGCCGAAGAGTTCGAAATCGCCGATGGTGCCCCGATGAGCTTGGCCCTTGGCAAAAACTGCCTGAGACGATCTTTGCAGGGCCTCGATCTGCGCGGCTTCGAGCGAGCGCGAGAGCCGGCGGATATAGCGGGCGAAGCGCACGTACTGGCGGGGAAACTGGTGCTGGACGATGGAGCGGAAATTCTCCTGCACGTCGGCGATCTGCTGCCATTCGTTCGGATTATGGGTGGCGACATACAGCTCGTACGCGGGCACGACATCTTCGCGCAAACTCTTGCCGTCCGAGCGATATCCCTGCGAGGGCGTGTAGAACCCGAAGGAGAAAATCGGCACTGGCACGGCCAAGTCGAAGGTGAAGGTGCGGCCGTCGGGACTGCCGCCCGAAGAGGGCGCGAGATAGGACGTGCTGTCGCCATCGACCAAGCGCAAATTGCCAGACACTCGCGGTCTTTCGCCATCGACGTAGCCCAGTTCGCGGGGAGTCCAACTGCCCCAATTGGTCAGATAGGAGAAGACGGAGCGGTCGGGCTGTATATAGACGGGCTGTATTGCTCCTGGCGTGGTAGTCTCATCGATCAGAATGGCGACCGAGTCGTGTTCGGCCCACTCCAAGCCGCTACCGCCTATTTGCCACAAGACAATGTCAGCTTCTGCCGTGGTGACCCACGACGCAACCAGCCACAGCAAGAAGGCCGATCGGTTGGTCAGGAGCCTATCCATCAGTAGGCCACCGAGATCAGGCGATTCTCGCTGCGAGTAAGCGCGTCCCCTTCCGCGGTGACGCGGAGGATGTAGATACCCGGCGCGACCGTGCGGCCTTGGCCGTCGCGTCCGTCCCATTCATAGGTCTGGCGGCCGGCCGTGGTGGCCGCGTCGCTGATGAGGGCCACCCGGTGGCCAGTCAAGGTATAGACGCCGATGATGACCGGTCGGGGGTCGAGCACTTTGAACAGATCGAGGTCAATGCGCAACTGATCTGAGATGCCGTCGCCATTGGGCGTTAATACCCGGTTCGATAGCGACAGGTCCGCAAAGAGTCGCCCGTCGGTGGGCAGGGAGACAAAGGTGCGGTCGCTAGCGATGGTCTCCTCGGCGTCGCCGGGATCGACCTGTTGACGCGCATTGGTTGACAGAGCGCTGTTGAACAGAAAGGCTTCAAAGCGGGTCTGGTTGAGATAGAGGGTGCTCTCGAAGTCGATTTCGATTAGGGCTGAACGTCGCACCGGCTCGGCGAGGAGGAGCTTGAAGCCATCTTCAGTTTCTTCGACCGTGGGGGCAGCCGGCTCGCCGGCGAGGCGCAGCGCGCGGAAGGAGGCCCCGGCGGTGGAGGCGAGTTGGATCTGATCAAAGCCACGGCTCGACGAGACAAAGTCGGAGCGAAGATAGTAGGTAAACTGACTCATTTTGCCGGGGGCAACCTCGACGGGAAAAACTTCGGCGCGCGTCTCTTGAGCCAGCGGATTATCGAATTCGAGGACGATATTGTCTAGGGTGGCGGCGACGAAAGGATCTTCGGAGAGGAAGCGGATGTCCAATTGCACGTAGCGTCGAGGGCCGGGCGAGAGAAAGACTTGGCCGGAGGTCGCGTACGCCCGGCTCCAGTTGCTCCAGTCGGCTCCAGCCGTGCGGATGGTGTCGATGGCTCCTCTGAAGCTGGGAATCAGCTTGTCGTATTTTCGCTGGGTGACTTGCTTGCCGTTTTTGTCGTAGAAGACGTACTGGTTGTCGAGGAGGTTGCCGGTGCGGCTGCGAATTTCGACGCGAGCCCCCGGCGGCGCGTCGATGTCCCAGCCTATTTCCGCAATGTGTTGTATGGAACCGAGGTCGTAAATCGGCGAACGCGCCATGACTTCGGCTGGATGGCCCTCGCCAAATACCTGCCACTCGGCCGTGGTACCAATGCGACCGTTAAAGGCTTCAAAGCCCTCGGACATGGGGAAGATCAGCCGCACGTGGCGGACTTTGCGCAATGGGAAGAGCTCTTGGAAGTGGCGGACTTGCGTTAGGTTGCGGCGGTCCGAGGGCAATTCGCCCAACAGCTCCCAACTCAGTGAGCCATCCGGTGCTCGGGAACCGTCGGAAACAAAAAACTGATACCACAGATAATTGAAAACGCCGCTCCGGTGGCGACCCGAGCCTTTGCCTGGAGCGACGCCGCTGTCGTCGCCCAACATCCGCACCCTGTCCACCCAGTACAGTGCGCCTAAGTCTATTTCGAACTGACCGATCTGTTGTTCGGGCTGCGTACCCGAGCCGCCGCGATGCACCGTACCCCAATAGGTGGTGATATCGCCATCGACGAGGGTATTGCTGATCCCCTTCGACTCAACGAGGGTGCGGCCCAACTTAGAGGTGGCTTCAGAAATGATTTCGACGCTGCCCCCTCGGCCCCAGATCCCCAGTGAAATGTTGTCGCCGATGCTCTCAACCACCACTTCACTCAGGCGGATATTCTCCGTGGGCAGGTCGGCCTCAATGCGGATGTTCTTGAGCGGCTTAAGCTCATAGTCAATCTCGATGACGTGGGCTTCGTTAAAGCTATAGCGCCAGCGCTTGTTGTAGCGCAACGTGCCGGGGAGAATGGAGTTGGCATTGCTGAAAAAAGGCTCGCCATCGGAGGTAAGGACTTTGAAAAACTCCAGCGGGGTGCTGTCGGCGGCGAAGTGGATTTCGATTTTGCGCGCCGATACCGCGCGTCCCAGATCGACTTCGATCCACCAATCCTCGACGCGGGCGGTCGGATCGGGGGCCCAGTAAGTCGCTGGGTCGCCGTCGATGAAATGGAGGGCATCGCCGGGGTTGGAGCCTACCTTGCGGATCCCGCCGCTGGCAAAGTCAAAGGCGTTGGCCACGGCGTTGATGTCGCGGCGGACAAAGGCGGGTTTGAGCGTACCGCGTGCGACTTCGACGGCGTCGCCGGGCAGTTGCCATTGGCGCCAGTCGTTGGAGGTGGCGATGCGAAGTTGGTCGCCAGCAAGGGGCGTGGCGAGCAGCAGGGCACTGACGAGGATGGCGTTGCGCATGGGATGTATCCGGTTGAGCCGAGCCAATGATCCAATATAGGACGCGCACAAGGGGTCTAACAACAAATAATTCCTCGCGCTAGGCCACTCCAATGGAAGCGTGGATCTGCGCGAACTTCCATTTGCCCGCTTCTCGCTCCAATACGCCCGTCAAGCGCAGGGATAGGTCCTCGTCCTGGCCTTGCCATTTGAGCCGCCACTGCTGCCGGGTGTAAAACCAAGCCACCGAATCGCGCTCCTGCACGTCGAGGTGCTCTATGTCGATGGTGAAATCCCGGGTACTGGCGACGTGATGGTAGTAGTACTGGACAGCGCGCCCACCGCCCTCGATGTATTCCCCCGGTTCCGTACCGATCTTGACAAAGTGATCGGCTGAGGAGATGAGGTCGATGAGTCGGTCGGCATCGCCGGTTGTCAACGCGGCGAAATAGGCCTCGACTGTCTGGCGGGCGTTCACGGCACTCGCTCGTAGGGAATGGAGGCTTGGGGCACAATGGCAATCTCCTCAGTGAATTTGCAGGTAGCGTAACTTCTTGCGGTCCGCAGCAATCCGCAAGCTGGCGGCCCGGAATGCCGTTTGACATCCAACGGCTCCCTTGTATAATTGAGCCTCCCGCATCGCTTTCCGAGTGTCCGACGCCATGGCCCGCATCCTGCTTGCCCTCTTGATCGCCGTTCCCCTCCGCGCCGACATCTACAATCGCCTCGGCGAGCTGACCCACCACCTGCGCTCGGGCGGGGTCCCCCGCGACGGCATCCCGGCCATGACCAATCCCCAGAGCGTTGCGCCGGAGGGTGCGCACTATCTCGCGGATACAGATCGAGTCCTCGGCGTGGTCGCAAATGGTGCAGCGCGAGCCTACCCGCATCGCCTCGGCTGGAAGCACGAAGTCATCAACGACCAGCTCGGCGGCCAGTACATCAGCGTCACGTTCTGCCCGCTGACCAGCACCGGGCTAGTTTTTGACGCGACGGCCCCGGACTCAGCACAGATCGAATTCGGCGTCTCTGGCATGGTGCTCAACAGCAACTTGGTGCTGTACGACCGCCGCGACGAGAAGACCCTGTACCCGCAGATGATCTACGTTGGTATTAGCGGCGAATACAGAGGGCGACGCCTCCAGCTCTTGCCCGTAGTCGAGACGACGTGGGGCCTGTGGCGCGCGCTACATCCGCACACCACGGTCGTCCAAGCGGCGACCGGTCTCGACCGCTACCCGGATTATATCCGCGCCCTGTATCCGCTCGATTCGTACGGCCATTACCCTTATGGCAACTATCGCAGCGACCAGCGGATGATTATTTTTCCGCTTACTACCGCTCGGCCCGGCGATCGCTTATCGGCCAAGGAAATGGTCTTGGGGTTGCGAGCCGCTGGCGAGACTAAGGCCTATCCTTTTACCAGAATGCCCAATAAGGCCGTCATCAATGATCGCGTTGGTGACCGCGCCGTGCTCGTGCTCTACCACTTAGCAACTGTCACCGCCATTCCCTACAGTCGCGTCGTCGGCGATCAGCTTCTGACCTTTCGCATACTCGACCGCACCGGCGACCTACCCCTAGCCTTTGCCGATGTAGAGACTGGCAGCGAGTGGAACATGCGCGGCGAGGCCCTTGCCGGGCCGCTCAAGGGCGCACAGCTAGAGCAAATCCCAGCCTATAATTCGATGTGGTTTGGGTGGTCGGCCTACTGGCCGGAGACCCGCTTGTGGAACGGCGAGGGCATTTTGCCCCCGCCCTGATCCTGATAAGGAGCTTGGCCATGCACGAAGTCCCCAAAGGGAAAATTACTTGTATTGAAAAATGCGTTCTGCGCGGCACCCGGCCGCGCTACATCGGCTTCAACGCCCGCATTCCCGCGCACGGCTCGCAGATCTCGGACCCGGTCGTCCGGATTCGCACGGACGGCGGGGCGTGGGGCGTGGGCTGGTCCCGCATTGGCGAGGACGAGGCGCGCGCGCTGCTCGGCAAGGAAATCGGCGATCTCTTCCAACTCCCCGACGGCTGCCTGCCCGCAGGCCGCAACCTCGACCTGCCGCTGTGGGATTTGGTGGCGCGGATGATGGATTTGCCGCTGTACCGCTTGCTCGGTGCCCGCGGCAAACGCGAGGTCGAAGTGTACGACGGTTCGGTCTATATCGACGATTTGGACGCCACCGATGAGGAACAGGTCAAAGACATCTTTCGCAGCGAAGTCGCCACCGGCCACGAGCACGGCTATTTGCACTTCAAGATCAAGGTCGGCCGCGGTGCGCGCTGGATGCCCACGGACGCGGGTCTCAAGCGCGACGAGCTGGTCATTCGCACGGTGCGCGAAGCCGCTGGCCCGCAGGCCAAGGTGCTCATAGACGCCAACATGGGCAATACGCTCAACACGGCTATAGCTCTGTTGGATGCCTGCGCGGATGTGGGCATATATTGGTTTGAGGAGCCTTTTGCCGAAGACGTCCCGCTCAACCAAGCGCTTAAGCAGCACATCGTCGCCCATGACTGGGACACGCTGGTGGCCGACGGGGAATTTGCGCCGCCGCCGTACTTTTTTGACTTGGTAGAGAAGGGATTTATCGACGTGGTGCAGCACGATTTTCGCGCCATGGGGCTGACGTGGTGGCGGAGCACGTCAGCGCGGCTAGAGCAGTGGAACGCACTCTGTGCCCCCCACTGCTGGGGATCGTACATCGAGCGCTTTCATCACGCCCATTTCGCCGCTTCCATCCCCAACTTCTGCCTGCTCGAAGCCGCACCGGCTGTCATGCCCGGATTGATCACCGACGGCTGGCGACTCGCCGACTCCATTCTGCACGTACCCGACACGCCCGGCGCGGGTCTCGACATTGATTCGCGCATCTTCGCACAGGGCATGGAGGATCGAGAGGGGTTTAGAGTGGTGCTTTGAGCGTTGAATGAGCATTAAAAATTAAAGAATAGGGAGGCGAAAATCGCAGTTATGCGTATCTTTGATACTATCCCCTCCATCCCCACAATCCCCTGTTGTTGTCTATTTCAGCCCTAAGGGAGTCTGTAAATGAGGAGGAGTGTGCGATGACAGACGATCTTCACACCAACCCATTTGAGAAGATCGACACCAATCAGGTCGCCGAAGATCTACATATCGTAGAAGATAGCCAAAGGAACGCGAGGCGGGGGCGGCCGGCATTAGACAGTGCGGAAGACGATCTCGACCCCACGGAACGCAAGGTTATCGGGCTAATTGAGAGCGCTCAAGCACAAGCACAGCAGACGTGCGAGAGCGAGCTAAAAGCATACCGGGGGCGGCTCGTCGCGTTAGATTTCCGCGAGCAGCTAAGCTCTATTGACATCGAAACGGCCAAGCAACGAGCGGAATTCGATCAGCACGTCGATAAGGCCATAGTGGAGTTGAGCAGAGAACAACAGGGTCTGCGCCGCAAAAAAGAAGACATGCAGCAGTTTAAGGAACAAAATGACCTCCACCGCGAGCCGCAGCCCCGCAGTTGGGACGATAAGATATTTAACATTGGCATCATCGCCGTGCTCTTTCTCATTGAGACATTTGGCAATGCCTCCTTTTTGGCCAAGGGCAACGAATTTGGGCTGTTGGGCGCGTACACCGAGGCGGTTGTCATTTCGTTTGTCAACCTCGGGATCGCCTTTTTACTCGGCATCCTCGTGACCAATTTCAACCACGTTCACCGGGTCAGAAAGTCCGTAGGCATCCTCACCGCGGTGGTGTTTTTGTCCTTTGCATTGTTTTTCAACTTGATGGTGGCGCACTACCGGGAAACAACGGGCACAGTGCTCGACGAAGGGGGCAAACTCGCCATCGCTGCTTTTGGCGCAAATCCATTGGGGCTGGAGGACTTCCAATCGTGGATCCTGTTCTTCATGGGATTCCTCTTTGCGATTATTAGCTTTATCGATGGCATCCTGTGGGACGATCGCTATCCGGGGTACGCCAAATGTGCGCGCGTATTCGCAGAGGCCGACGAAGCATACAACGAATTCTATCAGTCCTGCCTAAAGGGATTGAAGGAAACGTCGGATGAGGCGGTGCAGGCGCTGGAGAACATCAAGCAAAACATTTTGCTCGCGGGACGCCAACACGATTCTATCGTCGACGACCATCGCCGCCTTATCAGATCGTTCGACGATCATCTAGATCATCTAGAGCACGCGGGCAACCACTTGCTCAAGCTCTACCGGGATACCAACCGGGCGATGCGCGACGGCGATGCGCCCCAGCGATTCAAGAAGCCTTGGCACATCGTGAAAACGCCTATTGACACCAGCCTGCCAAAGGCTATGCTGACGCGCGAGGAAATTTTGAAGATCACTAGTGCCGCGGAAATAAAAATTGACAAAGGCGTCGCAGAACTACACAATCAGTACGATATGGGCAGCGAGGAATTGCGACCGTTGGCTCCGCATCGGAGGCAGGCGGATAGCCGGATCCCGAGGGACGACCAGGAAGAGAGTTAATGAGCACGGGTAAGCTATCGAATAAAACGATAGCCGGCGGTGCGATGATCGCGGGGGTCATCGTCGTCTTGCTCGTTTTTGTATGGCTAAAGCCACCTTCGGTCGAGCGCGATCCAAAGACCCTTTGCCGGTCGGAAGGCCCCTCGGCTATTACGGCGATTCTGCTCGATCGCACGGATTCGTTCATGCCCACTACCAAGACCGATCTGGAGACGCGAATCTGGAACCTGCTCGACCAGATTGAGGAAAATCACGAGATCAGTCTTTTTGCGGTGGACCCTGAGCATGGCGGGAGCCTTGACCCGATCATCAAGGTCTGTAGTCCCGGCGACCCGAAAAACGTCGATCACCTCACGCAATCCGAAGCAATCATTCGGCGCAACTGGCAGCAGAAATTTCGCGCTCCTTTAGAAGAGGAGCTTAGAAAGCTGCTCACCAATAAAGAGGCCAAATCGTCGCCGATCATGGAGTCGGTGCAATCGGTTGCCATAACGCATTTTCAGAGTACCCAGCGGCGCGATGTGCCGCGTCATCTCATCGTCGTTTCGGATCTCCTGCAAAACAGCGACGTGATTTCGTTCTACAAGAATGAGCCGGATTTCCAGCGCTTCCGCGGCAGCCCTCAGGCCCGAGGGCTCAACCCAGATCTGCGCGGCGTCGAGATCGAGCTATGGCTCATTCAGCGGAAGCAGCGGCAGCAGGGAGACGGCGAAGCCGTGTTGCAATTCTTCCGCTCTTGGCTCGCGGAACACGGAGGCCGAGTGCGGGCGTCCGTGCGAACTTCGGGCATAAACGACTGATGCACCTAGGGCGGATGCCTACCGTCTTCTCAGCGCTCTAACCACCTCGGCAAGCGAATTTCAGCCGACTGCTGCCAAGCCGTCAGGTAAAGCGAGGCTGTAAAGCGCACGGAGGTGCGGGCCAAATCTAAGGTCAAGGCGCGCACGCCGGCGTCGTTTTCGTCTTCCCAATGGCCCCACAGCGCGTACACTTCTTCCACCCGCCAGTTGCTTTTTTTGATCTGGCCAGTGATGGCCTTCATCAGCGAATCAAAGGCTGCAACGTCCTGCTCGGCCGCCAACTCCTCTGGCGCAAAGCCGAGCCGCTCCACGGATGAATCCACCTGTTCGTGGATGCCCTTGCCGATAACCGTGCCATCCTCCTGCTTCTTGCCGTCGAAGTCCCGGGTCGCGTGCAGGGGCTGGCAAACGTCTTGGGCGTAGTGGGCGAGCAGGCCCGCATAGACGAGGCACTTTTGTTGAATCGCCTCGTTCTCCGGCCACTGGCGATACTCGGCAAAGGCCACGGCTAGCCGCTCGGTCCACTCGGCGATGGCGTACGGGGCCAACCCGACGCGTGGCGGGTCTAGCTGTAGCTCGAAGCACAAGGTGATAAAGTCAAAGCGCTTCGCCGGAATTGCGCGTCCTCCAAGGTACTCCAGATCGAAATAGTGCTCTCCGTGCTCGGCGTGGCTCAGCAAAGGAGTGCGGCGATTCTTAAACAGATCTGGATCGAAGACCGTATGGCTGGCAATATCGCCGCCTTGACGAAAGAAAGCCGGCATTTCCTCCGGCAGGGCCAGCACCGCCGCCTCGGTCAGAATCCCGTGCCCATCGCCCCACCAAGCCTCGGCTGGAACGGCCATCAAGCCAGCGACGACTGCAATCCATGTTGCGCAGATTGTTCTCATTGGTTTGCTATCCTTTCTTTGTGCAAATTACATGCAAGTGTCCAACAACTCTCAACCGCGAGGATCCCATGAAACTCTCGCTCTCGGTCCGCGTGGCCGAAAAATTTCTCGCCAAGCGCGAAGCCAATATGACGCTTGAGCAATTGGCCGCCCTCGCCACCGACCACGGGTACCGCGGGCTGTGTATGCGCGCCTCGCAAGTGGGCGTCCACAGCTCGCCAAAGACGGTTGCCGCTGCACGCGACCTGCTCGACCGCTACTCACTGACCGTCTCCATGCTCACCGGCGACTTTCCCATCCCCGAAAACTCCGACCAAGGGCCAGATGCCCTCCGCAATATAACGCCCTATCTCGATCTCGCCGAACAGCTCGGTGCTCCACTGCTGCGCGTCTGCCTAAAGACGGACGAAGATATCGCTTGGGCGCGCCGGGCAGCCGACGAAGCCGCCGAACGCGATCTGCGCCTAGCACACCAGTGCCACACCCGCAGTCTCTTCGAGGAAATCGACCGCTCACTGCAAGTTTTGGCGAGTATTGGCCGCGCCAATTTCGGCCTGATCTACGAACCAGCCAACCTAGAGTTATGCGGCCAGCCTTATGGGCTGGATACCATTCGCCGTTTCGCACCGCACCTGTTCAATGTGTATCTGCAAAATCACGTTTTGACCGCCGACGGTCCAGACGCGCTCGAGACGTGGTGCCGCGGCGAGGTGCGGTTTCGCCAGATTCCCTTGTGGGAAGAAGGGGGGATTAGCTTCTCACCGCTGATTGACGCGCTGCAAGCGGTCGGCTACGAGGGCTATGTAACGGTTCATCAAGCCTCGGCCGACCTGGGCACTGAAGCCGCAGTCCGCGAAAGCGCCCGCTATCTCAAGCGGCTGTTGGCGACCAATTGACGACCGCCAGGCGTACCTTGATATTTAAATGCTTGTTCGCAAACCCTTTCACAAGTAGGAAAAAGGAGAACTATCATGGCTGTCCGACTCGGCGACGAAGCCCCGGATTTTAGCGCGGAAACCACCGCAGGCCCCATCAACTTTCACGAATGGCTCGGCGACTCTTGGGGAGTGCTCTTTTCCCATCCCGCCGACTTCACCCCGGTCTGCACCACGGAGTTAGGTGTAGTGGCCAACATCGAAGAGGAGTTCAACAAGCGCGGCGTCAAGATCATCGCCTTGAGCGTCAACTCGGTTGACGACCACGAGGGCTGGATCGCCGACATCAACGAGACCCAAAACGCCAATCTCGCCTTCCCGCTGATCGCCGATCCCAACCGCAAGGTCGCCGGGCTATACGACATGATCCACCCCAATGCGCTCGACAATATGACCGTGCGCTCGGTGTTCGTCATCGGCCCGGACAAAAAGGTTAAGCTGACGCTGACGTACCCGGCTTCGACCGGCCGCAATTTCGATGAAATTTTGCGCGTTATTGACTCGCTGCAATTGACGGCTAATTACTCGGTCGCTACTCCGGCCAATTGGCAAGATGGCGACGACTGCATCGTGGTCCCGGCCCTGTCGGACGAGGAAGCCACTGAGAAATTCCCCCAAGGCTTTACGGCGGTTAAGCCCTACCTGCGCGTTACGCCGCAGCCTAATAAGTAAGCCATATGAATTTAACTAGGCTGGTTTGGGCGGGTGCATTGACCGCGCTGGTGTGGTGCGCGGCGGTCAACGCCGAATCCCTGACCGTGGTGTCTTGGGGCGGTTCGTATGCGCGCGCCTGCGTAAAAGGCTATCACGAGGCGTTTACGGAAGAGACGGGCATTGAAGTTCGCTTGGAGGACTACAACGGCGGCCTCGCCCAATTGCGCGCTCAAGTGGATGCGGGGGCCGCGTATTGGGACGTGATAGACATGGAACTCGCCGATGCTATGACCGGCTGCGACGAGGGCCTCCTCGAAGTGCTGGACTTTGAGTTGCCTCCTGGAGCGAACGGCGAATCGCCCGAGGACGACTTTTACTCAGAAACTATAGGCGAGTGCGGCGTTGGTACGTTGTTCTACTCGACCGTCTATGCGTACCACGCGGAGCATTTTGAAGAGCGCAAACCAGAGACCATCGCCGACTTTTTCGACCTTGAGGCGTTCCCAGGCCGGCGCGGGATGCGGCGCGTGCCAGCCGTCAACTTGGAGTTCGCCCTGATGGCCGACGGAGTGCCTCTGGACGAGGTATATGCCACCCTCGACACGCCCGAAGGGGTCAATCGCGCCTTCCGCAAGCTCGACACCATCAAGGATCAGGTGGTTTGGTGGGAGGCCGGTGCACAGCCGCCGCAGATGCTCGCCGATGGCGAAGTGGTGATGACCACCGCTTACAACGGGCGCATCTTCAACGCGCAGATTTTGGAAAAGCAGCCGTTTACCATCGTCTGGGACGGTCAGGTGCTGGACACGGGCCAGCTCGTCATTGCGGCGGGTGCGCCGAATTTAGAGGCCGCGCGCAAGTTCCTCGCCTTTGCGGCGCGGCCGTCGGCCATGGCCGGCGTGGGCCGCTACATCGCCTATGCGCCGGCGCGGCGCTCGGGTATGGATCTGATTTCGGTCCACGCCGAGACTGGCGAGGAGATGGCCCCGCACATGCCGACGTATCCAGCCAATGCGGCGGGCGCACTGAACAACGACTGGCGCTGGTGGAGCGACAACATGGACGAGATGAACGAGCGCTTCAGCGCTTGGCTGGCGCGCTAGTAGCGGGAAAAGCTGTTTGAAAATGGGCCGAGGCGTCAGTATTTGCCGCGGCCCATTTTTTATAATTCGGCGAAAATAGCCTCTATGTCAGCCGTTTTCTTCCACTTGGCGAATTCTTTGTCCATCTTAGGAGACCACTTGCGATCCACTTCCCCAGGTGTGTAGCGGCCGTCGGCAATGCTCTTCTTGCCCCAATAGTCGCGCAGGCGGGTGTTTTCGGAGGACTCCACGACCTCGCGGGCGTATTGCGGCGGCACGAAAATCACGCCTGTGGGGGTCGCCAGCACGATATCGCCCGGCATACAGGTCGCCTCACCTACCCGCACCGGACCGTTGATCTCGGCCATGGTCACCTCGCCGATGGCCGAGGGATGCAGCCCCTTGCAGAGCACGTTGATCGGCAACTGGCGCACGCGGTGATCGTCGCGGATGCCGCCATCGACGACCAGGCCCGTACCGCCGGTGTTGGCCGCGATTGCCGTGCCGAGATTGTCGCCGATAAAAGTCCCGCGCAGCACCTTGCCGAACAGATCGACGACCAATACGTCGTTGGTGACCAAGGTGTCGATGACCCAGCTATTCTGGCCGCCAATCCGATCGTGCCGCTCGCCTTCGGCATTCACGACATCGTTGAAGTCGGGCCGGTGCGGGATATAGCGGGCCGTTACCGCGCGGCCGACTAGCACGCGGTCTGGATGCAGGTTAATCCAGTCGCCTTCGAACTGAAACGAATGCCCCTTGCCCATCAGCACGCCCCAGGCTTCCTCGACGGTCACCCGCTTCATCCGCTCGACAATATCGTCATCGACTTTGGGCCGTCCATTGCGAAAGCGCGGACCTGTGTACGCGCTCGTTATGCTCTTTATTTTGCTCGGTGCATTGAGTTCAAACGCCATGATCGCTCCTTGGAAAAGAATAAAAAAATGGCCGCGCATCCTTTGCGGACCGCGACCAAGCTAATACATCTCGTCCGAGCGTCAACCCGGCGGAAGGTGGAATGGCTAAAAGGGCAGATCGTCGTGGTTGGGACCGGCCGCAGGGGCTGCGGCGAGTGCATGGCCGTTGCTTTCAGCGGCCTCGGCAGCTTCGGCGGCGCGCTCTGCGCCGAGCATTTTCATGGTGTTGGCGACGATCTCGGTGGTCTGGCGCTTCTGGCCTTGCTGATCTTCCCATGAGCGCGTTTGCAGCTTGCCCTCGATATAGACCTTGCTGCCCTTTTTTAGGTACTGACCAGCGATTTCGGCGAGGCGTCTCCACAAGACGATGCGGTGCCATTCGGTGCGCTCTTGGCGCTGCCCGTCCTTGTCGTTCCACGACTCGCTGGTGGCCAAGCTGAAATTGGCGACCTGAGCGCCGCTGGGGGTAAAGCGGGTCTCGGGATCGGACCCTAAGTTGCCGATGAGTAAAACCTTGTTGAGACTCGACATATTACTGCTCCTTGGGAATTGGGAATTGGGAATTAGGAATTACACTTCCCAACCGCTCCCAAACGATGGGAAGGGACCGGGGATAATTCCTAATTTTTAATTTTTAATTTCACATCGCTGCGCTGACGGCGCTTGCGCGCTTGGGGCGTCTCGATGCCGTAGCGGCGACAGAGGCGACTGAAACTGCCCGGGGCAATGCCCAAGGCCGAGCCGGCGTCGTGGTTGCTGGCATAAATCCGCGCAGCGCGTTCGATGCGATCTTTGGCGATAGGCGGCATGGGTTTCTCCTTTTGTGCCAGATTAGGTGAGATAGCGGAAAACGGGAAAGCTCCAGACGACGAAAATCGCTCCTGTGCACAGCGGCCCCAGCCGGATCACTTGGCGCTGGGTGCGCTTGTTTTTGCTCAGCTCGCGCAAGGCGTGAAATGCAAAAATTGGGTTCATTGCTCTGCTCTCCTATGGCCAGTGGCTATTAGTTGAGAAGCGGCTTCACCGCGAATACAAAGAGGCTGACGAGGGCGTACATTAGGCCCTGGCTGATGATCTCGCGTCGCATGTGGTTTTGCTCCTTGCGATGAGGTCCATGGTGCTCGGTTTTCCAACGCAAAAAAGGCCCTTTTTTACTTCGATTACCTGCACAAAAAGATAGTAAACATTTGTGTATAAGTCAAGAAATTTTCCCCCTTTTTTCGCCCATTTTACGGGGTTTTTCCCATCTGACCAAAAAACAATAACTTATTGATATAAAAAAACTTTTTCAGCTTAATAAATTTCCGTTAAAGAACAATAAAACGAGGGATATTATGGTCTGCAAACGCGGTAGTGCCGTGCCGTGCTTCGTTTGTTAGATTATGGGCACTGATGGCACAACGGCTACGAGCCTACGAGAAAGGAGAAAGCCATGAGTACAGTACTCGTTCACATTGGCGTCCGGGCCACGGACCTCGAAAAAACAATCCGCTTTTGGCGCGACGGCCTCGGTCTGCCCGTGGTCTCGACCCACGAAAGCTGCTACGACCTCAGCGATGGCCACCACAACTTTCGGGTCTTCCAGCACAACGGCCCGGACCGTCCGTCCCACGTCAGCGGGATGCTCGACTATCTGCACATCGGCGTGCGGGTGCCCGACCTCGAAGAGACCGGTCGCCGCCTATTGGACATGGGCTACGAGATTTTTTCCGACGGCTTGGGAGGCAAAGAGCCGATTGATGTCCACAATATCAGCGAAGGGGCCTTCAAGGTCGAAGACCCAGACGGCATTACCGTAGATGTGACGGCCAGCGACGACCAATGGCCCGGTGCAGTCCTCAAATAACCCGACGACACGCCAATACCTACCCCTAATCGAGAGGATCACGTCATTCTCTTCGGCATCGACAGCCTGCGCGCCGATCACATGAGCTGTTATGGCTACCACCGCCAGACCACGCCCCACATCGACCGCTTTGCCGCCGACGCCGTGCTCTTTGAGCGCAACTACTCGGCCCACATACCCACCACCTCGGCCTACGCCTCTATGCTCACCGGCCTCGACTGCTTCGACACCAGCGTCGTGGCCCTGCGCCACCAAGGCGGCTTGCCCGAGCGCATCCGCACCCTCCCCGAAATCCTGCGCCAGAACGGCTACGACGCCTCGTGCGTCGGCTTTAGCGGCAATCCCAGTTCGCGCGGCTTCGACCGCTATTTCGACTATGCCAGTTGGGGTTCGTTTGCCGAAGGCCGCAGCCCCAAGGCCGAAAACCTCAACCAAGTTGCCATTCCCGAACTGGAACGGCTGGCGCAGGCCGAGCAGCCGTTTTTCCTCTTCTTGCGCCACATGGATCCGCACGCCCCGTATCTGCCGCCAGCTCCCTTTGAGCGGATGTTTTACAGCGGCGACGAATTCGACCCAACAAATCAGAGCATGGAGCCGGTGTTTAGCTTCAGGCCCTTCTGCGACTTCTTCGCCGACTGGATGCCGCCTGGGGTGCGCGACCGCCACTACGTCGATGCCCAATACGACGGTGCCGTCGCCTATATGGACGCCTGCATTCAGCGCATCCTCACTCGCGTCGAAGAGCTGGGCTTGAGCGACAATACCCTGATCGTCATCAACGGCGATCACGGCGAGACCCTGTACGAGCACGAGTGCTGGTACGATCACCACGGCATGTACGAAAACACGCTGTACGTGCCGCTGATTATTCGCCTACCCGGTGCGCTGCCGGCTGGCGCGCGCGTCTCTGGTACCACCTTGCACCAAGACTTGGTGCCGACCATCCTCGAACTCCTCGACATCCGCACCGACATTGCCTTCGACGGCCAGTCGCTACTGCCGCTGGTCGCAGGCGAGAAAGCCTCCAACTACTCGGACTTTTACATCACCGAATGCACTTGGATGCGCAAGCACGGCTGGCGCACTCCAGAGTGGAAGCTGATCGTCGCGCTAGAGCCAGACTTTCACTTCAAGCCCGAAGTCGAGCTATACAACTTGGTCAACGATCCGCTGGAGTTGGAAAACTTGGCCCAAAAGGAACCGGGGATTGTTGCCGCACTGAAGGAGCGGATGGAGGCGTGGATCGCCAAGCGCGAGCGCGAAACGGACGCGACCAATCCGATGTACACCAATTTGCAATGGCATGGCTCGAAGACGCACGAGGGGCCGTTTGAGACTTCACAGCAGGCGTACGACACGCTGCACATTGGTTCGGTGGGTGCGGCAAATAGATTGCAGGCGGGTGATAAAAAGAAATAGTAGTAGCGCCATGCGTTCTTGTGTAGGTTGCGCCCGGTCCCATATTGTCTAGGAGTGGGTGCAACTTTAGAGGGAAATACACTATGACCACACAGCCACAGAACCGCGCCTTTACGGTCGATGAGTGCGACCGCATGGTCGCAGCCGCCATCCTCACCGAGGAGGACCGCGTTGAGCTTATCGCCGCTCGAAGACGTCCCTTCACGGTCGGCGAATACTACCGCATGGCCGAGGCAGATATCCTTACTGAGGAGGACCGCGTTGAGCTTATCGCCGGGCAGATCGTCGCCATGAGTCCCATTGGTAGCCGCCACGCCGCTTGCGTCGATCGACTCAACGGCTTATTGCATCGTCAGCAGGGGGCATCCTTCATCGTACGAGTGCAAAGCCCCATCGCCCTCGACGCGTACTCCGAACCGGAGCCGGATGTAGTACTGCTCCGCCCCCGTACCGATTTCTACGCCGATGCCCATCCCACAGCGTCCGACGTGCTGCTGGCCGTCGAAGTTGCCGATACGTCGATCGACTACGACCGCGAGGTCAAGCTGCCGCTCTACGCTCAGGCTGGCCTTGCCGAAGTGTGGCTGATCGATCTGCAAAAAGGCCGCATTGAAGTGTTCGCCCGGCCCCAAGGCGGTGCGTACCAACAGCGCGTCGAAGTCACAGCCGACGCTACTCTCACCTCGCCGACGATCCCCCAACTCGCATTGGCTGCCGCTGATTTGTTAGGCTGACGCTGCCCACGCCCAATCCAGCCACGGAACTAGCGCCTCGACGTCGCTGGTTTCCACCGTCGCCCCGCCCCAGATCCGCAGGCCGGGCGGCGCGGCGCGGTAGCCATTGATGTCGTAGGCGACGCCCTCGTCCTCCAGCTTGGCGACGAGCGCTTTGACCTTTGCTCGCTGCGCGTCCTCGCTTAAACCGGCAAACCACGCATCGGCAATTCGCAGGCAAATCGACGTGCTAGAGCGAATCGCTCGCCGTGCGGGCAAAAACGCGATCCACTCGCTTGCGGCTTCCCACTGCTCTAGCACCGCGAGGTTGGCCTGTGTGCGCCGCACGAGTTCGGGCAAGCCGCCGATGCTTTCGGCCCAGCGCAGCCCGTCGAGTGCGTCTTCCACGCACAGCAGGGAGGGCGTGTTGATGGTGTCGCCCTTGAACAGGGCCTCGTTGAGCTGGCCGCCTTGGG
>JAGWBY010000007.1:0-15602 GCA_021295675.1 Candidatus Latescibacterota bacterium | reverse complement strand
GCGCGGCCTCGCCGCCCATGACCTTTTGCCAAGAGTAGGTTACTACGTCGAGCTTTTCCCAGGGCAGGTCCACGGCGAAAACCGCAGACGTCGCGTCGCAGATGGTCAGGCCCGTGCGGTCGGCGGCGATCCACTCGCCGTCGGGCACCTTCACCCCAGAGGTCGTGCCGTTCCACGCAAAGACCACGTCGCGGTTGCAGTCAACTTGAGACAAGTCGGGTAGCTCCCCAAAGTCCGCGTCGAAGACGCGCGCGTCTTCTAGCCGCAGATGCCGAGTAATGTCCGTCACCCAGCCCTTGCTGAAGCTCTCCCAAGACAGGACATCGACGCCGCGCGCGCCTAGCATCGACCACAGACACATCTCCACGGCACCCGTATCTGAACCCGGCACCACCCCGATGCGATAATCAGGGGGGACACTCAATAGCGCACGCGACCGCTCGATGACTTCTTGCAGCTTCGCCCGCCCGACTGCGGCGCGGTGCGAGCGTCCCAAAGCCGCGTCCTTTAGGGCCGCAAGATTCCACCCGGGGTGCTTAGCGCAGGGGCCAGAGGAAAAGCAGGGATTTTGCGGTTTAACGGCTGGCTTGGCCATCTACTCGGTCCGCGCCAGCATTCCGCCATCTACGGTCAACGCAGTTCCGGTGATAAAAGACGCCTCGTCCGAGGCGAGGAATAGCACGGCGTTGGCGATGTCCTCGCCCGTGCCCAAGCGCTGGGCCGGCACCATCTGGGCGTAGCGCACGCGCTCTTCCTCCGGCACTTGTAGATCGTCCCACAAGGGCGTCAGAATCGCTCCAGGGAGCACGGCGCAGACGCGGATGTCTGGCCCGTAGTCAATGGCGAGGGTCCGCGTCAGGCCCAAAACTCCGGCCTTGGCCGCGTCGTAGGCCGTGGCCGTGGCAAAGCTGACCAGCGAATGCACCGAGCCGGTGTTGATGATCACCCCGCCCCCGGTCTTGCGCATGATTGGGATGCCGTATTTGGCGGCGAGGAAAATCGCCTTCAGGCCGATGTTCAACGTCCCGTCCCAATCCTTTTCGTCGAGTTCGGTCGCCGGGCCGTGGCGGAACCATATTGCGTTGTTGTGGACGATATCTACGCGGCCAAAGGCTTCTTCGGTGTGCTCAAACATCTCGATGACTTGGGCGGACTCGCCCACATCGGTGCGGACGAAAATGGCTTCGCCGCCGTCGGCGTTGATTTTATCGACGACCCGCTGGCCGCCATCGGCGTTGACATCCACCACGCAGACAGACGCGCCTTCGCGCGCTCCCGAGGCTGCGCCTGTTACAATGGCCGCTTTACCGGCGACCCGACCTTTATTCATAGTTGATCTCCTGTTTCAGAAGTTGGATATGCTGTTTGTAAATTACTCCTGCTCATACTGCACCTCTACAGAGCTAAGTATCTCCTCTCGGAGCAACCAGTTACGGCTTTTTTCGACTCCCTTGAAAGTGTGCAAATCCACTTGCCGACCAAGTATCTTTGACAGCTCGTCCTGCATGGTAATGAACTCCAGTCCCGGCGTCTGGTACATCCACGTCGCTCTCGGGCGTGAAGTCATCGCGCAGGACCGAGCCGAACAGGGCCATGCGCCGGATGTGGTTGCGCTGGCAGAAGGCGGCGATCTCTTCTTTGGGGATGTCGATTCTCTCGCTCATGCGGTCTTCCCGCTTGAAAGCAGCCGAAGGTACTAGGCAACGTCCGAATCTGCTCCAGATTCTTTTAGCTGGCCTTGAAACGCATTGAGGAGAGCCTGCACGGTAGGAAAATAGAAAAAGCGCTGCTCTCCATTGACCGGCTAGTCACTCCCGCAATGGCGCTTTCCTGCTGACAATTTTGAATGTGGATCGTTCGCTAATCCATCAACTGACATGCCGGCGCAAACGTCTCAATATCCCAATATAGCTGTGACCCGAACCTCCGGCGCAGACGGATCATTCCGGGAGACGGGGCTACGTGACTGATTCTTTTGCTAGCTTCCCGGATAGTCTTTTCTACGGTTCTATTCCTTCTCCGTGCGGGTTTGGAACTAGAAATGTCGAACGGCGCAGTTGCATAAGCCTTTCGAGTAAACGAGAGAATACGTTTTACGTCGCTCTTCGTCGGTAAACTCCGTCCACCTTTTTTCCACGGAGTGAGCGCCGCTATTGGTTCACTATGCAGCATCTCACTCCATACTCTATCCTCGTGGGCGTTTTGGGAACCATGATGTGGAACTTTGAAAACGGAAGCTTTGCAATTCGACCCTTCGTAGGCAGCGAGTATATCCAACCAGCCACGCCCCTCAAGATCGGAACCGAGAAGAATCGCTGTATCGTCGATCTTGATTAATAGAACAACCGCAGTCTTGTTAGGGGTCAGGGTAGGAGTTCGCCTTTTTGTTTTACGTTCCTGTGGCCGAAGACGGTCTATTTCCCTCAAGAAGCTGTCAACTTCCTCGTCAAAAGGCGAGAGGGACCAGATCTCGCAACTATCCCGACTAAAGATTTTACGATTGGCTATGGCGAATACAGGCTTGGCAGGCCTCTTCTCAAGGAACGACCGGACCTTGTAGAGTTCCTGCATTCCAGAGCCCACTTGGGACATAGGACGACTCGCTATAGCGTCCATCATTGTGAGAAATTCTTGTGTACGAAGAGCACTTGCACAGCAGAAAGTCGCATCGCCGCAGACCTCGACTAACTCTCCCATGCCGCGTATATGGTCGTCATGCCAATGAGTGGCAACTATGAGGTGAACCACCTCAGGAGGATCTAATCCCATGTCATGGAGATAAGCCAACGCTGCCGGACGGGAATCTGCACCGATACAGGAATCGACAATTACCCAACTGCCGTTCCCTATATGAAGAAGTATGCATTCTCCGTAACCAGGGCCGACAAGAGTTACTTCCATCACATTGTGTTTAGGTGGAACTCCGCGGGTAGTTAGTCCGCCCATAACTGAGCGGTCTTCCTAGCCCGTTCTTCGGCTTCGGCTATATCCTGTTTGGTCACAACAGGAAGTTCGCGGAAGACGATCCGGGAGACACGCTGCTTAGTTCCGCTTGCGGAACGCTCGTAGCCGATGACCCAGCGAAAGATGCTGCCGAGGCACAGACGCTTGAGATCGTCTTCTGAAATCTCGGAGAGAGGAATGACAGCTTCTTCCTCTTCATGCGAGGAACCGGCAGTCAGGTCTAATAGCCGCACTGTGAAGTCGTCTTCTCCTATCTCTGTGACATGCCCTTCCCACTCCTGAAGCAGATGAAAACTGACTTGGGGCACAGTCCGCGAAATTTGGGCTAGGTCAGGAAATTCAATGCTTACGTCAACATCGAAACCGGTTCCGGTCGCTATCGGGCGGACCTCAATGGTCCTCTCCGAGACGTCAGTATCATATAGCTCCGAATCTCGGCGCTGTTTTAGCGTAGCCGCGATCCGGTCCGCATATCCTTCCCGAAGAAGCAATTGCTCAAGGGTATTAGATGCACTCGGATTTTCGTTGATCCCTGATGAGTCCTGAAGTCTGTTGCCCGCAGGGGCGAATGCAGCTTCCGACATTCTTATTTCTCCGTTAAGGACATAATGTGATCGATGATTTTGTCTGCACGCCGCAAAGATTCGTCAAAATTTTCCTCTAGTAACGCGACGATTTTACTGGTTCCCATCTGGCTCTCTACGTTCTCAATAGTATAGTGGTCATTGACCCGAACGTAAACGCCGAGACGGCCTTGTCCGATCCGGCTGGATGGTTCCACCGTCACGTTTATTTGTCCTCCCAACGGCCTGCCGTCCGGATTTACTTGTCTCATAGTAAGAGAAGTCATACCACCATGCTCCCCATCTGGTTCCAGTTTCTGTCCCCAATCTCCCCATGGCTCAACAGGTGCCAGCAATCTGCCGAGCCGATCTCGCTCGTCGGAACTCCGCACAGAAAAGTGTACTTCTCGGTTGATCCCCATTGCTTTAAGAGGGATATGAGGAAGGTTTTCTCGGAAAATTCGGACAGCCAAGTCCCGCAGGCGAACATAAGGGGGCTGAGTCGTGTTGATTTGGAAGGATTCTGGTTGGACATGCAAGTTGAGCCAATCCGCCTCGAATGTCGCGATTTGAGGATGGACGATTTTCGTACCTGCAATATTGACCGTTTTTTCGGGAAGAAGCTCATTCCATCCGAACCACGCAGGTGTAAAAATAGCAGGATTGAAATGGCCAAGCATGACGAGTGAAACCCCGGCGATTTCGGGTTCAATTCTCATTGCTAAATTCTCCTGTCGAATAGTCTATTAGTCGTTGCTTGACGAGTCTATCCTTATAGCTTCTCACACGTGCAATTGCAAGTCAAACACGAGTTCCATATTGGCCCACCACTCGCCCTCTTTGGCCTCGGGCACCTGCTGCTGAAAGGTCCGCATCAGCTCGTCCCACTCTTTCGCTTTGGGATTTTGCTCGACGTAGCGCGGGAAGTCGCGGGCTGGATCGAACTCGTCGGTCGCGGTCATGTACATGAACATCCGCTGGCCCAAGAGAAAAATTTTCATGTCGGTGATGCCGACCTCGCCTAGGCCCTGAAGCGGCTCGGGCCAAGGGTCGGCGTGGTATGCCTTGTATTGGGCGATCAGTTCGGGATCGTTCTTCAACTCAATGGTTAGGCCAAAGTGTTGCATTATGTTCCTCCTTGGTTTTCAGCGCGATAGGCTGCGGCCAAAAGCGACACGGGATGGACGACGTCCACGGCGGCTTTTGCGCGGCGGACGCCGTATTGGAGCTGGATGGCGCAGCCTGTGTTGCCCGTGGCTACTGCGGTCGCGCCGGTTGCGCACACGTGCGCCATTTTGCGGTCGAGTAGCTGCATGGACAGTTCGGGCTGGGTGATGTTGTAGATGCCAGCGCTGCCGCAGCACCAGTCGGCCTCTACCAGCGGCACGAGCTCCAAATTGGGCACGGCCTGGAGCACTTCGCGCGGGGCTGTAGAAACCCGCTGCCCGTGCTTGAGGTGGCAAGACTCGTGGTATGCTACCTGTTGCGGAGGCATGGCGGCGCGGGGCTGGCGCAAGCCGATGTCGGCGAGCCATTCGTGTACGTCTTTTACTTTTGCGCTCCACACAGCGGCCCGCTCCGCATAAGTAGGATCGTCGGCTAGCAAGCGGTCGTAGTGCTTGCAGTGCAAGCCGCAGCCGCCGGCGTTGACGACGATTGCGTCTAGGTTTTCAGCGTCAAAGGCGTCGATGTTGAGCCGCGCCTGCTGCTGTGCCTGTTCGACTGCGCCGTTGTGCGCGTGCAGCGAGCCGCAACAGGCTTGGCCCTCCGGCAGCAGCACTTGGCAGCCATTGTGCTGCAAGACGCATATTGTATCGGCGTTTACCTCGGCAAAGGATATGTCTTGGACGCAGCCGGCCAACAGCGCGACTCGGTAGCGCGGCTTGGGCGGATTCGCTTGCTGCAAATCTCGGCGGTACAACTGGTCGGTAAAGCGCGGGGAAATCCGCGGTGCCAGCGGCTCTAGGTCTCCCAAGCCAAAGGGCAGTAGTCTGAGGAGGCCGCTGCGGCGCGTTAGGGTTTGCAGACCGCTGCGCTGGAATATGCGCATCAAGCGCGCCACTGCCCGCAGACGCGTCTGTTTGGCAAAGAGCCAGCCGAGGACCCAGCGGCGCACAAAATTCCGCACTGTGCCGTCGAGCAAGCCCTGCCGCTCCACTTCGGCGCGGGCATTTTCAAATAGCGCGGCGTAATCCACGCCAGCCGGACACGCGGTCTGACAGGCGAGGCAGCCGAGGCAGAAATACATTTCTTCGGCAAAGGTCTTACTCGCCTCTAACTCGCCATCGGCGATGGCCCGCATCATGGCGATCCGCCCCCTCGGCGACGAGCGCTCGTGCAGGGTCGCGTCGTACGTCGGGCAGGTCGGCAGGCACATGCCGCAGTGCATGCACTGCTGGAGAACCGAGTAATCCAAGTCTCGGAGCAAGTTCAGGCCGTCGTCGCTCAATCGAACATATTCCCTCGGTTTAAGATGCCCTTGGGGTCGAAGGCGGTCTTGACCCGCTTGAGAATTTCCAGCCCCACTGGCCCGAGTTGGCCGGGCAAATAGGGCTTTTTGGCCAAGCCGACTCCGTGCTCGCCCGTGATGGTCCCGCCCAATTCCACGGCGTGGGCAAAAACCTCGGTCATGGCTTTCTCGACGCGGGCCATTTCCTCGGCGTCGCGCTCGTCGCACAGGAAGGTGGGATGCAAATTGCCGTCGCCGAAGTGGCCGAAGGTCCCCACTCGCACTTGATGCCGCTGACCGACCTCCTGCACGTAGGCGACCATGGCCGCTAGCTCGCTGCGCGGCACGGTGACGTCCTCCAGCACAACCGTCGGTGCCAGTCGCGCCAGCGCGCTAAAGGCCGTGCGCCGGGCCGCGGCGAGTTGCTGGGCCTCTGCGTCTGAGTCGGCTAGCCGCACCGAGCGGGCGCCGCCTTCGCGAGCAATGGCCTCGATCTGAGCGGCTTGCTCAGCGACCTGCGCCGGGTGCCCATCTACTTCCATCAGCAGCACGGCCTCGCAATCCGTTGGCAGGCCAATGCCAGCGTGGGCCTCCACGCACTCAATGGTAGTGCGGTCGAGGAATTCGAGGGTGCAGGGGATAATTTTGTGCGCGATAATCGCCGAGACCGTGGCCGCGGCCTGCGTCATCTCGTCGTAGAGGCCGAGTAGGGTCTTCTTGTTCGCAGGTGCTGGAACCAGTTTCAGCACGATCTTAGTAATGACGCCGAGCATTCCCTCGGAGCCGATGAAGAGGTCTTTGAGCGTGAATCCGGCCACGTCTTTGACGCATTTGTTACCGGTTTCCAAGACCTGTCCGTCGGCTAGGACTACCTCCAGCCCCATCACGTAGTCGCGCGTCACGCCGTATTTTAATCCGCGCAGCCCGCCGGAATTGTTGGCCACATTGCCGCCGATAGTCGAGATCTTGATCGAGCCGGGATCTGGGGGATAAAACAGGCCGGCAGCTTGGGCTGCGTCGGCGATTTGCTGGGTGAGGACTCCCGGCTGGACGACCATGACTAGGTTGGCCGCGTCCAGTTCTAGAATCTGGTTGAGCCGAACCAAGCAGAGCGCGACTCCCTCCTGCGAGGGAACCGATCCCCCGGCCAACCCAGTGCCCGAGCCGCGCGGTACCACGGGTACCTCGCGCTTGTTGCACAGGGCCAAGAGTTGGGCGACCTCATCCCGACTTTCCGGCAACGCCACGCACGCGGGTCGCTGGTGCAGCAGGGCGGTCCCGTCGAAGGCATAGACGCTGCAATCCTCGTCCGAGGTCAACAGTTGATCTGGGCGCAAGAAGGTGCCGAGATCGCTTATCAGGGCGGCGTGATCCATCGCGGTGCGCCCTTTACACACTTGGATGCCGCTGTCGCTGCAACTCGTCGGGCAGGTGTTCGGTGCGGTTGATATATTTGATAACCGTGTCGCTGGGCGCGAGCGCGATGCGGGTGATGGCCGTGTTCTCGTGTCCGTAATAAGAGCCGTCGTCCAGTGCTTGGTAGCTCAAGGCCGAAAGTAACAAGCTTATAAAGCCGCCGTGCGTCACCAAGCCGACGCGCGTCTCTTCCCCCGCCCGCGCTAGCAAATCTGCGGCGACGTTTATAGCGCGGCGCTGGGCCTGCTGCTCCGTTTCCATGCCCGCGTCCCACCATCCGTCCTCGCCGACTTCTGCCGGCGCGACGCTAGTGGGAAAACGCGCGGCAATTTCCGCCCGCGTCAGGCCGGGATAGCCAACGGTTCCCCGCTCGCCGCCGTGGTCGAGGTAAATGCCGCCCATCTCGTGAATCGCTACCCAGATCTCCGACTTCGATTCCATTGCCTGTTCGATCGCTTGCGCCGTGTGCAGGGCGCGAATCATGGCACTGCAATAAAGCCGATCAAAAAAGGGCCGATCCTCTTCACGCTCGGCCGGGGCGAGATGCAACCCCTCTGCTAGATACGCGGCCACCCGCTCGGCCTGTACTCGGCCCTTAGCGGTCAATTCGGGATCGGCGACGCGCTGGCTAATATCGGTCAGCGCATTGTTGGCAGACTCGCCATGACGGATCAGAAATAGGTCCATAGCATCCTCAAAAGTAATATGGTTATCGATCAGCGCGTTGTTGGTGGCTCGCGTGACGAATCAGAAACAGGTCCATGGCATTCTTGACAGTACTTGGGGGCTGGCCTAGGTTGCCAAACAAACGGGGTAAACAGATATGGATATTAAAGTAATTCAAGGAGCCATTCAAAAACAGGACGCGGACGTCCTCGTGGTCAACCTCTTTGCCGGAGCGCGCCCCGGCGGGGCTACAGGTGCGGTTGACCAAGCCCTCGGCGGCCAAATCTCGGCGGCGATTGACCTCGGCGACTTTGAGGGCAAGGCCGGCCAAACCTTGCTGCTGTACACGCACGATCAGATTCCAGCGCCGCGCGTCCTCGTCGTTGGCTTGGGCGAGCAGGAGGGCTTTGACCTCGAACGGGCGCGACGCACCGCTGGTACAGCCATCGGTACTCTCAGCCACTTGGATGCCAAGAGCGCGGCCACCATCCTGCACGGCACGGGTGCAGGCAACCTGCCCGTCGAGCCGGCTGCGCAAGCGGTGGCCGAAGCCTCGTTGTTGGCAGCCTATCGCTTTGACGAGTACCGCTCGCGTCCACGATCAGAGTCGTTGGCCAAGCTGTGCATCGTAGAATTCGACGCGACTAAGCTCAAAGAGGCGCGGCGCGGTGTTCGCCGAGGCCGCGTGCTCGCCGAGGCCACTTGTCTTGCCCGAGACTTGGTCAATCACCCCGGTGGCGAAGTTACACCGGCCTACTTGGCCCGCACGGCCCGCCGCTTGGCCAAAACCCACGATCTGCGCTGCCGGGTCTTCAGCGCAAAGGGCTTGGCCGAGCTAGGCATGGACGCCCTAGTGGCCGTTGGTCAGGGCAGTGCCAACAAGCCGCGTTTTATCGTCCTCGAACACGGCCCCCGCAAGGGTGATCCGCTGGTGTTTGTCGGCAAGGGTATCACCTTCGACAGCGGCGGCCTCTCGCTCAAGAGCGTCGAGGGCATCCGCACGATGAAAACCGACATGTCCGGCGCTGCTGCCGTCTTGGGCGCGATGCAGGCGGTGGCCGCGCTCGGCCTCAAGCGGCGGGTTGTCGGCCTGATTGCCGCTGCTGAGAACATGCCCTCCAGCACCGCCTTCCGCCCCGACGATGTATTGCGCACTCTTGCGGGTAAGACCATCGAAATCGTCAGCACAGATGCCGAAGGCCGCCTCGTCTTGGCCGATGCCCTCGCCTACGCCACTCGCTACGAGCCGGCCGCGGTCGTTGATCTGGCTACCCTCACCGGCGCTTGCGTAACTGCACTGGGGCACCACGCTTCGGGCCTGTTTGCCAACGACGACAACTTGGCGGATCGGCTGCTCGCCGCCGGGGAGCAGACTGGCGAGCGGCTCTGGCGCTTGCCGCTGTGGCCCGAGTACCGCGACCAGATCGACAGCGACATCGCCGATATGAAAAACTCTGGCGGTCGGCCAGCCGGTGCCAGTACGGCTGCGGCGCTTTTGGCCGAGTTCGCCGACTATTCCTGGGCGCACCTCGACATTGCCGGCACTGCTTGGTGCACAAAAGCCAAACCCTACGTGCCGCGAGGCGGCGTCGGTATCGGCGTGCGCTTGTTGACCAGCTCATCATGACTATTCGCACGATCCACGTAGGAGCGGGTGGCCGCGGCCGCTGGCCCCTGAACCGCTTCCGCGACCGCACTGATTTCGAAGCCGTCGCCTTAGTCGATGTTAACGAGGAAAACCTCGCTACGGCGCGGGAGACTACCGGCCTAGGCGAAGAGGCGTGTTTTTCTACGCCGGCCGACGCCCTGCAAGCCGTTGATGCGGACGCCGTGGTGGTCATTACGCCGCCCGACCTGCACGCCGGTCAGTGCTTGGAAGCAGTCCGCGCTGGCAAGCACGTGCTGGTCGAAAAGCCTTTCACCAAAGACCTCGACCAAGCGCGGCAAATCGTCGCCGAGGCAACCGAGCGCGGCCTCAAGGTCGCCGTCACCCAAAACGCCCGCTACTATCCGCCGGTCTTAACTATCCGCCGCCTGCTGCAAAGCGGCGAATTGGGCCGGCCTTCCTTTGGCCTGATGACCAAATACGGCTGGCGCCCGCGGGTGCATCATTCGGGCGCAGACCAACACGCCTATTTGTGGGAACGCGGCATCCACGACTTTGACCAGTTGCGCCACCTGCTCGACTCCGAGCCCAAACGGCTCTTCTGCAACAGCTTCAACCCGCCTTGGAGTCCATACAGCGGCGGCGCGGCCATCGACGGCTGGATTGAGTTCCACAACGGCACCACGTTCAATTTCCAATGCACCTTCGCCACCCACAAAGGCGGCTCAAGCTGGCGGCTGGACTGCGAGAAGGGTACGGTCGAAGAAGTCTCCGGCGGCTTGGCGCTCCGGCGGGCTGGGGCCGATGCAGACGAGATCATACCGATGGACGAAAACCCTCACCCCGAGGAAGTCCTGTTAGACGGCTTTCGCGACTACGTGCTCGACGGCGTGGAGCCGTCCTTCTCTGGCCCACGCAACCTAGCCACGGTGGGCCTGATCAATGCCTTGGGAGCCTCGTCGGAGCAAGGCGTTGTGATCGACTTTGACGAGTACATGGCTGAATAAAACAATGGACGAACAGACTGCCCTCCGCCTGCACCAAGACTCCTTGGTCGTCGACTCGCACAACGACAGCATCGTCGCTCTGATCCGTCGGGGGATGTCCATCGACGGCACACAGGCGACGGGGCTGTCGCTTATTTGCGCCAGTACCAGTCGCCGGACGACGGCGTTCAGCTCGACTTGCCCAAGGCGCGCGAAGGCGGGCTGGACGCGGCGTTTTTCGCCGTTGATTGCACCCGTCCTTGGGGCAATCACTTGCTCTACTGCATGGATGCCTTGGGCCATTTTTTGCAGGAAGTGGAAGAGCACAGCGAGGGTATTGCTGTGGCGCGCTGTGCGGCTGACATTGAGCGCGCCCGCGCCGAGGGCCGCCTGGCGGCCATACTGGCAGTGGAAAACAGCGATGCGCTGGAGAAAAGCCCCCACGTCCTGCCGTTACTCTACCAACTGGGCGTCCGCGCCATGACCCTCACCCACAGCACCCGCTCTTGGGCCGGAGACGGCTGCGAAGTCGAGGGGGGCAGCGGTCTGACCGGCTTTGGCCGCCAGCTACTGGCGCAGATGAACGAGTTGGGCGTGGTCGTCGATGTCTCTCATCTCAACGAACCGGGCTTTTGGGACGTGGCCCAAGCGGCCCAAGCTCCCTTTATGGCCACCCATAGCTGCTGCCGCGCCCTCTGCGACCACCCGCGCAACCTCCGCGACGAGCAGTTGCGCGCCCTCGCCGAAAAGGGCGGAGTCGTGGCCATCACGTTTGTCCCGGACTTTATCGATGCGCACAACCCCACCTTCCGCGGCCTGCTCGACCACATTGAACACGCGGTCGCCGTCGCTGGCATCGACCACGTCGGCTTGGGATCGGATTTTGACGGCGGCGGCTTGCTCTTGGAAGATGCGACCTGCCTCCCGGACATTGCGGCGAGGCCGATGTCCGCAAGATCCTCGGCGCCAACCAACTGCGGTTCCTGCAACAGGTCATCGGCTGAGGCCGTAGAGCGATCCGAACTTCTCCCACAAGTAGTCGATGAAGTAATCGGCACTCAGCTTCGCGCCCGTCACCTCCTCGACCAATTCGCTAGCCGTTGCCCGTGAGCCGCGCGCGTGGATTTTCTCGTTGAGCCAAGTCTTGAGCGGCCTGAGTTCGCCCTGCGTGATCTGTTCTTCAAGGTCGGGTAAGTCCTGATGGGCTTGGTGAAAGAACTGGGCTGCGTACAGATTGCCCAGTGTGTAGGTTGGGAAATAGCCCAGCAGGCCGCAGGACCAGTGCGTGTCTTGGAGCACGCCGAGGGCGTCGTCGGGCGGACGGATGCCCAAGTATTGCTCCATCCGCTCGTTCCACGCCGCGGGCAACTCCGCCACGGCAACTCTCCCTTCGATCAAGTCGCACTCCAGTTCAAAACGCAGCAAGATGTGGAGGTTGTACGTCACCTCGTCGGCTTCGACCCGAATCAGCGACGGCTCGACTTGATTGACTGCCGCGTAAAAGGCGTCTAGATCGACAGCGCTGAGTTGCTGGGCAAAGAGCGCTCGTAGCTTGGGCAGGTAGTGAGTCCAGAAGGCTTTGCTGCGGCCGACCATGTTCTCCCACAGCCGCGATTGCGACTCGTGAATCCCCAGCGAAATGCTCTCGCCGGCTGGGGTGCCGCTGGCATCGGCGGGTAGGCCCTGTTCGTACAGCCCGTGCCGCGAGCCGGGCAGCCAATCGGCGCTGTAGCGCGTCGTCAGCCGCACGTCGTCGCGGGACGTGCCCGCGCAAAACGGATGTACCGCCAAGTCGAGCCGCCCGGCCTCCATGTCAAAGCCCACGTCCGCTAACACCTGCTGTCCTAACTGCTCCTGTTGCTCGATGGGGTATTCTTGGTCGAGCACGCCTCGCGCCGGGTACTTTCCGGTGGCGGCGATTTGTTCGACTAGCGGCACGAGTTGCGCTTTGAGTTGGGCAAAGACCGGGGCGATTTCCTCGGCTCGCGCATAAGGCTCGTACTCGTCGAGCAGCGCGTTGTACATCGCGCCTTCGTAGCCGACCCGCTCGGCCACTTCCTTTTTGAGCGCGACTATTTTCTCCAGCCAAGGCTGGAAGAGGGCGAAGTCCGACTTTTTGCGCGCCTCGACCCAAGCCTCGTGCCCCAAGGATTCGGTCTGGCTCAGCTCGACGACTAGCTCCTTGGGGAGCTTGAGCGACCGGCTCTGCTGGCGGTCGATTTCGCGGACGTTGACGGCCGCGTCGCCTGTTAGTTCGGCGTCTCTGAGGTTTGCTACGAGCGCGACCAATTCCGGTGCAGTGAGCCGCTCGTGGTACAGACCAGCCAAGGTCCCCATCGCTCTGGCCCGCATGGCCGCGCCTCGTGGCGGCATATAGGTCTCTTGATCCCAGCTCATCAGCCCCTGCGCGTGGCTTAGGTCGGCCAGCTCGTGGAGGCGTTCTACAAAGGTTTCATACGTTCTGCTCATGGCGTTGCAATTGACGTTACGCATCGTACGAATTGTCGGAACCTGTGGGCAGAGATGCTTCGACTCCGCTGCGCTCCGCTCAGCATGACACCGGGAAGCCGCGTACCAGCACCTGTCATGCTGAGCGAAGCCGAAGCATCTCATACCTAGGTCTGTGCGTAACATCACTTAGATTAAATTAACGGTTGCTCCTAGGCGAATTTTTGCGTGTCTTCTGTCCATCAATACGTGACCCCATCATCCTCGGAGGACCTCATGAAGATCACCCACGCCGAAGCCATTGCCCTCAACATTCCCTTCTACGCCGATCACGTCACCCGCGCCATGCAGCGCGCCTCGACTCACGACGAGCGCGTGTGGGTGGTGCGCCTAGAGACGGATAACGGCCTCGTGGGCTGGGCCGATAACCACGGCCAGCCATCGGTCGATGGCCTCGTCGGGCAAAACCCGGCCAGCCTGATAAACCGCGACGATATTGGTTTTGGGCCTCAAGTCGCCTGCCTCGACCTAGTGGGCCAAGACAACGGCGTGCCCGTACACGCGCGACCGCTGCCCCATATCTTGGTGGGACATAGATATGCCGCCCCAAGACTGGGTCGCCGAGGCCGAGGAATCGCTAAGGCGCGGGTACACCTGTATTAAGATGAAGGCCCGCCCTTGGCGCGACATCATCGCCCAAACCGATGCGGTCGCCAAGGTAGTTCCGGCCGACTACAAATTCGACGTTGACTTCAACGGCTTCTTGCTCAACCAAGCCAAGGCCGAAATCATCCTGCAAAAGCTCGACGAAAATCCCAATGTCGGCATGTACGAAAGTCCGTTTTACCTGCATACGGACGTAGATGGGGCGCGGATTTTGCGCGAGCGGGTGCGCAAACCCATTGTCGAGCACTATCAAGACCAATATCTGCGCAACGACTGCTGCGACGGCTTCGTCATCGGCGGCGGCGCGACCGATACCCGGCGGACGGGAACCTTAGCGGCCGCCCAAAACAAGCCCTTTTGGCTCCAGCTCGTCGGTGCTGGCTTGACCACTACTTATGCGGCGCACCTCGGCTCGGTGCTCTCGCACGCCCAACTGCCCTATATCACCTGCCACGAGTTGTGGGAGGACGATTTGTTGCAAGAGCCTATTGAGGTTCGCGACGGCTATATGCCGGTTCCAGACGCGCCCGGCTTGGGCGTCTCGGTGGATGAAGAGGCGATTGCCAAGTACCGGGTGGATCCCGCAGAGCCGACGCCCACACACCGCTACATGGCCCAAAAGCGCATTCTTCGCGTGTACTGGCCGGGTGACGGCAAAGAGCGGGAGTGGGAATTTACTGCTGAAACCCACTATCAGCAGGCCTTCTACGCTGGCAACATCCCCGGCTTTGAGCAAGGCGTCGATTTAGAGGTGATTGAGGACGACAACAGCGCGGCCTTCCAAAAGCGGCACGAGGCTCTGTTGGCGCAAGGGCGCTAGTCCCGCTGCCGGGCGATGGCCTCGTAGTCCGTCAGCGCGTAGCCGATGCCCACGTAGTCGAGTAGGTTGAGCAGCGCCCGCAGCGCGACCCCAAATCCATCGATGCCGCTGAAGCCACCGAACTGCCCGCCGCCCTTTAGGTGTGGCTCTAGGTCGAGGAATACGCCGGGGACCCCCTTCTGCTTCAACTCGTGCTCTAGGGCCGGGATGCGGGTGCGGAAGTCGCGCAATATGGCCTCGTGCGCGGAGTCGCCGCGGTCGGCGGGCACAAAGTTTTTCAGCCGCTCCTCATCTACGACGCCCTCCCATTGAAGAGCCGGGTCGATCTTATAGTCCTTGATGTGCATCCGCGTGATACTCGGCTAGGGTTTCGACCGGGGTGAAGTTTTGGCTCGACAGATTGCCGCCGTCGAAAATCAGGCACAGGTGGGGGTGGTCCACCATCTCGTAGAGCTTCTGCAGGAGCCGCCCGTTCTGGCCGACGAGATTGGCTTCGACCTCTAGGCCGAAAATGGTCCCGCCCCGGCTGCAAACCTCGGCGATTTGCGCCAGCCGCTCGGCCGCCGGCTCCAAGTAACCGGCTGGATCCTCGCCTTGAGGATGGTAAAACGAGAATCCGCGAATCAGCCGCGTCTCAAACTCGCCGGCCAGATCCACGGCCCGCTGCACGTCCTGTTGCAAGTATTGATCAAACGGGATGTAGGCATTGGCCGAGCCGTCTTCCACATCGAGCAGCTTGACCTTGCCAATCGGCGAGCCGATTGAGGCCACGGCAATCCCGAATTCGCCGTGCAATTGGCGCAGCCGCGCTATCTCAGGTTGCGTTAGCTGCATCACATTTTTGACGCCCTGCCCTACGTCCACAAAGCGCAAGCTGTAGTGCGCCATGCCCAGCGTCGCGAGCATGGCTAGCTGGGCTTCGGCCTTTTTGTCCTCCGGTCCCTCGTCGGCAAAGCCGCTGATGATCACCTTGGGTGTTTCGCGCATGAGATTCTCCTACGTTATAGAAGCTCGGACA
>JAGWBY010000092.1 GCA_021295675.1 Candidatus Latescibacterota bacterium | reverse complement strand
AGCTCAAGGACATCGTCCAATCCGGTGCCGTTGGCAGGCCGGTCATCTGGCGCTTTGCTGGGGGGGGCCGTCCGGGCCGTCCGTGGTTCCGCGATGAGAACAAAGGTGGCGGTCCGCTGATGGACGGTGCCGTGCACAACTACGATTTCGCCTTGCAGATTTTCGGCCCAGCCGCCTCGGCGCAAGCCTCTTCCCTGCAATTCGACCCCACCAGCGTCGGCGCTGACACTGCTAGCGTCATCGTCAACTTCGCCAGTGGCGACCAGCACTCCTTGGTCTGGTCGTGGGGCGTGGCCGCCGGTACTCCCGTGGCGAGCCTCAACGATGTGATTGGCCCGGCCGGCACTCTGCAATTTGGCATGACCGCGCAAAAGGCCCCGGCGCGCTTCAACCCGGAAAGAAGCGGGGCTTTTACGCTCAAGATGGGCGAAGGCCGCGAGCGGGTGTACTCCTATCCGCTCAAGGACATGTTCGCCGAACAGGACAAACACGTGGTCAAGTGCTTCGCCAATGGCGAACAGCCTTTAGTGACTGGGGAAGATGGGATCGCCGCCTTGGAGATTGCGACGGCTGTGTTGAGGGCTGGGAAGGGGCAGCGGACGGTGAAAATCTGAGCGCGAATTTCCGCGCCGCTCGGCAAAGGAGGATTATGGCTTTGCTGAGCGGGCTTCCTTGTCTAGCGTTGCAATGCCGGTCAGCGAAATCGGCGGACGGTCGGGAAATTCCACCACCAAGCTCAACTTTCCGCCCATCGCTTCGACATAGCCGCTGAGCGTGGATAGCAGCAGATCGCTGCGCTTTTCGATGCGGGATACATTTTCTTGGTTAATCCCGAGTTGCTGGGCTACGCTCACCTGCGTCTGTTTTCGGGCCTTGCGTAGGTCCTGTAGGGACATCTCTTCGGCGATTAGCGCCTTGGCCCGCTCTTCTATTTTCTTCCGACGTGCCTCGGGCAGCTTGTTCATTCTCTCCGCGAGTGACGTCATCTTGGCCTCCTATTCTTTTTTAGCCGATTCAGATGCGTATCGAACCGTTCGTCTGCCTTCTTGATTAGCTGCTTGTAGAAACGTCTTTCGCTGATACCCGATTTGTCGCCGGCCACAAGTAGGATGGCCTTCCGCTTGGGGTCAAAGGCAAAGGCGACCCGCCACACGCCGCCATCAGCGGTAAAGCGAAGCTCTTTCATATTGGCGTGGCGCGATCCGTTCAGAGTATCCACCCGAGGGCGGCCTAGAGATGGTCCGAATTCCTTAAGTAGATTTGCCTGTACAAGCAGCTCATCCTGCACTGTGGTAGGCAGGTTATCGAATTCCGGGTCGAATTCCGGGTCAAATTCGACTTCCCAGTTCATAATCTAATAATATGACCTGAAAGTCATATGTAATCAAGGTCATTTTTGCGACACTCTATCAGGACACAGTTTCTAATAATGGCGAGTGATTACAACCTATCTCCTAAGTGCCCTCCCCATAGGGGAGTCCACAGGAGACGCCTTGTATCCTCAAGATCTGTAAAGGAGTTGACCTTATGAAGTTGTTTATCGGCGGTCTCATTGGATTGGTATTGAGCGTCAGCGTCGGTGCGGAGCCGCTGCTTGAGGGACAAGTACGGCTGTCGTCTGGGCAGCCTGCGGTGGGCGTGCAGGTGCGGCTGTTTGATCTGACCGATCTGCGCCGGTTCGTTGGCACGACGACGGACGAGACCGGGTATTTCGCGCTATCTTTGCAAGCGTTTGCTACGGACAAGGGCACGGCTCTACCGACTAGCTTTGCGCTAGGGCAAAACTATCCCAATCCATTCAATCCTTCGACTATTATTCCTTATCAGATACCGGTGTCCACGCATGTGCGCTTGGAGGTGTTCAACCTCTTGGGGCAGCGGCTGGCGCGGAACGGTCGGCGGGGGCGCATACGGCACAATGGGATGGAACGGATGTGGCGGGGCGGGCTGTGGGAGCGGGGGTGTACATCTATCGGCTGAGTGGGGGCGGGATGACGGAGAGTCGGCGGATGGTGCTAGTGGATGGGCAGGCGGGAATTTCGGCGGTGGGGGCAGCGACCCCAAGACCGGTGTGGTCGGCGGTTGAGGGTTCGATGGAAATGGATGGGCCGGTCTATGGGTTGACGGTTTCGGGTCAAGGGTTGGTTCCGCATGTGGACCCGGCTTTTCGGGTAGGGGTTGATGAGGCGGCTATCGTGGTCGAATCGTATGACGGCATCCCAAGTATGAAGCTCGCCATAAGCGGAGTTTTAGGGGATGTAAACGGCGATGGCCAAGTCGATCTCTTCGATGCGCTCTATGTAATGCTGTATAGCGAAGCCCCGTCTATTGCTCTTCCCAACCATGTCGATATTTCCCTCGGCGATGTAAACGGAGATGGCGCAGTCGATTTAGTCGACGCCTTGATTCTTATTCAGTACAGCGAAGATCCGTCCAATCCTGCGTTGCCGCCGGGGATCGGCGAAGGCGATGATTATGGCGACACCCTTTCTGAGGCAACTCAGATCGCTTTAGGGAGCTCAATTATGGGGTCGCTATTGGCAGGTGATACAGATTACTTTCGCGTTACGGTAAGCAGTTTGGGCACCTTGGTAGCCTATACGACGGGCAGCACGGATACCTACGGCTCTATTTGGGATGACTCTGGCTCTGTCTTGGCTGAGAATGACGAGAGTGGAGAGAAGTCTAATTTTCTGGTCTTTACTTCCGTCGATGCAGGCACCTACTACATCGAAGTACGGGGTTACAGTTCTTCGACCACAGGAAATTATACACTTCACGTAGCTGGCGGTCCCTCGGACTTGGTGGTCGCATCGCCCTCGGTAAGTGATAGTACCCTATTGTTTAGGCATCCGTTCACGCTACAGGTGACGGTGCGAAACCAAGGGGCTGGTCCAGCCGATGCAACCACGCTAGACTACTACCGCTCGACCGACGCGACGATCTCTTCAAACGACACGCGGGTCGCTAGCGGCTATGTGAGCCTTCTTTTTTCCTCAGACGCCAGTGCGGTATCAATTTCTTTGACAGCTCCGGAAGATGCGGGTACCTACTACTACGGGGCCTGTGCACAGAATGTCGTCGGTGAGAGTAACACCAGTAACAACTGCTCGGATGCGGTGCGCGTGACTGTGTCACAGATGTCACAGATGTACTGGACGAGCGCAGGTAGGATCCAGCGCGCTAACTTGGACGGTTCCAATATCGAAGACCTCGTTACCGGATTGGGCTGGGCACGAGACCTTGCCTTGGATGTGGCTGGAGGCAAGATGTACTGGATGACGGGCGCAGGTAGGATTCAGCGTGCCAACTTAGACGGTTCCAATATCGAAGACCTCGTTACCGGATTGGACTCTCCCAGCGGCCCTGCCTTGGATGTGGCTGGAGGCAAGATGTACTGGACGACGGGCGTAGGTAGGATCCAGTGCGCCAACTTAGACGGTTCCAATATCGAAGACCTCGTTACCGGATTTATTCCCCGCGGCCTTGCCTTGGATGTAGCTGGAGGCAAGATGTACTGGATGGATTATAGTTCGGTGGATTATAGTTCGAGTACGATCCGGCGTGCCAACTTGGACGGTTCCAATATCGAAGACCTCGTTACCGGATTGGACTCTCCTCACGAAGACCTTGCCTTGGATGTGGCTGGAGGTAAGATGTACTGGACGGATTATAGTTCGGGTACGATCCGGCGTGCCAACTTGGACGGTTCCAATATCGAAGACCTCATTACCGGATTGGACTTGGACTCTCCCTCTAGCCTCGCCTTATACCTGCCGGGAGCAGCGGGTGGCAATGGTGACACTAGAACGGGCGATTAGTCGTGTCTTCTTTAGGGACGGACGACATGGCTTCGTTGTATTCGGCGATCCATTTTTCGGCGTCTTCTCTAGTATAGGTGCCAGTGATGGCACCGCTGTTTTTCGGCAGTTTATTACTTTTCGGTTTGTCGAGGTGCCGTGTCAGTTTTTCTCGTAATTTCCTTGTTTCTTCAGTGAGGAGACCCTGATAATCCTCGACAATGCAATCCAGAGTATCTTGCCCCAATCCGCCCTCAAAGGTAATTCCGCTCAGATCGCTTTCTTTGCCAGTTTGAGTTCTAATGCGTTTTTCAAATGCAATTAAACAGTTCTTTTTGCTAATAACTCCTTGCAGTTGAGCCTCCGTGAGATTTGCCTCTTGCAGTTTCGCTGCCCAAAGATTAGCCGCTTGTAGTTGAGCCTCCATGAGGTCCACCCCTTGCAGTTCTGCCGCCCAAAGCACGACTCCTTGTAGCTTCGCCCTTTGCAGGTTTGCTCCTTGCAAGTTTGCTCCCCTTAGGTTCACCCCTTGCAAGTTTGCTCCCTTTAGGTCCGCCCCTTGCAGCTTCGCTCTTGTGAGGTTCACCCCTTGCAGACTCGCTCCCTTTAGGTCCGCCCCTTGCAGCTTCGCTCTTGTGAGGTCCGCCCCTTGCAGACTCGTTTCCTTTAGGTTCGTCCTTTCAAGTTGAGTCCATGTGACGTTTGCCCTTTGCAGATTTGCCCCCTCGAGGTTTGCCCCTTGCAATTGAGCCCCCTGTAGATTCGCTCCCTGTAGATTCGCTCTCGTGAGATTCGCCTCTTGTAGATCCACTCCGACCAAGACAGCACTTTCTAGACGTGCTGTCCTGAGATCGGCACCACTCATCCAGCTTCCCCCCAAGTCGGCGCGTAGCCCTTTGAAAACATCATGATCTTGAACAAACAACAGATTCAACAGACTCTGGACTTCTTCCGAGGGTTTTGATACGTCTGACCCGTCTTCAGGGTCCACGTCTTCCGGGACCTTATGCTTTTTCTGATACTCGTCTTCGTTCGTTGTCCGGCGGATATGGGCGCAGAGAATGTCCAGTACAGTCTGGCGTAGATCTTCAGTATCTTGCGCCAGATGGAAGAGTTCGTAGGCTCCGCCTAGGCGCACAGAGTCCGATTCATGCCCCAAGTGTTCAATGGCGTTTTTAAGGCGATCCTGCCGCTGTCCCTGTTCCGTTTTCAGTACAGCATCGGCCTGCGATTTCGCGGTCTTCTCCATCGCCTTGGCGCGTTTGTAGGACATCAGGGCTTGCAGGGCAATTAATACGCCGCCCATGCTGATTCCCAGAAATTTCAGAGCCTCATATTTTGCATCCTCTTCTAACCCCAAAGATTTTAGAATACACGCCTCAAGGCTTTTGGAGACTAGGACGGCCACAAAAACTACCGCCAAGACAATAAGCAGGACGATAAGAAGGAACTGGAGGGTCTGAGATCGAAAAAGCCAAGTCCAAAATCGAGAAAGCATTCTCTACACCCGTTCAGGCGACACGTCGCTCATACAGCACTTTCCCCTCTTCCAGCACCTTGTGGATCAAGGAATACGGATCATCGCGCTGCTCGGCGAGGACTTCTGGCGAGCGGATAACCACATCAACGGGCAGGACGAACCGCTCGGCAATCGCCCGACGAATCGGATTGCCGTGCTGTGACTGTCCTGCGCCTGCACGAAGCACAACTAGCAGATCCACATCGCTGTGCGTTCCAACCTCTCCGCGAGCATGGCTGCCGAAGAGAATGATCTGTTCAGGATCAAAGCGTTCGACAATTAGTTGCGCTATGGCTTGGATCGTGGCGCTGTCGATGTGGGCTTCAATGGCCTTCATAATCAAGTGTCTGCAACAAGCCGCTGGGCCTGTTGGTCAAGCCCCTTAGTAGCGCTCTGAATTACACTGACTTCGCGTTCCTCAAAGTACGCCTCACCGCATTGGTCACAGGCCCAGGCCGGGACTGTGTCGAATACCAAGTGATAGCCGTTGCGGTCAATATGGAAGGGTGCCGCCGAGCGCTTCATCTGCCCACGGCAGTGGATGCAGTTCATTTTGACTCAAAAACCGATCAGACTCTCTTGGTAATATGTCGTCGTCAGGGGATTGGTTGAACTGGAGGAGAAAGGACAATCCTGCCGCTTTTCTCCTGTTTCTGCCTCGCATCTTTCAGAATGCGATCAAGATCGTAATCCATAGACTCTGCCAAGGCTTCTTTGATCCTCCTTGTCTCCAAGATGATCTCATCCGTAGCGTTACGGGGTCGCTGGCATTTATGAGATGGCTTCAAGTAACAGACCGATCATAGATTCCAATAAGTAAGTTGGGAACGCTAATATCTTCATCTATTTCATCCCAATGGAGGCCCGTCCCACCACCACTAACCTCATACTTTTCCCTTTGTTGTTCTGTAGCTTTATGCAGCCGAGGAAAGTAGACAAGAGGAACCGATAATTGCCGACCATCGGAAAGATTCAGCCACATGTTATCGTTATCGAACCAAATTTTAGAAGCCCGCGCTTCAAAGGTTAAAGTGCTCATTCCAGCGCTCCTCGATTAAGGGGTAATTCACCTTCTCTCCGGCCTACCAGTCCACGACCGACCCATCGTCGGGATCAAGGCGAACGCGATAGGGGTTCGGTTCGCCGACTTGGGCCATGAGCTTGTCTTCGTCGATGGTGATGCCTAGGCCGGGATCTGTGGGTAGCGGTCGATGGCCGTTGGCGACCGGTGGCAAGGGTTTGGCGAGTAGGTCCGCGTATTCGTTGTCGCCGCGCTCTTGAATGAGAAAGTTGGGGATGGCAGCGGCGACTTGCAGACTCGCGGCGAGCGAACAGGGGCCTTGTGGGTTGTGCGGGGCCAGCGGCGAGTAGTAGGCCTCGGCCATGCCGGCGATGATCTTCAATTCGGTGATGCCGCCGGCATAGCAAATATCTGGCTGGAGGATGTGGGCGGCGCGTTTTTCACTTGGTAAAGATGCGCTCGCCCGTGGCAATGGGGATGTGGGTCTTTTCGGCGATTTCGGCCATGACATCGACGTTGAGAGCCTGCACAATTTCTTCGTAAAACCAAGGATGATACGGTTCGAGCGCTTTGACGAGCAGCAGGGCAGTAGGAGGCTGCACTGCGCCGTGAAAGTCAACGGCGATATCGACGCCGGAGCCGTGTTCCTCGCGTCATCGACGAATTTTTGACCTTCGATGTATTTGAAAGGGGCTCGCGATGTACCCGGCCCCACCTTCATGGCGTTGACCCCGGTCTTTTCGCTCACTTCGCCGTAAACCCGAATCCGCTCGCGCGTGGGGCCGCCGAGCAGCTTGTACACGGGCACTCCATAGCATTTGCCGGTGATGTCCCAAAGGGCCATATCAATGCCGGAGGAAATGGCGGTTTTGATCGGGCCGCCGCGATAGAAGGCACCGCGATGGATGGCCTGCCAGTGGTGGGTGACTGGGCGGGGATCCTTGCCCACTAGATAGTCGGCGACTTCGAGCGCGCCGGCGGCACAGGCCTTGGCGTCGTCCTTGAGCATTTCGCCCCAACCAGTGATGCCCGCGTCCGTCGAGATCTTGACGAAGACCCAGGAGTTTTTGAGAACGAACGTCTCGATTTTGGTGACTTTAATCGCATCGTTGGGTCCGATAGGGGCTTCAGTGCCCGGCATGGTGGTACTCCTTTGGCTATGGGTGATTACTTGCTGGATTGTTACGGCGCAGTAGATGCAACCGAAGTTGCGCTGGCAATGCGCCAGCGTCCGTCGAGATCGCAGGCTTCGTAGAACATGCGGAAGCGGCCGTCGGCGAGGTCAATCACACACGGCTCTCCCCCATTGTCAATGCAGATTCCCGGATCCTTGACCCACTGCAGACCGTCCGCGGAAAATGCGCTGAAAATTCTGCCGTGATACTTTGATCCACGCTGGACCTCCGGAGCCGACGTCCAGCCTGCGTAGTACATCCGAAAGCCGCCCTCGCCTAGGCGCAACACCTCCGGGGCATAGACGGCATAGCTTTCGAGCGCTCGGTCTTGGGGTATGCGAACGCCGGGCTCCAACTCGAACTCTAGGCCATCTTCTGACACGGCGCTGACGATCTTTTTGTTGCCAGCAACATCTGGATAGGGATAGGCACTGGCGTAGAGGCGAAAGCGGGGCCCGCCCTTTTCTGCGGTCGGGTCGAGGTGCAGACAGCGAGGTGCCAGATAGGAGACACTTGCTCCGGCTAGGCGCAGGCCCGGCTCTCGTTCCCAAACCAGACCGTCGGCGGAAACTGCACTCACAATTGCGGCCTTGACTTGGCCGTCCCCCGTCTCAGTCTTCCCTTCGTAGTACATGCGGTAGCGGCCATCTGCTAGCGGAATGACGTCTGGGCTCCAGATGTAGTGCTCGGCACCCTCTCCTCCCGCATCCATTCTGACGCCCGGCTCCTTCTCCCAGTGCTCGGCATCGGTGGAGAAGGCACTGAGGATGTACCCTTTTGAAGCCGCGTTTGGACGCCCCGGCCCGAGGCCGTGATAGTACATGCGGTATCCGCCGTCCATTTTGACCACGTTCGGAGTGAGGGTGCGGTCTGCATCGAGCGGTCCGTCGGAATCGATGGCGACGGCGGCGTCCTTGATCCACTGAGTTCCGGGGTCCACATCTTGGTAGTGGACGGCTTTCAGCATGTTTGCAAATGTCATGTCGGTCTCTTGGTGTCTATCAACAGGGCGGCAGCTTAATACACGGCAGTAATCCAATGGACGTTACACATGAGCATCTAGGTCTGAGATGCTTCGACTCCACTTCGCTCCGCTCAGCATGACAAGCGCTGGTGCCCTGCTTCAGTGTCATACTGAGCGGAGCGAAGTATCTCAGACCGCTTCTACTATTGGGTACTGAGGAGATAACCTCTAGACAGTGGCCTACTGCTTGCGCCGAGCACCTTGGCGACCAACTCGATGGCTACTCGCCGTGTAGGTCAGCGTCTGCCCAGGCTGCATCTCTACCACCTTTGTATTCGGCGAGAGGAATTGCACTGCTTCGCTCAATGCGCCGATGTCGGCCGGCTGATTCATAATCGGCCCGTAGTGGCAGGGAATGACGATGTCGGGACGAATCAGGCTTGCCGCCCGCGCGGCCTCGCGGATCCCCATGGTGTACTGCCCGCCCACTGGCATAATCGCGATCTGCGGTCCGTACATCTGGCCGATGAGTTGCATATCGCTGAACAGGCAGGTGTCGGAGGTGTCGTAGATGGAGATGCCGTTGTTGTAGGCAACGATGAAACCGTTGACCGCGCTGTCGGGGTGGAAGAGCATTCCTTCCGGCAGTTCGCCACCGATGACGTGCGGCGATAGCGACTGCGAGTGATGGGCCTGCACCATGGTGAGCGTGGCGTCTTTGACCTTGACCTGGCCGCCGGGATTCATCGACAGCGCCCGCGAGCCCATCTTGAGTCCATGTACGGCCTCGGCGACCGAGCAAAGCTCGTAATTGCCGACGAACTTGGCCTTGGTGCGCTTGCAGATCTCATACGAGTCGCCGATGTGGTCGCTGTGGCCGTGGGTGGCGATGACGATATCAGCTTTTCTCACCTGGCTGAGCTTCATCTTGGCGGTGGGATTGTCGTCGAGCCAAGCGTCGAAGTAGGTGACCGAGCCTTTGTCGGACTCGAAGCGGAAAGAAGCGTGGCCGATAAAGGTGATCTTCACGGATGCCATAGGAATAGTCCTTTCTGTTAGCGTTGGCTTAGATCGTCGCCGAGATCCGTCGAGTCGAACTGCCCCTTCTCGGCGCAGACGGCGACGACCAACAATTCGAGATTTTCTTGGGTGTGGTTATAGAGGCCGTGGCTGCCCCCGAGCCGATTGGGAATCGCATCCCACTGCGCGACCTCCTGCGTCTCATCATCTACTGTCATCCGCCCGCTACCTTCGATGATGATATAAACTTCTTCGACGCCTTCGTGGCGGTGGTAGCCGAGCGAGGTGTCCGGCGGCAACAGACAGTGGACTAAACAGTAAAAATTGCTGCGGAAGTCCTCCGGCCCCCAGATGAGCCGGCCACCGACTGCGCCCTTGCCGCCGTGCGCCTGGCCGTATTTCAGTGCACCGCGGTCCAGCCGCCCCACCGGCAGGCGGTCGGTGGATTCCAGCTCAGCACCGACCCGGTCGTCGCCCAGATCGGTCGATTTGGGATCGCCGCCGGGAACCACGCAGTGGACGTTGAACCAGCGCGTCTCGCGGTCGGTGTGGTTGTAGATGGCGTGGACCTCGCCCGAGCGCAGAGGCACTGTGGCCCCGCCCTCGACTACGGCCGTGCGCCCGTTGTGGGTGAATTGCGAGGCGTTGTCAATGGCGATAAAAATCTCCTCGCTGTCGTCGTGGCGGTGGTAGCCAATCCCGCCGCCGGGGAGGAGGATCGCGCAGTGGACGAAGGCAAAGGGCGACTCGAAATCGGCGCGGTCCCACAGGCTGTTGAAGAGGATCGTCCCGGCACCGCCGTGGACATCGCTCAACTCCTTCATGTCTGCACGGTCGGCTCTCGCTACGCGCATAGTAGCCTCATTTCTCGCGGTGGAAGAGTTGCAGATTCAGTTGGTTCGGCCCCTCAAAAAAACCCAAGGTGATGCCGGTGCCCCCGCCGACGTCAAAAGGCTCTTTGGTGATGGTGACGCCCTTGTTCTTCAACTCCTGTGCGCTGTCTTCCACGCTATCAACCTTAAAGGAGATATGGTGGAAACCTGGGTCCTGCCCCATGCTCTTTTGCGGCATGAGCTCCAGCAGGATACCACCGGCGTCGAGGAAGACATAGTCTTCGTCGTCCTCGTTGTGAAAGCGCTCTACCACGGTCAACCCTAGTTTCTGCGTGTAGAACGCCACCGCTCCTTCGATGTCGTCGGTTACAACCGCGATCTTGTGAATTTTGTGTACCATCGAATCTCTCCTTGTGGTTAGCTAACTGCGGCAGCAAATATAGAGCGGGCGAATAAATCGCCGCAAGCTCGGCAGGGCTTGGCCGCTGCTAGCCGCGCCCCTATGTTTTGAACCAAACAAATCAGGAGGCTGTTTATGTCCCATCCGCTTTTCGATCTGTCCAACCGCGTCGCCTTGGTCTCTGGTGCGGCCAGCGGCCTCGGCAAAGCCATGGCCACCGGCTTTGCCGAAGCAGGGGCCGACCTCGTCTTGGCCGACATCAATGCCGACGGTTTGGCCACGACGGCCCGCGAAATGGAAGCCTTGGGCCGCCGCGTCCTCCCGGTGACGTGCGACATGTCCCAACCCGATCAGATCCGCACCATGTTCGAATTAATAGATGCAGAATACGGCTGCATCGACATCGTGGGCAATGTGGCCGGCAATGCGCGGCGCAACACTCCGCTCGACCTGACGCCCGAAGAAGTCGAGTTTACCCTGCAAAACCTCGTCGTTGGC
>JAGWBY010000091.1:6704-8487 GCA_021295675.1 Candidatus Latescibacterota bacterium | reverse complement strand
GGGATGGTGAAGGGGATGATGGTGGTGCCGTTGAAGGGGTTGGGGTAGTTCTGCCCCAGCAGGAAGCTCGACGGCAGAGGATCGTCGCTGCCCCCGGTCACGGCCGTGATCATACCGGAATTGTCGCCCCCCGGCGTGGGCTGGTCGAGGAAGCCGAAGCGGGACGGGTCCTCCGGCAGACGCCCATAGGAGACATCGTCGAGTTGGCCACCAAAGGACACGAGATCCAGCAGCGCCCCGCCATTGCTCGCCGCGTCGGTGAGAGTCACCACTTCGCCTGACTGAGAGAGCTTGAAGTTGGCGTGCAGCCCCGGGGAGTCGCCTGCATCGCCATCGGCCCACACCACGAGGCTGGCGCCTGGAGCCAGTACCGTCCCGCCGGGCAGGCTCCACTTGTGCAGGTCCTCGGTGTCGTCGCTGAGGAACATCCCCGACAGGTCCACCGGCTCGTCACTGACATTGGTCAGTTCGATCCAGTCGTCGCTGTCGCCCTGGGGATCGAGGACGACCCCCCGGTTGGCCGCCATCAGCTCCGTGATCCAGATCGGGCTGGTGGCGGCCAGCGGCGCGTTGGCGAGCAAGGCGTACACATCGTGCTCTGCACCGGCAGGAGCATAGGCGGCCGTGCCGAAGCCGTCGTCGACGCGGACCTCGACATAGTAGCGGACCCAGCCCCTGTCGGGCAGGGGCTGGTGGGCACCGTAGGTGCCGTCGTTGGCCGAGCCATCGCCGTGGGTGCCGTCGTCGAGCATGACCAGGGTGCTGAAGGACCCGGTCAGACCGGTGGACCAGTGCAGGAGCACCTCGACCACGGCGGGCGTGGCCGCGAGGCTAGCGGTGATGTGTGCCTGCGAGTTGGTGCGCTCCGTGTTCACGGCGAGGATCTCGGGAGAAGGCCGATTCACCTCCGCGTGGGACAGGAGGAAGTCGCGCCTCTCCCTCACGAAGCTCTCCAACTCGGCGGGGCTGGCCTCGAAGTCGGCGGTGGTGTAGAACTTGTGGGGGTCGGCTCGCACCTCGGCCTCGATGAGCCGCTCGTACTGCTCCACCTGTGGGCCTAGGGTCTCCCAGTTCAGCGACCGGTTCAGCACGGTGCGCACATGGGCGAGGTAGCGCTGCCGCAGGGCAGGCACGCTCAGTAGCTGGCTGATGACGGGTCGGTCGGCGTCGTCTTCGCCGTCCATGGGATCGCGGGTGCTCAGCCTGGCGTTGAGGGCTTCGTTACCGTCGTACTGGAGGGGATGCATGCGTCCGCTCTCGGGCTCGTAGTAGAGCTGGTAGTCTGAGCCCTTGGTCAGGTAGCTATCGTCGTCCCCAAAGACGCTCTCCACGGCGAGGAACCACAACCAGCGGTCCACGTCCATGATCGGTTCGAGAGCCTCCTCGAGCTGGTCGGCGGGCGTGTTGTTGAGCACCTCACACAGCGCGATCAGGTGCGCCCATGGATCATCGGTGTTTTCCGCCTTGAGCAGATAGAGGGACTCGTACACGGCCGGATCGTCGCCCAGATAGGTCAGCGCCCTGTCGCCGCCGAAGGCACCGCCCCCTGGTGGTTGTCGGCCCGGGTTGGTTCCCGTCGTGTCGGCACTGGGTGGCACCCCACCTCGTGGGGGCCGTTGGCCCGGGTTGGTTCCCGTCGTGTCGGCGCTGGGTGGTACCCCGCCCCGTGGGGGCCGTTGGCCCGGGTTGGTTCCTGCGCCATCCGGTTGGCCACCTCCCGCACCGCCGGTCTCGACCTTCCAGCGGTCGCCGTCGTTGCTGGGAAACCACTCGGCCATCATGT
>JAGWBY010000091.1:0-6651 GCA_021295675.1 Candidatus Latescibacterota bacterium | reverse complement strand
TTAGGCGTGGGGACGTAGTTGCGGGCCTCGTGGAAGTAGAGGACCTCGCGCATGAAGGAGGGATCCAGATAGGCATTGTGGAGATTGAGGGTCCGGTAGCCCATCAGGTCTTGGTCTTCGTCGACGAAGTCCAGCTCGATGTTGAAGGACTTCTTCTCGGAGTCCCCCGTCCTCGTGTACGACGTGTTGCCGCGGAAGCGCACACCCACTTCGGGATAGGTGACGCCCTCCACGGTCAGATCGGCGAGGATGTTCTCTCCAGTGCCGTAGTTGGCGGTGAGTTGGTCCCACCAGTCGGCTGGCTCGAAACGCAGCGACCGTCTCATCGTACAGGGTACTGGCCGACGGCCCGGACTGGATCAGGGTGGACCCATCATCGCTCAGGTGTATGCTGGGCGACAGATCGGCCTGCAGAGCCGTCCTTGCCAGTAACAAGAAGATGAGGGGCAGGGCACCCCCGATGGGGCGCGAGAACTGACCGGTTGACATGGCGTTGTCCTTTTTGAATGGCGAGTGGTGGAGTGATCAGTCGCAGTCCTCGTCGAAGAACAGGTTCACGCGACCGATCTGGGGCAGGGCACGTAGTTCCGAGACCAGATGGCTGGAGGCATCCTCGTTCCTAAGACTCACGTAGAAGGAGATCTCGAGATCGTCCCCGGCTTGGGACTGGGTGTTGACGAGGTGATGGCGGCGGCAGAAGCGGCGTAGGATGTCGGGGTAGGGAGCTTCAATCCCGGCACTCGGTGTGTAGGTCATCTGCAGCAGATAGTCGCGTTGACGGCGGGAGCGAGACTGGACCTTCTCGACACCCAGCATGGCCAGACCGATCGCCACGGTCCCGCCCAGGGAGATGGTGGCCAGACCGACACCAGCAGCCATGCCCCCGGCGAGGCTGAAGAAGATGAAGACGATGTCGCGCACGTCCTTGACTGCGGTGCGGAAGCGGATGATGGACATGGCGCCGACCAGCCCGAAAGCCCGGGCCAGGTTGTTGCCAATGACCATGATGACGAGGCAGGTGATCATCGCCAGAACGATCAACGCGCTGACGAAGGCGTTGGCATTGCTCGACCGGTGCGTGACCCAGCGGTAGAAGCGAGCCACCATCAGACCGCACATCAGGGCCACGGCTAGGTTGGTGGCCGCCTGTTGCGGACTCAAGGCTAGTGGTGAGACTAGGCCACTTACGTCCAGGAAGGCATTCACGGGCTCGTCTGCCCCGATGATCGCCGTGGCAGATCGTGATCGTCGAGGCAGTTGCAGTACTTGGAGAACGAGGCGCGCCTCAGGCCGAAATCGCTGACGATACTCTTGAGCCACGAAGGACTGGCACCGTAGTGCTTGACCTCGACCACCGTATCGCGCCGTGCCCGCACCACGGGCTGCCGGCCGAACAGCTCGGTGGCTCCGGGGAAGGCGCGACTGCAGAGACTGCTGTCCAGCGTAATGCGCAGATCGTTATTGAAGCGTCCGAAGTAGGCCTCGCGTTCGTAGCGGGTGAGTACCACCGGGCGCAGCCCGTGGCGGCGGATCCGGTACAGGAAACGGCACATATCCTCCTTCGCCCGGTCATCGCCGAGAGCGTAGCGCTCCACATCGCCGGTAGCCAGCAGGGTGTCGAGGTCGCGGTGCAGCGCCCAGGCCCGGGCCTTGGAGACGATGCGGTCGTTCTTGCGCTTGATCTCGAGCACCACCGGGGCGTCATCGGCGCCCTCGTTGTAGCCTCGGAGACGCACCTTGTACCGGTGCTGCAGTCCGTTCACCTTCTGGTGGTAGGCGTCGAAGCCCGGCGTGTCGAAGTAGATGCTGTGGATGGTATAGCCCACCTTGCCCGGCGGCGTGTGCCTGTCCCGGACCACGAAGGGTTCGAGGGCTCGTCGTAGGGGCGCCAGCGTGTCCTGCGTCGCCGGGTACTTCAACTCGTATCGGTCTCTTCGAGCGTCCATTCAAGGTATCCTGTGTCTGTGTTGTGTGTTTCGAAGTTGTCGTCGGGTCTGGGTCAGAGCGCTAGAATACGTTGCAGGCGATCGAGCCAGGTTTGGGCGTCGGCGGCGATACGGCACTGCCCCACCAGTCCGGGCACGAGGGCACCGTCCACGCTGTCCAGCCGGGCCACAACAGCCACGAACTGTCGCCCGTCGATGGCGGAGAACGCCTCGGTTCTCAGCCGCGTCAGTTGCCCCGTCGACGGTGGCAGACCGGCATTCCACTGCAATTGGACCCGGAGGCCCGGTTGCAGCCGCAGGTGGTCGGTCCAGGCCACGGGCATGATGGCGGCCCAGGCCGTGGTATCCTGTACCACGGCCAGCGTGTCGCCGTGGCCCCCGAGGAAGCGGCCGTCAATAGGCGAGCGCACCACATCCGCCTCGATGTCGAGGCGCACTTGGTCTAGCTGGCTCAGCAGATCGGCGATCCGGGCCTCGATCCACCGGATCTCCTGCTCGGGGCCGCCCGTTCGAGCCGTCTGTAGCTGGGCCTCGGCGATGCGGACGCGGAGGTCGGCGGCCTCAACGGCGGCCTCGCTGCGCTCCAGATCGGCGGGGGCCACTAGGTTGTGCTCGAAGAGCGACCGCTGACGAACCAGCGTGCGCCGCTGCTGGGCGGCCTCCGCCTGCGCCAGGGCGAGGCGCACGTCAGCCTCGCGCACGAGGGAGGCCTTGTCGCCGGAGCGGGCCAGCTCTAGGTAGGCCCGCTCGACGTCTAGCTGCCCCTGCAGCTCGGCCTGTCGCCGAGCGGTCAGCGCAGAGATCCGGCGGCCGATGGGATCACCAGCGGCCACGGACACTCCTGAGGCCAGCTCCGGTAGGGTCTCGAAGCGAATGCGGTCGCCACGCTCGGCACCGAGAATCGTCCGACGGAGGTGACGCCCCTGTAAGTGGTCGGTGAGTGAACCGGTGATCACCCCGTCCGCGTCCTGCTGCAGCACCCACTCCTGACTCGGGACGGCCCGGGCCGACACGGTCAGGCCGCCGGTCAAGGGGTCACAACCGGTTCCCAGAAGGAGGGTCACCGAGAATCCGACCGATCCCATGGGTCGTGTGGCGAGTCGCATCTTCTCCCTTTCCTTGCGCTTATCGCTATTGACTGTTGCCGGTAACAAATGGTTCGGGTACTGTCCTTTAGACAATCCATTCCCCTCACTCATTCCCAACAGTGGCATCTTTTTTTAACTGATGTTACGCAGCGGCTATCGTCTGTGTCGCTTCTTGTACGGCGGCGTCTTCACCACTTTAATGGTGCGGCCCCGATGCTTGGACCAGGCCGAGGCGTGGTAGTGGAACGGGGTCCGATAGCGCACGTGGCGGACCGATGGATGGAATGCGACCGAGGCGCGAAAGTTGGGCGCGACGTACCAGCTCAAGCCCGCGTGGGCCGCCGGTGCATACCAGCGCGGATAGCCGAACCAGTACGGGTACGGCGCGCCGTAATAGGCGATGTCGTCTGAACTCGGCCCCTCGAACTCGGAGTCGTCGTATGCGTACTTCTTCTGATAGATCTCGGCGACAGATAGCATCTCTTCGTCGCCGTCGGATTGCCCCTGTAGGTCCGCGGCGCGCTCGCTGGCTAGCTTCAGATTGAGCGCGGCTGACAGCTTCCTGACACCCTTTGGATCCCGTTCGTACACATCTCCAAGAGCACGGTCAGGCTCATGTTTTCCTTTAGGAGCGTCATGATCTCCGGGTGGTGAAGCAGTCGTCGGTAGCTCTCTTGGGTCTTGCGGGGGTAGGAATCGATCAGGGCCTCGAACTGTTCGTCCGTGGCTGCGTTGAGGTTTTTGATGTCAACTAGGACGTCGTATTCCGTGCGGCCGTACTTCAGGGCCGCGTCGTGGACCTCGTCGGGGTAATCCGCGAGAATTTTCCCGATTTCACCCTTGGTCTTGATGTCGTCCTCCACGAGGGCTTGGATCAGGTCCGGGAGGCGCACGAGACTCCAGATGGCCTCTTGGTCTTTCTGATCCAACGCGGATATTATGGCTTCAAACTCGGCGCTCGAACTCTGCTGCAACGCCGCCACTTTGACGACCAGCTCGGGGTGGGCCGAGGCCTCGAGGAGGACGATGCGGATCGGTTCGGGATACAGCGAGATCGCCTCTATACCAGCGTGCTCGAGAGTCTCAGTGTGGGCGACGGGAGAGAGTGCGAATATCCCTGTCGTCAGCAATGCGGCAAGTCGGGTCATGGTGTCCTCCTCAACATCAATAGGGGGGAAAGCGTTTCAGAATTTCCTCAACCGCCCTGTTGATGTTGTTCTGCTCTTTGGCCGGGTCGGTGTCGGAATATACAGCGGAGATGCTCCACCCGCGTCAGACGAGCTGGCGCGTCTTCGGATCGACGAAGTCGAGGAGGAGCATGCCTTCTTTGTAGTGTCGAATCTCGACCGGACGCGGCCCCCAGTATCCGTACCCGTATCGGTAAACATCCACGTCAGCCTTCTTTTTGAAGTTGATGTGATAGGCCACCAGCAGGTCGGGGTTTGTCGCCGTCCTCTCGTACCCCTTGCTCGACATCTGTTCAACGACCGACTTCTTGATTCGCTTCTCTTGGAAGGGGCCGGACAACATCGACTTGGCGCTCTCGTCCGTCTCCGGCTGCGGCATCCAGTCGAACGTGCGGAAGGCGGAGAAGTCAATGTCTGGATCGTAGTCGTGGCGCACTGTCATCGGCGTGCAACCTATGAGTAGGGCTACGAGCGAACTGGCGCAAAGCGTGGCTTTCATAATGCGCCTCCTTGCATGAGATGATGGTGATGCTCAACGCGCATCGTCTAGTCGCACCGTATTGAAGCAACATGCGTACCACGCGAGCGCATTTTTCGGCAAAATGTCGTTTTACAGTTTGGAAAAATGGGTTTCGAGGCGAAAATCTGGCAGTGCGGTCAAAGGTTTTCTCCTCACCGTGTCGCGCACGGCGCATCGTGGAATTCAGTCGAGTACCAAATCTCTATCTACGTATTCACCAAGCCTCAAGCCGCGAGCAGAGCGCTGCGGAAGTAGGCCGTCAACTGCACGCTCACGGCTGGATGGTTTGGACCAATCGGCCTTGCTCATCGGTGACATAGATCGGCCCATTGTGTATTTGGCAGTTCCCTCTTGGGAGGCTTGGGTCGGCCGCGAGCTTTGCGCTGCCTAGAGGGGGCAATTGATACGCATCTGCTTGACTTACATCGACTTGATAGCCGATATCGGCGAGGACTTGGATCGTGATCGCACTGAGTCGTTTCGCATAGGGCCATACCCAATTGGGAGTCATCAGTTCGTCGCCGAATACCGACTGTCGCCAATGTGAATCGTCGCCGCCACTTTCTAAGGGCACCTTCGCTCCTTGGTATGGTCCACCGCCCGCGTTGTTGAATGCCTGAAGCGCCTGCCAACCGGAAAAGTGCGTGTCGGCAGCAGGGTTGGCATGGGACGGATTTTGGAGTACGTCGAAGTCGAATGCGTTCCAGAACCACGGTGAGAACCCTAGGGTGTGTCCTAACTCGTGGAGAAAGACCTCCAGCAGAAAACCTTTATCTTCCAGAAGTTGAAGGCTACTCCTATCAATCACTATCCCACCGGCGATCGGCAGGCCGTTTTCCCACCGTACCAAAAGTGGCCCACCCGCCGCAAGGTAGTTGCCATCGAGTTTTTGAGTCTTCACGAAGACCCGTAGGTCGTCCACGGTATCGTTAACGCGGAGCCAAGCCCCTAACTCCGCATTCCAGTGGTTATACGGGTTGTCGCTATAGTTTATATCCTTGAGGCCGGCTGTAATAATCGACTCCCAGCGCCGGGCCGCCTGCTGGAACAGTGCTTTTTGAGAGGCTGTGAAGTCTTGCTCGTCCAAGAAGACGAGTTCAATGTTGAACGAGTCGTTTTCTTGGCAGAAGGATAGTCCTAGTCGGTCTAGGTCATTGAGCCATATCTCCCGCAGGCTATCGGGTATGCAGCCGCTCAACCAATTCCCCCAGAGAGACAGGGCCTCTAGATATTTGAGGTTGGCCAACTGAGGTGGTATTGACCCGCTCAACTGATTGTACGATAAGGACAGGTGTTCAAGGTTAGAAAGGTTAGCTAACTGAGGAGATATTGATCCGCTCAACCGATTGTACGATAGGCGCAGAGTAATGACGCGTCCTTGATCATTCGTCTGGACGCCATACCATTTGTCAAGGGGTTCATCGGAAAGCCAGTTGTCCTTTCTACGCCAGTTGTCTCCGCCCGTCGCATGGTAGAACGCGACCAGCGTAGCGCGGTCTTCAGCAGCGGTCGCGGCTTTGGGCGCTGGCGCAACGGGGCTAGGCTGGAGCGAGGAGAAGGGTGGCTCTTTCGAGCAGGAGAGAACGGAAAGAGCGATGAGGGTGAAACAGGTGACGAGACGGACCATAGAGCATCTCCAGTTGTAACGTACCGGCGATTCTCAAGCCGCGAGTAGAGCGCTTAGGTGGGCAGCCACGGAATCTGCGGTCGCCTCTAAGTCGTATCCGCCCTCTAGCAGGGAGACGAGGCGGCCCTCGCAGTGGCGGATGGCTAGCTGAAGCACCAGCTCGGTTAGTTTGCCATAGCCCTCTGCACTGAGCAGGATCTGCCCTAGGGGATCGCTGCGATGGGCGTCAAAACCGGCCGACAGGAGGATGAAGTCGGGTTGGAACTGGTCTATGGCTGGAATG
>JAGWBY010000090.1:50841-52094 GCA_021295675.1 Candidatus Latescibacterota bacterium | reverse complement strand
TCAAGTTCGCCTTCTACCTCGACCCGGTCGATGCCGAGAGCGGTGCCCTGCGGCTCATCCCCGGTTCGCACCGGCGCGAGTTCCACGATCAGTTGCACGACAACCTGAACTCCCTAGAGATCGACGTAGCCGACGTCCCCGCCTACGTCTGCCGGTCGGAGCCGGGCGACGTGGTGGCCTTTGATATGCGCTGCTGGCACGCTAGCAGTGGCGGCGCTGCGGGCCGCCGCATGTGTACCTGTGTGTACTACAACAACCCCAAGGGCGAAGCCGAAGAGGCCGCCACTCGTGAACGCGCCGTCAGCTCAAAGGAGACGCCCGCGCACTTCGGGCGAGCGGAACAGCCTATGTACCCACTCGAATGGCTGCGAAATCCTTCCGGTAGCCCTAGGCGAGGGCGCTGGCTGTGGCGCATGGCCGAGCTTGGGTACTTCGAACTGCCCGCCGTCCCTTGAGCGCCTATATCGCAACAAAGCATTGATGCGACAGCCATATAGTCTATATTGGACTATAACGGCAACCCAGCTAGAGGAGCTATGACCACCCGATACTCAGCACCCCATCGCGTTTGGACCGTCGCCGAGGCCAAGGCGCGTTTGTCTGAAGTCCTGCGTCGCGCCGAAGAGGAAGGGCCTCAACACATCGGCAGGCGGAAGTCCTTCGTCGTAGTTCCCGCCCATGTATGGGCCGAGAAAGAATCGCAGCGCCAACCCATGGGCCAGTGGCTGGTAGCCAACATGCCTCGTGGCGCGAACCTTGAGACCATTAGAAATAGAGAGTCCCGGCGGGAGGGTGAGCGGGTTTCTGCTAGACACCAATGTGGTCTCGGAGTTGACAAAAGACGCGCCCAATCCGCGGGTTGTCGCATTTCTGACCGAACAAGACGATTTGTGGTTATCCGCGCTAGTGTTGCACGAGTTGGAGTTTGGCTTGGAGCGGCTGCCGCCGGGACAGCGTCGCGACGGGTTGCGGTCGGTGCTGTCAGAGTTCATTGCGGCGTATGAGGACCGCATCTTGCCCTTGGACAGGATCGGGGCAGAGCGGGCTGCCCAATTCCGGGCGCAGGCGCATCGCTCTGGGCGCGTGCTGGACTTGGGGGATGCGCTGATCGCCGGGACAGCCAAAGTTTACAGTCTCTCTGTTGCAACGCGGAACGTCGGGGACTTCGCGGATATAGACGTCGATGTCATTAACCCTTGGGAAGACGCTTTGACCACCCCCAACAAATCCACCGTCGAAGCGGGCGAGGATAG
>JAGWBY010000090.1:29573-50767 GCA_021295675.1 Candidatus Latescibacterota bacterium | reverse complement strand
CCTTGAGTCCCCAAGAGACGGAATTGGTGCGCCAGCGGGTGGACCACGCGCGCGCAATGGGTTGGGAGGAAGGGTTGAACGCCGTGGGCAATATGTGGTTTGATTCGCTCTTGGACCGCGAACCTGAAACCTTCGCCCCCTTAGTGAGCCATCCGAGCGTGCGTCCTTATCTGGAGGGCATGATGGGCAAGCAGTGCCAGTTACGCAGCCTGCGGGCGCACATCAATCCGGGGCCGTACCTGCAGGAGTGGCACATGGATTTCTACGGCTATTGGGAGGAGAAGCGCCAAGTCGAGCAATACCGTTTGGCGGCCCAACCCGTAGGGGTCAATACGACTTATTACTTACAGGACAACGGGCCGGGAGACGGCCACCTCAAATACGTCGAAAACGGCCATTTGCAGGAACCTCCCCATCTCTACCCCATAGACCGTTCTAAGTTCGAGGCTTGGTGTGACGCCCAGGAGCACGTTGTCCTCTACCCCAAGGCGGGCGACTGCGTCGTCTTTTTGAGCCACATACCGCACCAAGGGGCCAAGGAGCGCGACGATATGGAGCGCAGCAATGTGGTGTGCCATTACCAGATGACGCCGATGTACGAGGGCATTTGGCACGTGTCGCGGCCTAGGGGGTACGACGGTACATTTCCCTTTGCCTAGAGGAATTTTCTACACGGCGACCAGTTCGGGGTAGTCCTGCCCTTGGAGAACTTCGCCCACGTCCACGGTTTCGACGTTGCCCATGCGTTCGTTCCAATTGTCGCCCAAGCGACGGGTGTTGATGTAGCTGCGCCGTGGGTTGTCGGTCTTGTTGCCGTACGAGCCGTGGAAGGTGCGGCAGTGGTGGAAGTGGCAGTGACCGGCTTTGACCTCGCAGGGCACCGGAGTGAGATCGGCCCCGGCGGGGATCCCCTCTTGTTGCAATAGCCAGTGCGGGTCGTCAACCACGGCGTCCTCGCGGTTATAGCGCATCGGCCATCGGTGGCTGCCCGGGATGACGTTCATGCAGCCGTTATTGACCGTGGCGTCGTCGAGGGCGATCCAGCAGGTGCCCATGTCGGCTGGGCCGACGTGATCCCAAAAAGTGTAGTCTTGATGCCAAGCCAAGGCGGTTTCCGCGTCGTAGGCCGGCTTGTAGATCATTTGATCTTCCCACATGCGCACCGGGCCGGACATGAGTTGGTGCGCCAGAGCGCTGATGGTCGAGTTGTCGATGAGGGCGGCAAAGATCGGGTCGCGGCGGAAGATGTTGACCACCTTGACCGAGGGGAGTTGGCCTTTGGCGCGGGACTGCTCGACGGTTTCGCCCATCAGGTGTTTGGGGAAGGGGATGCGGCCGTGGAGAATGTCGTCGATGCGTTCTTTGAGCGCGCTGATCTGCTCAGCGGATAAAACGCGCGGGCCGGACAGATAGCCTTGGGTTTTGTAGTGTTCGATTTGGGCGTCGGTGAAAAGCATGATAGGTTCTCCTGTGCAGGACGGGCCTTTAGGTTTACCACCAAGCCTGAGCAGTCCGGTCACAGCATTGTGGCCGCAAGGCTCTATATTGGGTAGGCTCCGCGAGGAATATGGGACGAATTTGACCGATGCACAATCGGGGTCGCCTCTCCTGCAGAGCGGCTTCTTCAAGGGCTTCATTTGAGCGCGACAACGGAGACAAACTATGTCTGAGTCGAATTCACAGACGGTACTGATTCGCCCGGGCCTGCTCGCCGACGGCCTCGGCGGCAGCGCCAAGGCCGGGCAGGCGGTATTCGTACGAGATGGCGCGATTGCCGCGGTCGGACCATTGGCACAGGTGGATCAGCAGACGCCTCCCGATACCCCGACCGTCGATCTCGACGACTGCTGCCTGACGCCCGGTCTCATCGACGGCCACACCCACCTCAGCCTGCCGGGAGACGGCCGCCGCTACGACCTGACCTTCCTTGAGAGCGACGAGACGATGGTGCTGATCGGGGCCATGAACATGCGCAAGCACCTGCGCGCCGGTATTACCACCCTGTGCGAGCACGGTGCCCGCAACAGGGTCGGTTTCATTCTCAAGCAAGGTCTGCAACGCGGATACATCTCTGGGCCGCGGCTGCTCGTCAGCGGCCGCCCGATCACCTGCACGGGGGGCCACTTCCACATGTGCAACGAAATCGCCGATGGAGAGGAGGAGATTCGTCGGTCCGTGCGCGGGCTCGTGCACGAGGGGGCCGACTACATCAAGGTAATGGCCTCCGGTGGAGGGACGAGCGGCACGATTCCGGGATTGGCCTCCTATTCGACGGAAGAGTTGCAGGCCCTGGTGGGCGAGGCGCGTCAGTTTCACCGCCTCACTGTCGCCCATTGCCGCGCCACGCAGTCGATGGTGCGGGCCGTTGAGGCCGGCATTGACCTGATCGAGCACGTCGAGTTCCTCGAACCGGACCACGTGATGCGCTTCGACCCGAAAGTCGCCGAGATGTTGGCCGAATCCGGCATCTGGCTGAGCCCCACGCTGCAGGCTTGGACCAACTATCCAGAGATGGTGCGCCTGCGCAAGCTGCGCGACGAGGGAGCTATGGGCACCAAAGAGGAGGCTGCGCTCACCCATCTCGAACAACGAGCGGAAAAGCGGCTAGACGTGATGCGGAAGATGCTCGACTACTGTCTGAAGGAGCGCGTGGTACCCGGCACGGACTCAGGAGTGGGCTGCCTCGAATTCGGCCACTTAGACTACGGCTTCACCCCGGCCGAAGCCCTCGTCGCGGCGACCCGGATCTCGGCCGAGGCGTTCGGCATTGCCAATGAGGTGGGGACTATTGAGGTCGGCAAAGCTGCGGACCTGGCCGCCTTTGCGGGCGATCCAACGGCAGACGTGGCCGCCTTCAGCGACGTCAGGGCGGTTTTCCAAGCCGGGGTGCGCGTTCAATAGTCAGCACAGAGGGAGGGACAGGCGAATGGATGTCGCTGAGATTCGAGATCAGATCCCAGGTCTGCGATTCGGCGTCTATCTCAATACCGGCGGGGTCGGCCAGGCACCCGCCAGCGTGAGTCAGGCGATCACCGCTGGCTACCGGCTGATGGCCGATGGCAGGCTGAGTCCCATCGACTGGTATGAAGCGATGAGCAAGGCCGCCTCCGAGATCCCTGTGAAGATCGCCGACTTCTGCGGGGCCGACTCCACAGAGATTGCCTTGACCGTGAGCACCGGCGACGGCTTTGGCATGGTGTTGGGGGGGCTGCGCTGGGAACTGGGTGACGAGGTGTTGACCACCAGCGAGGAGCATCCGGTACCGCTTCAGTCCGTTCAAGGGCTGGCCGACCGGGAGGGGGCCGTCATCAAGGAGGTCGAGCTGGACCACGACAAGGACGTGATCCTCGAACGGGTGGAACAGGCCATCACGCCACGCACCCGGCTAATCTGCTTCAGTCACGTCACCACCGACTCGGGCACCTTGCTGCCGGCTGAGGAGATTTGCGCCCTAGCTCGGGCCCGAGGAATCCTCACGCTGTGGGACGGCTGTCAGGCGGTGGGTCAGTTGCCGGTGGACCTCCATGGCATGGGCTGCGACTTCTACGCTACCAACTGCTACAAGTGGCTGCTAGCGCCGATCGGCACTGGGTTTCTCTACGTCCGCAAAGATGCGCAGCAAGCGCTCAAGCCGTTGCGGCGTCCGCACGATCCCTCCGCCTCAGCGCGACAGTACGAGATGGGGACTCCAGCGAGCGTGCTCTACTCAGGAGTCGGTGCCAGCCTCGACTTCCTGATCCGCATCGGCGGGCCTCGGGCCATCGCAGCGGAAGTGAGCCGCAAGGCAGAGGAGTTGTGGGCGCGTCTCGACGCCATTCCCGGAGTGCAGGTCGTCAGCTCACGCCGCCCCGAGACCCGGACCGGTATCGTCACATTCGCCATCGCAGGGATGGAGGGCGGCGAGGTCTCCACTGCCCTCAGGCAGCGTTGGCAGATCATCCAACGGGGCACGTACATGACCGATCCGACCGGCGTGCGGATCTCGGTGGCCTTCTACACCAGTGACGCGGAGCTGGACACGCTGGTCGAAGCGGTGACGACGCTGGCCGGAAAGGCGAAGACTCGACGTGTACTACGTGGTGATGCCGCTCATCTATCCTTGGCGCACGGCGTATGGGGAAGACGCCGACATCCACTCGGTGCTCGTCAAGCTGACCAGCGGCGAGCACGAAGCCTGGTCGGAGAGCACCCCCTTCTTCGCGCCCACCTATCTCAACGAGAGCGCCGGATCTGCGTTCTACCACGTCTCCGAAGTGATGGGGCCCTGGGTTGTGGGGCGCGAGTACGACACGGCTGCGGAGCTAAACCAGCGGCTGGCGATTTTCAAGGGCAACAGCTTTGCCAAGGCGGCCGTGGAGATCGGCTGGTGGACGCTGCAGAGCCGCATCACCGGGACCCCCCTGCACCGGCTTCTCGGCGGCCAGACCCGCGACGTGGTGGCTGGCGCTGACTTCGGCATCCAGGACTCCTACGACATGCTCCTCGGGAACATCCAGCAGGCCGTTGACGCCGGATTTCCGCGCATCAAGTTGAAGGTGGCTCCGGGCTGGGACCTAGAAATGCTGCAAATCGCGACCAGCACCTTCCCCGACACCACCTTCCACATCGACTGCAACAGCGGGTACACTTTTCAAGGCCATCGACGGCATGGGGCTCGCCTTCATCGAGCAGCCTCTTGCGTACAACGACCTGCTCGATCACGCCGAACTCGCGAGACAGATCGGTACGCCCATCTGCCTCGACGAGAGCATCGTCGATCCGCGCACCGCCGAGCAGGCGCTGCGCATCGGCGCCTGTCGCTACATCAACATCAAGCCGGGAAGGATCGGCGGCTTGACCAACGCCCTCGCCGTGCATGACATGGCCGGGGACGCCGGTGTGCCGGTGTGGGTCGGGGGCATGCTCGAAAGCGCTTTGGGGGGATCGATCTGCGTGGAGCTAGCGACGCTGGAGAACTTCACCTACCCGGGCGACCTGTTCCCTTCCTCCCGCTTCTACCGCCGCGATCTGTCGCAACCGCCCTTGGAGCTCGCCGAGGGCTGCGTCTTCAAACCCTCGACCGGTGATCTGCCGACGCCGGATGCCGAGCTGCTGGCGGCGCAGACCTTGCGCTGGAAGACGGTCACGCCGGACTCGTCGTGATCCGCTGGTTTGTAATTAGGTCGCCAGCGGTGCTCCTCGGGGTATGCTAATGGAGATCGGCGATTTTGCGTACTGGGAGCGGCAGGCGGTGAAATCGGCGTTGCGGTATTCGCCTAGGTGAATGAATCCCGAAATGCAGTCTTCTTCAGCGCGACCCGCAAACAGGAAGGGGATGGTATCGCCTGGGCGGCTCACTTGGCTGCGCAGCTTTACCTGATCGCCTTCAATGACGCCGGCGATGGGTGCCGCCGATCCAATGCCCTTCTTGTTCGAGGAATAGCTGGTGCTGGCTGCTGCTGCTCGAATAGTTGATGGTGAGATCCCAGGAGCCGCTGACGTCGGTTGCTGGAGGAGCTAGCTCGGTTGATTGAGGACTGCGTTGCGCCGACAAGATGCGGTGGATTCGGTCGGCGACCACTTGGTCGTTGCCCGGCTGCATCTGGTTGGGGGTGATGCCGATGGAAGTGCGGCCGTTGGCACCGCCGCTGGCCACGGCAATGCGGGGTGTATTGCGGGCGAAATCCTCGGCGACCTCTGCGCCGGTAATGTGCAAGACGGCTGGGTCCCAACTGATGGTGAGAACCGGGGCGCGGTTGGACAGGCCAGTGGGGTCTGAGACCTCGGTTGATACGCTGTCGATGCCGCCCACCCGCTGGGCGATATAGTCGAGATAGGACAGCCAAGTTTGCCATTCGGCGGCGTGGTCGCGCCGCACCCAGGCCTCTACCGCCGCCAGCATCCCCATGATCTCTTCCTTGCCGATTTTATCGTCGCGGCCCGGCCCGTGGTGCGGCGAACTGAATTGCCAAGCCGACTGGAGCAAGGCTTTGTCGCCCAGCACCAAGCCGGCACACTGGGGTCCGCACAGGGCTTTGCCGCCGCTGTAGGCCACGACAGTGGCACCCCTTTGCAAGTGGACATTGGGAATGGTGAGGTTTTCGGCTGCGGAGTCGGCGAGAATGGGGATTTTGTGCGGGCGGGCCACGTCGGCAATGACTTCTAGGGAAAGCGGTTGGCCGGTAGCAGAGCCTGCTCCTGTGGTTATGTAGATCATGGCGGTGCGGGGATTGATAGCTTGTTCCAATTCGGCTTGGGTCTCGACCATGACGATTTCGACGCCGATGCTGCGCAGGGCGTGGTCGTAGGCGTTGCGCGAGTACCGGGGGATGATGACTTGGGTTTTGTCCAAGCCGGTCAAATCCGGGATGCGGATCAGTTTTTCGGGATTGCCGCCGGTGACGCAGGCTGCGGTGATGTGCTTGAGGCCAGCGGCGCAGCCCGCCGGAATCAGGCCCCAGTCGGCTCCGGTGATGTCAGCCAGCCTTTGGCCGACGGCATCGGCGAGTTCATCGTATTGGACGAAGTAGCCCGAGGCCGCTTCCATGGCTGCCACAACTTCGGGGAGTTCGACGGAGCCGCCGATGATGGTAAAGGTGCCACGGCAGTTGATGATGGGTTCGACGCCGATGGCTTGGTATATGTTTTGGTCGCTGGTGTCCAATGTCATGCGGGTCCCCCTTGTGGATTGTGTGTGGACGAACTTGTAAAGGTCAGGTCAGTCCCCAGATGCGGGCGGCCGTACCGCCTAGCATTTGGTCTTTTTCACGCGGGCTGAGAAAGTCGAAACCCTCCTGCACTAGGCGCAACTCCTCGCCTAGGGTTGGCCAGTTGTGCTTGGTGCGGTGGCGTCCTGGATAGCCGGTGCCCCACAGCATGCGCTCGGCCCCAAAGGCGTGGTGCAGGCGCTGGATGAAGGGATGCACGTCGGCATAGGGAAAAGTCTGCTTCGAGCGACCGTGGACATCCGATATTTTTACGGCCACGTTGTCGAAGTTAGCCAGTTCGACGATGGGCTGAAAAGCCTCGGCTGGCTCGTCGAGGTTGGGATAGCCCATGTGGTCCAACAGCAGGGGCATCTGCGGATGGCGGTGGGCGATTTCAGCTACTTGATCGGCGCAAGCGGCGTTGAGATGGAATTGGATGACGGCACCCATTGCGGCTAAGACTTCCCATAGGGGACGGTTCTGGGGCGTGGTCAGGACTTTTTCGTCCGGGTAGTACATGGGATGGAAGCGGAAACCGAGCAAGCCGCGTTCCTCCATCCAGTAGCGCGCCTGATCGGCATTGTCTGGATTTTGCGGGTCGAGCATGCCGTGGCCGATAGAGCGGTCGGGGAAGCGGGCCTGCGAATCGGCGATATAGCCGTTTGCACCAAGACGCTGCGGTCAACGCCGTTTTGGTCCATGTCCTCGATTAGCTCGTCGGCGGTGGCGGGTTCGTCCGGCTTGGAGGTCCAGTTGGGGGCGGTGGGTCCGATGGGGTATTTCTCGGACATTTCCCAGATGTGTACGTGGGTATCGACGATCATGGACGGTTCCTTTCAGGTTGGTCGGTTTTGTGCGGGCCTTGAGACACGATAATAATCCAATGGACGTTACGCATGGGCATCGAGGTATGGGATGCTTCGACTCCGCTTTGCTCCGCTCAGCATGACAAGTGATGACGCCTCATGCTGTCATGCTGAGCGAAGCGAAGCATCTCATACCACTTATAGCTACATGCGCTTCGCATAGAGAAAAGGACGGCGCCAGATTCCGCCCATGTGATGCTCGTTGTGCAGGCGCAAGGCTAGGGTGTGGATGCCGGGAGACAGGGCATCGCTCAGATCGACATCCCATTCAAAGCGATAGTCGTTGTGCCACCACATGGGACGCCAGTCGCGGTGCCCCACCAAGTAGCCATCGACGTAGAGCCAGGCTTTGCCGAACAGGCCGGGAAAGCGGATGTGGAGCGCTTGGCCGGCCTCGGCTGCGCTGGTCTCGATATCCGTGCGATACCAGACAAAGCCATTGTACTCGCCGCCATCGGCCGCAGCAACTCCTTGGACCTCCATGTAGAGGTCGGTGCGCAGCGGTCGCCAAGACGATAGGTCGAGATTGGGACGCCCCCAGCCCTGATGCAGGCCGGCGTCGTGTGGGTCGGTGCGGAAGGTCCATTCGAGTGGCAGCTTTTGCACTAGGTGGCCTTGGGATCCGTGCGTCAATTTGCCTAGGTCCCGGTACTGCTCGACCTCGCCGTTCCACCAGGGATCGCCCCGCTCTAGGCTGGTGGTGGTGAACGTAGGGTGCATTTGCGTCAGGCTGTCGCGCCAAGCAAGGCCCCTTTCACCGGCTTGGACGGCGGCTGGGTAATCTACCTGCGTGACGGCTTGGGCGACCATGTCCATGTAGTTTTGCAAAACGCCAAAGCCAGCCCTGACAAATCGCACACGCTGGACGAATAGGTCATCAGAGGGTAAATCGGCTACCAAGGCTTCGGCCTCGGCGACGTGAAGGGCCAGCGTTTGCACCAATTCCGGCGTGTACACTGTGGGAGCCAGCATGAATTCGTGCTCGTGAGACGGGGTCTGTTCCCAAGCGCGGTGGATGGCCTGCCAATAGGCGCGCATGGGCGCGGCGGCTGGTCCGAAGAAGCGGGGATAGAACTCTTCCAGCACGACTTCGACGTCCACATCGGGATTCCAGTAGAGGCGAGCTCTCAAGTACAGGTTGAGGAAAGTCGTGGCCATAGCGCCTCGGCTCTCGGTATCGACTCCGAGGATGCCAGCGGCTCGGTAGTGCTGGATGTCTTGGCGAATGGCTTGGATAGAGGGGTTGGGGATGTCGCGCCAGACCAACATGCTTTGGTCGTAGTCGTAGATGATGAGGCGGCCCTGCATGGTTTGGGCCCAGCGGTACATGACATCGCGGTACTCTTGGCTGGGTGGACAAGCGGGATCGTCCATGCCGTGAATGGGGCAGACGTCGATGGGTGCCAGATATGCTACTAAAGGCTCGGCGGCCACTGTGCGACGCTGGGGCGGCAAGGTGATATTGGAATAGGCTAGGAAGCCAATGCGGCGGTCGGGGAAACGGGTTTGGGTTATCTCGGCGACGTTGTTGTACAAGGCCATGAAAGGGTCGGTGAGGGCCGGAGACATGAAGTTTTTGTCCCATAGACCGGCGGCCAAGACCGAGTCGGAGGCGCAGGCCAGATCGTAGAGGCCATCGTCCATGCCCAGGGATACGGCACGGGCTCCCTCGGCAAAGCGCTCCATGACTTGCGCGGCAATGTGGCGGGCCGTAGCGGGATCGGATAGGCAGATGGCTTGAGCCGAGGCTTCATCGTCCAGCAGATCCTCGACGTAGTGGCCCAAGGCGTGGCCAGCCGGCACGGACAGGTCGTTGAGCCGGTTGCGTCGCATGAATTCAGCCTGACCGCTGTTGTCGCCGTGCCAAGAGAGCCAGTAGCGCCGCACCTCAAAGGGCGGGGCATAAGCCACATCGAGGGCGTCGATGGTTAGGGTGGATTGCCGGGGGATGCTGGCACCGAAGTCGGTAGGCAGGTACCAACGGCAGCCCCAGTGGTGCAGCAATTCCACCGCGGCATAGTAGTGCGACTCGTCGTTGGTCCCGACCAGATAGATGCGGTTGCCTTGGCGCTGGGCGATAATGGCGTCGCTGCGCAGGACGGGCCGGGGCTTTTGCAGGGCTTGTAGGCGGGGTCCTAAGGAGGGCTCGGCTTCGAGGGCGGCTCGGCCTACCAGAATGAGTGGGGTGGCTTCGGTTAGGGCTTGGCGCAGAGCGTCGGACTGGTCAATGAGCGGCAGGCGGGCACCGCTCATTTCCTCGATATAATGCACTAGGTCGCTGGTAGCGCGGCGCTCCCACTCGTCGGCTTCGGGGTGGACGCCGATGCGTGCTCGGCTCTGTCCTTGCTCGACGATAGTGAGCGGAGCGTCGGCCAAGGCACGGCTGAACAAGAGCAGACATAAGGTCAGTGAGAGGCGCATGGTTGCCTCCTAGAGGATTTAGAAGTCTCTCAATACCAAGCGACCGTCGTCGCTGCTTTTGATTTCCTAGCGCCCGACCATCTCGACGAAATAGCGATGTAGGCTCAAATCGCTGGTCAGCTCAGGGTGGAACGAGGCGACGAGCACTTGGCCTTGGCGCGCCACAACCGCATCGTCGCCGCAGGTCGCCAGCGCCGCGACCCCGTCGCCCAACCGCGCGATGCGGGGTGCGCGGATAAAAATCATCGGCAGTGATCGCGGTTGCTCATCCGCCGCCCAAACGCCCGTCCCTTCGAAGCTATCGACTTGGCGGCCATAGCTGTTGCGTTCGACGTCGATGTCGATCAGGCCAAGGGACTTCTGCGGTGGGTTGGAGACGCCTTTGGCCAACAGGATCATTCCGGCGCAGGTGCCAAAAATGGGGTTGCCGGCCGCGGCGAAGTCCCGTAGCGGTGCCCAGAACTCCCAAGAGTCCATGAGCTTAATTAGCGTCGTGCTCTCGCCGCCGGGAAAGATCAGGCCGTCAACCGTGGACAACTGCTCCGGCTTTTTGACCACGCGGGATTCGACGGCCAAGGCGTCGAGCATTTTGCCGTGGGCCGCGTAGTCGCCCTGCAATCCCAAAATTCCAATCATCGCTTATACCATAAGATTGCCCCGTCCCTGACAGAGCAGAGACGGGGCATTTTCCGTTTGCATCTGTGCGGTGCTTACCAGCCGCGAGTTTGTAGTTTGTCCTTCTCTTCGAGGGTGTCGATGTTGATGCCGACCATGGCCTCGCCGAGGTTTTCGGAGACGCGGATCAGGACCTCTGGGTCGTCGTAGTGGGTGGTGGCTTCGACGATGGCTTTGGCGCGGATGGCCGGGTCGCCGGACTTAAAGATCCCAGAGCCGACGAAAACGGCCTCAGCGCCGAGCTGCATCATCAGCGAGGCATCGGCTGGCGTGGCGACGCCACCAGCGGCAAAATTGGGCACTGGCAGCTTGCCGTGCTCGGCGACCCAGCGGACCAGTTCATACGGTGCGCCTAAGTCTTTGGCCGCGGTCATTAGCTGTTCGGGACGCAGGATCGTCAGTCGGCGGATCTCGTCGGTAACTGAGCGCATGTGGCGCACGGCTTCGACGATGTTGCCCGAGCCAGCCTCGCCCTTGGTGCGGATCATGGCCGCGCCCTCGCCAATCCGCCGCAGGGCCTCGCCGAGGTTGCGGCAGCCGCAGACGAAGGGCACTTCAAAGGCGAACTTATCGACGTGATAGTGCTCGTCGGCTGGGGTCAGAACTTCGCTTTCGTCAACGTAGTCGATCCCGAGGGCTTGGAGCATTTGCGCTTCGGCAAAGTGACCAATGCGGCATTTGGCCATGACCGGAATGGAGGTGGACTCCATGATCTGGCGCAGCTTTTCGATGCTCGACATGCGCGACACTCCGCCTTCGGCGCGGATGTCAGCGGGCACTCTTTCCAGCGCCATGACCGAGGTGGCCCCGGCGTCTTCGGCGATCTTGGCTTGGTCGGCGGTGACGACGTCCATGATGACGCCGCCCTTGAGCATTTCGGCAAGGCCGGTCTTGAGGCGCAGGGTGCCAGTCTGGCCATTTTGTATCTCGCTCATAGCGCAATCTCCTTTAGAGCAGTTCCTTAAAAACATATTCCAAAATAGGCACTTGCGCAATTTTTGCCTAGGGCAGAATCAGGTTCCGCGCAGGCTCTGCCAGTAGGTGCGGCAAAGGTCGCGGGCGAAGAGGAAGAGGGCCGCTGAGGTCGCGACACTGGCAAGGATCGCACCGACAATGAGGACGGCGAGTGGCGACCAGGGCAGTAGGGGGCGAGTTAGCAGGAGAATGGTGAAGACGCCGGCGACCACCAAACCGGGACGGCTGAGCGCGGCGAGATAGGTTGCAAAAGGTAGGTCAATCAAGCGGTTGACGAGGTACTGCGACAGCAGCAAGAACAGCAAGGCCGCCGCGGCGATGACGCTGGCCACGCCTTCGACGCCGCGCGGCAGGCCATAGAAGTACAGGGACGGGATCAGCACCCCCATGCTAAAGAGCGACCAATAGAAAGACCAGTTGGTCTTGCCTTTGGCCATAAAAATCGAACCGACCAAGGTGCTGGCGACTTTCAAAAGCGTGGCTGCGGCCAACAGGCGCAGCACCATCCACACCGGCTCGGTGTTGACCAAGGCGGCAATCTCCGGCGCAAAGACGAATATCCCCGCGAGGACCGGACCCAACGCTAGCACGAAGCCCTGTACCGAGGACAAATAACCACGGCGTAGGAGCGAGTTGTCGTCCACGATTGTCGAAAAGGTTGGGAAGGAGACGCGCTGGATGGTCGTCGCCAGCCGGGTCAGGGGTTGCAAGGTCAATCGTTCGGCCAAACTGTAATAGGCTTGGGCCGTGGCCCCCAGCGGTATGAAGATGAAGAAGTAAGCGATCTTGGTATTGAGCAGGGCCACCACGCGCGAGCCCGTAAGATTCAAGGCAAAGCCAGAAATTTGGCGCAGAGCTTGAGGCCGGAAGCGCAGGCGCGGAAGCCAGCGGGCCGAGAGAGCGAGGCTGCTGAAAAGACCTAGTTCGCGTACAACTGATCCGATAACCGGGACTAGGACGCCCAATTCGGGTCGCCAGAAAAGTAGCAGCGTCACTGCAAGGCCGAAGGTCAGGACCGAAACGAGCTCGGAAAGGGCTACGGCGCGGAAGTCGAGGTTGCGCTGTAGTCTGGCTCGCAACAGGCCCGCCAATGAGGCGAAGGGGATGGCTAGGCAGAACGTGCGCAGGACGTGGTCGAAGGTGTGCGGGTCGTCACCTCCCAGAAAAGGAGCCAACCAAGAGGACACGGCGACGACCGCAGCGGTGAGCAGCAGTCCCCAACTCAAACAAGTCCAGAAGGCCGTGTCGAAGTGTTCCTCGCTCGCGTCTGGCAACTGGACTAGGGCTGCGCCCAGACCTAAATCGCCGACCAGCGATAGGAGCATTATCAGTGCCAGTACCCACTCAAAACGGCCCAAATCGTCGAGGGGCAAGAGCTTGTAGAGCGCCAGCATGACGCCGAGCTGGATAACGGAAGCGCTGCCATTCCAGAGGAAACCGCGCAGGGCGCGCGTGGCCAGAGAGAGCGAGGCGCTCACAAGCTAGATGGCTTTACGACGCTTCGACGCGCGCTTTGGCGATGCGGCCCTGCTTGCCGAAGATATTGACCGCCCGCGCTTCGAGCAGGTTTTCGCCCGCGGCGAGCGTCCACTCAAAGCGGGCCTCGCGCTCCTCGCGCCATGGGCCGCCGTCTTGGCGCACCAAGAAGTGCGAGAAGTTGGGCGCGGTGTGCTCTAGATCGACTTGCAGCGCACGCGCCTTTTCCGCCACTTGGAGGTAGAGCCGCGTCTGGTTGACCGACCAGTAGAAGTCTCCGATGCGAGAGGTCTGCAAAGAGTATTCGGCATAGCGGGGATCGACGTCGTCCGACCACCACAGATAGCCATCCCAGTGGTATTGACCGGAACCGTGGCGCAGCTCGGCTGGCTCGGCGAAGATCAGGTGCGTGTTGCGCAGCGGAATGCCGAAGCGGCAGAAGACGTCGATATAGCTTTGCGGCAACTTGTTGGCCATGATCTTTTCGCGCCGCTCGTCCGCCGCGGCCTCGTGCAGTTCCAAGGCGTTGATGGGCACGCCGTCGATTTCGTAGGTGGCGTCGAATTCGCGGGCCGGGCCGGCGTCTTCGAGGATCCACTTTTGCAACTCTTCGCACCAGACCTCGGCCAAGCAGTGGTGATCGACGACGATTGAGCGGGCCACCCATCCCAGGGACGAGGCGCAGCCGGCGAACACCGCTCCGTAGTGGGTACACATGCCGAAACCCCAGTCGCCCTTGGTGGTGTCGAGGACTTCGAGGGGGTTCCAAGAGGGACAGTGGGGATATTTGTCGGATTGCCAGCCCAGCCATTGGCTGTGGACCCAGTCGCGCAAAAGGGCTAGCTGTTCGAGTTCGGTTTTGCCCGCGGCGATGACCTCGTCGAGGCGGTACTGTTTACGCAGCCGCTCTTGGTGCGGGTGCAGCCCCATATAGGCGAAGGGGTACGAGCTGTGTACGAGCTCGGGTTGGTCGAATTCTGCTTGCTTGAAGGGGGCGAGGCTGTTGGCGTCCTCCTCAATATCGGTTTCGAGCGTGACGGCTTGGAGCGTCGGGGTCTTGTTGGCTGCGTCGGTTTCGAGGATGGCGCGCCACTGCACAAAGCGTCCGGGCCACTGCAAGGCTGTGCCTCGTTCCCAAGCCGTCCAAGTGCGCGGATCAAAGGAAGGCGTCGAACCCGTGCGCAACTCGAAGTGTATTTGGGTCCCTTGCGGCTGGCGCATCCGCGCCTTCAGGTGCAGGCGGCGAATGCCCATCCGCGGAGCGATGCGGCCGCGGCCGTCTTCGTCGGCGAGGTCGATGACCGGCGAGCAGAGCGTCCCTTGGGGCGGATGTCCCTATATTCGCCTTCAATGGCGCGGGCTTCGCCCAAGGTGCCTTGGTGCCAAGTCTTGCCGCCGTCAAAGCTGCGGCTCGAACGGCTTGAGGGCGCGTCGGCTAGACCTCCTGGGAAGGGGTCAATGTGCAACACGCCACTGTGCGAGAACACGAATTCGTTGGTGCCTTCTTTGAGGTATTTGGCGGCGATTTTCTTGCGGTCCCAACCACCGGTGAGCATGCGCTCGCGGTCTTGGCGGTGGGTGAGGACGTGGCCGTTGACTTGGAGCCGCATGGGTTTGTCGGCGGTGGATTTGTCGGCGTTGACGTAAAAGAGCAGTTCGGCACCTTTGGTCTTGGCCGAGGGGATGTCGAATTCGACTTTTGCGCAGAGAGCGGGAGAGAGTTCCTCGCAGATGTCGCCGTCAACGCCCATTTCGTTGGTGAGCATATAGGTGGGGGCGAGGCGGGCGGCGGGGGTGGTTTGGGCGTCGATGAAGCGGTCGCGACGATAGTCGCGGAAGTCGGCGGTGGTGATCTTTTTCATGGTAGGCTCCTGAGTGGGGGTCTAGCCGGGGAATGTATGAGGTGATACAGGGTGGGGCAAACAGCAGGAGCGAGGTCTGTCCTATGTATGCGCCGCGCCCCAATTCAGCCGAGGAGGGCCTCGATGTATTCTCGTGCCGCAATAGCTGCCGGGAGCGGCTCGTCCCAATCGACCTCCTCAAGCTCGACGACGAGGGGACCGTCGTAACCGCTATCCGCTAACAGTTCGAACAACTCCGCAAAGGGCAGTTCGCCTTCTCCGAAGGGCACGGGTTTTTCACCCTGCTGGTCGCGCAGGTGGATGAGACCAATGCGCCCGGCGAGGGCCTCGGCAAAGGGCATGATCGGCTCGCCGACTGAGAGCAAGTGGCCGGTGTCCAAGAGCGCGCGCGCCCGTTCGGGTAGCTCGGGCATCACCGCTTGGTAGTCGGCCAGTCCTTGCAGGCGGTTGCCTTGGTCGATATCGGGGATGTTGTCGAGGAGCGTGTTGACGCCTTCGATGAGGTCGGCGAGGGCCTCGTCCGTGCGGGCACCGCCCTTCGTGTTCATGGTTTTGACGCCGAGGGCGCGGCCCAGGTGGATGTCCCATTCGAGCTGGCGCAAGTTGTAGGCGAGGTTGCGCTCGTCGGAGTCAGCCTTGCGGCCGGTGAGGTTGCGGATGTTGAAGCCGGCAAGTTGCACGCCAGCGTCCGCAATGACGGTGCGGACCATGGGCACGGACCAGTCGCAGTGGACGGGGGAGCTCTCGGTGTAAGCGCGGAAGATTTCAATGCGGGAGAAGCCGGCCGCTTTAGCTAGGTCGAGCACCTCGGGCAAGAGAAGGTCTGGGCAGAGGGTCGGGCTGAAGACGAGGTGCATCAGCTAATCCCCTGCCAATGCGCCCATTGGTCGTCGCAGGTCTCAAAGCGGATATCGTTGGTGTCTTTGCGCGAGAAGCGGCCGATGAGGGCCATGCGGATGTTGCGATTGACGTTTTTGGAACCCGTGTGAAAGAGCTGGCCATGCCAGAAGATGGCGTCGCCGGCTTGGCCGACGAATTCACTTCCTTTAGGGAAGGTGCCCTCGGGAAATACGTCGCTGGAAACGCCGCCCTGTACCGATAGCAACGAGTGCGTCTTGAAGTACTCGTAGGCCACGTTGTGGCTGCCGGGCCAATAGGTGAAGCAGCCGCCTTGCGAATCGATGTCCTCGACGTAAATCGTGACGTTGACGGTCATGTAGCCGACCGTGCCTTCGGGCACGCCGTTGGTAGGGGTGTAGTAGCCGTCGAGATGGCCGCGCTCGGGCAGGGACCAAGTCTTGTCTTTGGCTGGGTACACCAGCGCGGGACCGGCGTTGTTGGGATTGAGCTGGCCTGCGCCGACCATTTCCTCCATCATCGCGAAGAGCGGCGACTCGTGGACGGCGGCGCGGATGGCCGGGTGATGGGCGGGCACAGGGGTGCGCGGCCCAGCCTCGATCCAAGTTGCAGGATTATCGCGATCAGCGTCAATGCCGGTCCAGAGGGCGTCCTGAGCGGCTCGAATTTGCGCGGACGTGAGCACATCGCGAACGATGAGACAGCCATTTTCCTTAAAGGAACACTTGTCTGCGGAGGTAAGATGAGGCATAGCAGTACCTTTCCAATGGGGTTGAAAGGTAAATATAACGTGAGTTCGGGTTAAGCGGCCTCTCTTTGGAGTGGTTGATCGATTTTTAGCGCCGGTTTTTTCGGTTGGTGGCAGTAAGCAATCAATCCACCGAGGAGATTGACCATAAAATTGATCGGACTGCGGTGTCTTGTGTGTTCAATTTGGGCGATATTCTTGAGTTGATCGATGATGGTTTCGATCAGCGCTCGTTTGCGCAGCAAGAGTTTGTCGGCCATCGGCCGGAGTTGATTTTTCATGTTGGATCGCAGCTTGGTAATCAACTGTAGATCGAAGCGCGTCTTCAGTTGCTTGCTCAGCTTGTTGAGATGTATCCTCGGTCGGCAAATAGCTTGCCAAACAGGTCGGGCACCAGCCCAAGTACGGGTTGGCGATCATCGACGTTACCGGGGGTTAGCGCCACGTTGAGCAAGTGGCCTCGATCATTGAAAACCAGATGCAGCTTGAATCCGAAAAACCAACCCGTCGAACTTTTGCCCCCTTGGGCTTGGCCGGCCAACAGCCGGTGCTGATGCCGACGACGCGGATGGCATACGGCCACCGGGGTTGAGTCGATAAACGAAATACCCGTGCAGACTCCTTGACACTGACGCAGATAAGCACATAACGGAATCAGCGTCGAAGGCATTAACTCGACAAAGCGTCCGTAGCTAACTAATCGAGGAAAAGCATCGCGTAGGTGCCTACACACATGGTGCCGGTAGAAGGCTTTGAAATCTCGGTAATGGGACTGATGAAACCAAATCAACAGCGTCATAATCTCACTCAAACACAGCCGACCGGCACGACGGCGGCGACGACGCCCGGTCATCAGTTGGTGGCCAATCCATTGCGTCTCAAAGGCTTGGCAAAAATCATCGACGTGGCAAAACAATTCGACTAAATTCATCGCGAGGGCTCCTGGATGGCTAGGCTTGATGGTGCGCAAACCTAAGAAGCTGTTGAGTTATTCGGAATGACCCACGGAAAAGGGCTGATTTCAGCCGTATAAGCCCTGTTTTGAAGGTCCACCGGGTTCTGAAATCGCCGTAAAATCGCCTTATTCCTCTGATATTCGTTTTAGCTCAACAGCTTCTAAGTTTAGCCAAAAAGGAAGCCCTCACCTTAACCCGAACTCACGTTAAATATAACGTGAGTTCGGGTTAAGCGGTCTCTACTTGGGGTGGTTCAGAGGTATATTCAAAAGTTGTGGATGCGGGATTGAGCGCCCAACGAGCGTATCCTAGTTTTAATAGCGCTCAACCTATTAAAAGCCCTCGCTGTGAGGGAGAAAGGATACGCTCGTCATGCAAGAATATACCGCCACTGAGGTGGCTACGCTAATCGAGGAAGAAACCCAAGGCAGCTTGGAAGCCATGCTGCGCGAAGGGGCTCGTCGGATGTTGCCGGCGGCTTTAGAGTTGGAAGTGGAGGCCTATATTGAGCGGTGCAAGGCGCAGCGCGATGGATCGGGGCACCAGTTGGTGGTGCGCAATGGCCGCCCCCCCGCGCGCGAGGTGGTCACGGGGGTCGGCAAGATTCCTATCCGCCAGCCCCGGGTTCACGATCGACGCGCCGAGCACCACTTCACCAGCGCGATTTTGCCGCCCTATCTGCGGCGCAGCCCCTCGATCGACGCGTTGATTCCCGCCCTCTATCTCAAAGGGGTGTCCACCGCGCAGTTTCCCGCGGCGTTGAGCGCGATTTTGGGCGAGGGCGTACCGGGTTATCCCCGACCAATATCGTCCGGCTCAAAGCGCTTTGGGACGACGAATACCAGCGGTGGTGTCGGCGGGATTGGACCGACAAGCACTAGGTCTATATTTGGGCTGACGGCATCTATTTCAACGTCCGCTTGGCCGCCGATCGGCCCTGCGTGTTGGTCGTCATTGGGGCCACCCGAGATGGCCGCAAAGAGCTGATCGCCATCGAGGACGACCAGCGCGAGAGCAAACTGTCGTGGCAGGCGCTCCTCCAGGGCCTCAAAGCTCGGGGACTGACCCAAGCCCCGGCGGTGGCCATCGGCGATGGCGGGTTGGGGTTTTGGGCGGCGTTGCGGGAGGAATATCCGGCCACCCAAGCGCAGCGCGGTTGGGTTCATAAAACGGCGAATGTGCTGGATACCCTGCCCAAAAGTCAACAGCCCAAGGCCAAGGAACTGATCCACCAGATCTATGGGGCCGATACCCGCGCCGAGGCGCTGGATCAGTATGATCGGTTTATCGCCTTGTATGAGGCCAAATACCCCAAAGCCTGCGACTGTTTGCAAAAAGATAAAGACGCCCTGTTTACCTTCTATCAGTTTCCAGCCCACCACTGGCGTCACCTGCGCACCACCAATCCGATCGAATCAACCTTTAGCACGGTGCGCCACCGCACCCGCCAGACCAAGGGCTGTGGCTCACGCAAAGCCACCCTGATGATGGTCTACAAACTGGCGACCGAAGCCGAAAAAAAATGGCAGCGCTTACACGGCTATAAGTGGCTGGACAAAGTCGTCGAAGGCGTGGAATTTAGCGATGGGATCATCAAAAAAGCCGCCTAATTCACCGGGATACGCTCGGAACTGATCCACAACATTTGACAATATCTCAGTTCGGGTTAAGCGGTCTCTACTTGGGGTGGTTCATCGATTCTTTTAGGTAGTCACAAACCGAGCATTCGTTCTTTACGCGCCTCAAACGGTAGTTCGCTAGGCAGCTTCTGGTACATCCAATGATCTACAAACTTCACGTCGAACGGTTCCCGATTCAGATAGCCGCCGCCCGGCGGGCAGACGAGCGCCACCAGTTTCGTCTTGTCCTTGCTGACCTCGATCATTCCCTGATCGGGAACGTACTCAGCGAGATTGAAAGTGCTATTCCGGTTCAGAGAGTCCATTACACTTACCAAAACACTCTGTACATCCCCCCGTCTCTTCATTTGGAAATTCAAGTCTTCCAGCAGGATCACTTTAGTTCTTCCCTCCTCCTGCCGCAATCCCCTAGTGACTGGGCCTTCCGCGAAGACATACGGTGGCTTGCTCGTCTTCGTATTTGGGACATATTGCCCCAGCAAATGCTCGGGCTTCGTCCCTGAGTGGCAGTACAGACTGTGTACTTCCCATCCGAGATCCGCCGCCATCTTGTTGACCGCGGCCGTCTTGCCTATCCCGGTCTCTCCCTCGATCAAAATTGGTTGACCTAGGTTCCATGCCACCGCCAGCCGGTACTGGAGGCCAAGGGCGAAGGTGTCGTTCGTGTAGTTGGTGAACTCCGCTTTGTCCGGCACCCAAGGCCCCGAGGCATCTTGCGATTTTTCCAGCACGGGGCCGCGGCTTTGTGAGGCTACGTTGCAGTAAGTAATGGATGCGCTGGTGTTTTTCTTCACGATCCTTTCCATATTAACGAGTCCTCCTTTTCGATGCCGGACTTTGGCCATTTTGAGCGGGTACAATATAAGAGGCGGCTACCCCCGATCTAAGAAGTATATTTGCAGTATCTAGGCTTCAAAATTGCTTCTCGGAGGTACAACCATAGAGGATAATAACCAAATTGTGCTAGTTCGTCTACCGTTCAGATACTATATGTAGAGCATCCGGTCGGCTTCTCAGCGTACCTGTACAGAGCTTTGAACCACCTGCTACAAGTCGCGTCATCCGTCGCTGATACCACAATATATTGTAGCATCAAACTAGCACCATTGGTTAAATATAGATCGGCTAAAAGGGGGTGTCCATTTGCCGACGTAGGGGGGACCGGCCGGTCCCCCTTCAGACGACGACCGCTTGGTCTAAGGCGCGGATGTAGCCAAGAGTCCAAGCTAGCCCCGCGGCGTGGTCGCCGGCGATGGACGGGAAGTGCTCGGGGTAAATCTGGCCCTTGTAGTCGATTTCTTTGAGGGCGCGGATGGTGCCGACCATATCGACTTCCCCCTTGCCGAAGGGCACTTCGAGGTAGCCTAAGTTCGCCAGCCGCTGCTCGATTTCCGGAGTAGAAGGCCCTTGGGCCTTGGTGGCGATGTCGCGCACGTGGACCATAAAGACCTTGTCGCCGAAGTGGCGGATGACCTCGGGCAGGCTGTCGCCAGCCATTTGCGACTTGCCTTGGCAGAAGGTCAGGCCGTGGGCTGGCGAGTCGGTGGCGGCCATGAGATTTGCAAAGGTCTCTCTGTTCCAGATCAGGCGGTCGGGCACGTGAAACGTGTGGGTCGAGATCCGCACGCCGGCACCTTCGCCGATTTGGCCGAGTTCACGGAAGACCTCCACCAAGCCCTGCCAGTGCTGCTGCCGCTCGTCTGGGTCGGTGGGGGCCGCGTCGGCGCTGAGGTAGAAATGCACGAAGGGTATTTGAGCGTGGCCCATGTTTTCGATCAGGCGGCGCATGTATCCCACTTCGCGTGCGCGGGATGCGTCGTCAACGCAGGCGTCGAGGCTGAGGCGAGGCGGAGTCAGCCCGGCCAGCACCACTTCGGCACTGGCGTATTGGTCGGCTAGTGTCTTGAGCGCGTCGGCCGCGGGTGCGTCATCTGAAGAGAGTTGGCCGGTGTTCAAGACGATGTGGGTGGCGCCGGCGTCGCGGCAATAGGCGATGTTGCGATCGTGGTCGTTCCCAAAGGGGGCGAAGAT
>JAGWBY010000090.1:25602-29485 GCA_021295675.1 Candidatus Latescibacterota bacterium | reverse complement strand
GATGGGAGCACGTAGGGCAAAAAATATAGAGTTAGCTCCGCATATTGGCAAGCCATCCGGTCGCACTTTGCTAGGCGAAGTCGTCGAGTGCGGGCGTGAGGAGATTGTAGTCCGTGGCTTGCTCAAAGGCGCGGGCGAGGCGCAGCAACCGCGCCTCGTCGTGGGGGTGGCCGATGAGCTGTAAGCCGATGGGCAAGCCGTCGCGCGTGAACCCGCAGGGCAAGGAAACGGCGCACAGATCGAGGAGGTTGACGGCGATGGTGTTGCGCAGGCAGAGGCCGTTGATGGGGAAATAGACATCGTCGCGGTCGATCTCGTCGAGAATTGGGGCGGCAAAAGGGGTGGTTGGGGTGATGAGAAAATCGACGTTTTCGAGGGCCGTGCGGGCTTTGCAGCGCAACTCGTCGCGTATTCTGAGTTGCCCAAGGAAGTCCGCGGCGAGGATATCGCGGCCGTCGAGTATGCGCGCTGAGACAATGGGGTCGAACTGATCGAGGTGGGCTTCGAGGTTGCGCCGGTGATAGAGATAGGCTTCGACGGCTGTGGTGCTAGGCCCGCTGCGCCATTCGGCTAGATCGTCGAGCACATCGAGCGATATTTCATCGACATAGACGCCGAGGTCGGCGAAAACACTCGCCGAGGCGCGCACCGCTGCTTCGACCTCCGCATCGACATCGTCCCAGAAAAACTCGCGCGGGAAGCAGAGCCGGAGGCCGGCGACCTCGCCTTCCAAGCGATCCACAAGCGAATCACCGGACAGAGGGTCTGCCATGGCTTGGCACAATAGGGCGCAGTCTTGCGTTGTGCGGCACAAAGGCCCGATGCTGTCGAGGGTGGGGTCGAGGGGCAAGACGCCGGTGTTGGGGAGCAGGCCAAAAGTGGGCTTGAGGCCGGTGAGGCCGCAAAAGGACGCGGGAATCCGCACCGAGCCGCCGGTGTCCGAGCCGAGGGCAGCCGGGGCTAGTCCAGCCGCCACGGCTACGCCCGAGCCAGAGGACGACCCGCCCGGCAGGCGGTGGATCTCGGGATCCCAGGGGTTGACTGGGGTCCCGTAGTGATGGTTGACGCCGGTGCCGCCAAAAGCGAATTCCACGAGATGCGTTTTGCCCAAAAGCACGGCTCCCGCGGCAAAGAGGCGGCGGGCAATTGTGGCGTCGGCTGCGGCGACGTTATCGCGCAGCAGGGTCGAGCCACCGGTGGTGGGCAGGCCCGCGACATCCACGAGATCCTTAAAGGCGAGGGGAATGCCGTGCAAGGGGCCGAGGTAGGTGCCGGCCGCGATTTGCGCTTCGGCAGCGCGGGCTTGGGCGCGCGCCCGCTCGGCCGTGACGGCGAGATAGGCGTTGAGTGCCGGATTGTATTGCTCAATGCGCTCTAGGTAGAGATCGGTGAGTTCGAGTGGGGAAAGTTCGCCGCGGCGGATCAGGGTGGCGAGTTCGGCGATGGGGGCAAACGCTAGAGTATCATCCATGAAGCGGCCTCTGCTCAGGGTTAGTCCAACAGGGAAAATCCGGTGTAGCCGAGGCGGTCTTCCGCGCCTTCGACGCCGCCTTGGGGAAAGTACTCCTGCCAGCGTCGGCTGACCTTTTGCGCCGTTTCTTCGTCTGTTATCAGCTCGTCCGGGTAGCCGGGTTTCATGCGGCAATCCAAGACGATCGGCGGCGTATAGCAGGGGTGGTGGCGGCGGAGTTGGACGGCGGCGGCATACGTGTCGGCAGCCGGTTCAAAGCGGGTAAAGGTACTCCAGAGGAAGGTGACGTTCTTGGCGGCTGCACTGGCGTCGTCAACCAAAAATATCAGCGGCCAAGCTGCGGCGGCGCGGTCTGCGGCGAGGTGTTGGGCGTAGCCGGGGTCTTCCGCGTACGTTGGACCTTGCACTGCGAGGGCACCAGGGCAATAGACCTCGGCGGCGCGGGCACCGCCGGGCAGGTCGCCGCTGAATTCTCCGGGCAATTCGTTGACTGGATCGCCCACGCCGATGAGGATTCCTTTGCTGCCTTGGTTCACGGCTGGTCCCGTGTAGTCGAGGGTATCCATGGCGAGATTGGCGATGACGAAAAGGTCGGTTGCGAGCTGCGCCCGCGCTAGGGTGTACGCGAGAACTTGCCGGAAGTCGCCCAAGTCCAAGGGGCGATCGATTACGACCAAGAACTTGGTGAGGTTGAGCTGGCCGCCGTCCTCGCCCAGGATGCGAAAGGCGAATTTGCTCCTCGACGACGATGGCCGCCAGCGAGTGATAGCCGGTCTCGCCGTAGCTCCACATGGCCTTGATCGCGGGCATGACTAGCTTGCTCAAGGGTGCCATGAGCTGCTGGATGTAGGTGCCGAGGAACATGTCTTCCTGCGGCGGCTTGCCGACTACAGTGGCTGGGAAGATGGCGTCTTTGCGGTGGTAGAGGCGCTTGGCTTGGAGCACTGGGTAGTCGTGTTGCAGCGAGTAGTAGCCGTAGTGATCGCCGAAAGGCCCTTCTGGCTCGCGCATGTGCGGCGGCACCACGCCCTCAATGGCGAATTCAGCTTCGGCGATCAGGGGCAGAGTGGAGCCTCGCACGCGGCGCAGGCGCTCGCCCTGCAACAGGGAGGCCAAAATCAGTTCGGGCAAATCTTCGGGCAAAGGCGCGATGGCCGCGAGGATCAGCGCCGGTGGACCGCCGACGAAGATGACCAGCGGCAGGTCTGCGCCCCGCTGCTCGGCGACGTGGTAGTGGAAGCCGCCGCCTTTTTGGATTTGCCAGTGGACGCCGAGGGTCTGGGAATCGTGGCGCTGGATGCGGTACATGCCGAGGTTGTGATGGCCGGTATCGGGGTGTTCGGTATAGACCAGCGGCAGGGTGATGAAGTGTCCGCCGTCTTCGGGCCAGGTTTTGAGCAGGGGCAGGCGCGCGAGGTCGGGCGGCGACTGCACGCACTCGCCGACGGGGCCTTTGCCGACGGTCTTCAGCCCGACCTTGAGCGCGGCGGGGATCAGGTTTCTGTGCGGCCAGAGCTTGCCCGGCGAGAGCGAGGGCAGGTCTTGGGCGAGTTGCACTAGCTGTTGGATAAACTGTTCCGGCCTAGGGCCAAAGGCTAGATCAACGCGCCGGGGGGTACCAAAGAGATTGGTGACGCAGGGAAAGTCCGCGCCTTCGACGTGGGTGAAGAGCAGGGCCGGACCGGCAGCGGCAAGGACGCGGCGATGGATCTCGGCGATTTCGAGTTCAGAGGAGACCGGAGCGTCAACAGTGACGAGCTCGCCTTCGCGGCGTAGGAGGTCGAGGAATTGGCGCAGGTTGTGCATGGGCGGCCCGTGGTGGGAGGTGGAAGGTAGGGTTGGTCTTGAATATATTAAAGGCGACTTTCTAAAACATCCCTTTAAGTACATTCGCTTCGCTCAGTATGACAACTGCTAGCCCGCTGCTTTCCAATGTCATGCTGAGCGGAGCGAAGCATCTTTTTCCTCTGTGTCCATGCCTAACGTCCATTGGATTACTGTCGTGTACTTAGAACATTCCTATTTACGAGAGGTTTTCCATGACGAAGAGAAACGACGAATTTGGCGCACGTTGCGAGTTGCAAAGCAGCGGCGGTAGCGGCGTCCTGTACCGCATTCAAAAGCTAGAAGAAGACGGTGTCGCCGAGGTGAGCCGGCTGCCCTATTCGATCAAGATTCTACTAGAGGCCGCGCTCAGGCAGTGCGACGGGTTTGAGATTACCCGCGAGGACGTCGAGCGCATTGCGCGCTGGAGTCCCGAGACCGCGGGCAAGGAAGAGATTCCCTTCAAGCCGGCGCGGGTAGTGATGCAGGATTTTACCGGCGTGCCCGCGGTGGTCGATTTGGCCGTGATGCGCGACGCCGTGGCCGATTTGGGCGGCGACCCAGAGAAGGTCAACCCCCTGATTCCGG